>DASYUA010000238.1:0-14122 GCA_036001665.1 Tepidisphaeraceae bacterium
CAGGCGGTGAAAAGGGGTGAGCCGGTCTATTCGCTCTACAGCCCGGAGGTCTACACCGCTCAGCGCGATTATCTGCGGGCGCGCAAGCAGGTGAACGATCTGCCGGCCGATGCCGCCGAGCAGACGAAGATGGATGCGACGGCTTTTTACAACGCGAATTTGCAGAAGCTGGCGCTGTGGGGGGTGAGTCAGGAGCAGTTGGACAAGCTGGATGAGGAATTCGATCGCACCGGCAAGACCGGGAACAACCTGACCGTCACCTCGCCGATCAGCGGCATCGTGGTGAAGAAAAACATCAGCCAGGGCGATTACATTCAGGTGGGGGCCGAACCGTTCACGGTCGCGGACCTGAGTAAACTGTGGCTCCAGCTCAAACTTTACGAGCGGGATATTCCGCTGGTGGAGGTGGGCGATCCGGTCGAGGTGACGGTCGAGGCGTTTCCGAATCAGCTCTTCACCGGCACGGTGACATTCAAGGCGTTTGCGGTTGATCCGGAGACGCGGACGCTGGATGCGCGAGTGGAGGTGGAGAATGTGGAGCTGCGCTTGCGGCCGGGGATGTTTGCGGATGCGGTGATTCAGGTGCCGATGGCCACGGCGATGGCGGCCCTTAATGCGGCGCAGAAGGCTGGGCTTCGGGTTGTCGCGACGTCGCAGCCGGCATCGCAGCCTGCTTCGGCTCCCGTTTCATTGAGCACTCTCTATCGCGAGGCGCTGGAGCCGTATCTCGCGGCGCAAAAGCGATTGTCGGAGGACAAAGTGGATGGGGTTGCCGAACTCCTCGCTCAATCGGCCGCGAAGCTCGCGCCCGCGAAGGATGCCGACGCGGTGCGGGCGAGCTATCCACGGCTGATTGAGGCCGTAAAGGCAATGAAGGGTCAGCCGATCGAGAAGATCAGGGACATTTTTAAGGATGTTTCGGCCGCGATGATCGAAATCGGAAAAGCCGCGGGAACTCCGGCGGCGGGCGCGACGGTAAAAGTTTTCCGATGCCCGATGAAGAAGGCCAACTGGCTTCAGGAGGGCGACGCCACTGCCAATCCGTACTACGGCGCGAAGATGCTTGATTGCGGCAGCGCTGTGGAGTCGCTGCCCAAGGCCGCGCCGGAGGTGACGCCAACTCGAAAGCACGGCGCAGTGCCGACGGGGAAATTGCTGGCGGTGCCACGGTCCGCGGTGATCGACACCGGCCGGATCAAGATCGTCTATGTCGAATCGACGCCGGGAATCTATGACATGCACGCGGTGAAGCTGGGACCATTGGCCGCCGAGGCCGCGAGCGCGGGGCAGCCGGCCGAGGAGTGGTATCCGGTTGTCGAAGGACTTGAGGAAGGGGATCGGGTTGTCACGGTGGGGACGTTTTTGATTGACGCCGAAAATCGTCTGAATCCGCCGCGAATCGAAGCTGCCGCCGCCGCGCCGCCGGCGCCTTCGAGGGAGGCGCAAAAGCCATGATCGCCAGAATCATCGAATGGAGCGTTCGCAATCGGTGGCTGGTCATCTTCGCGTGGCTGGGTATTGCGCTTTGGGGCCTGTATGCACTGATCCACACGCCGGTGGATGCAATTCCGGACTTGTCTGAGAATCAGGTGATCGTTTTTGCGGATTGGATGGGACGGAGCCCGCAGGACATCGAGGAGCAGGTCACTTATCCGCTCTCGGTTCAGCTTCAGGGCCTGGCGGGCGTGAAGTCGATCCGATCGACGAGCGAGCCGAATTTCTCGATGATCAACATCATCTTTGACGACAAGACCGACTTCTATTTCGCGAGAAATCGCGTGCTGGAGCGATTGAGCACGGCACAGGCGCAATTGCCGGCCGGAGTCACGCCGGTGATGGCGCCCGATGCGACAGCGCTGGGGCAGATTTTCTGGTACACGGTCGAGGGAGAGGGCAAGAGCCTCGATGAGCTGCGGGCGATTCAGGATTTTCTGGTGCGCTATCAGCTCAACAGCGTGCCCGGCGTGGCCGAGGTGGCCAGTGTCGGCGGATTTGTCCGCGAGTATCAGGTCGACGTTGACCCGGCCAAGCTGCGCGCCTTCGACCTGCCCCTGGGCAGCCTCTACGCCGCCATCAGCACCAGCAACATGAGCGTGGGCGGAAAATCGGTCGTCACCAACAACACGGAATACCTGGTCCGCGGCGTGGGATGGCTGCGGGGAGTGAATGACCTGGAACAAGTGGTGGTCGCCTCGCGCGGCGGGGTGCCGATTCGCGTGAAGGACCTGGCGACGGTGCAACTGGGCCCGGAATTTCGAAGGAGCGCGCTGGAGAAGAATGGGCAGGAAGTGGTGGGGGGCGTGGTGATGATGCGCGTCGGCCAAAATCCGCTGGAGGTGACCAAAGCGGTCAAGGAGAAGATCCGGCAATTGCAAAGTGGGCTGCCGCAAGGCGTGCGGGTTGTCCCATTTTATGAGCGGACGCGGCTGATCGAGTCGGCGATTCACACCGTGACCAGCACGCTGCGCGAAGAAATCATCATCGCTTCCATCGCCATCCTCCTCATCCTGACGCACCTGCGCTCGGCCATCGTCGTCTGCATCACGCTGCCCATGGCGGTGCTGATCAGCTTCCTGTTCATGTATTACCTGAACATCCCCAGCAACATCATGTCGCTGAGCGGCATCGCCATCAGCATCGGAATTCTCGTCGATGCCGCCGTGGTGATGGTGGAGAACGCATCGCACGAGCTGAAGCTGCACTTCGGCGATGGCAAGGTGCATGGCGATACCACCGAGATCGTCATCAAATCCTGCCGGCTTGTCGGCCGGCCGATTTTCTTCTCGGTGATCATCATGCTCCTCTCGTTCATCCCCGTCTTCGCTTTCGGCGGACAGGAGGGGAAACTTTCGCACCCGCTGGCGTTCACCAAGACGTTTGCGATGTGTGGCGTGGCGGTATTGGCGATCACGCTGGTGCCGGCGCTGATTCCGCTGCTGGTGCGCGGGCGAATCCGCGGCGAGGAGGACAACTGGATCGTCCGCAGCTTCATCCACATCTATCGGCCGGTGCTCTCGTGGATGATCGACCGCAAGGCCGTCGTATTGTGGGTGATGGGAGTGATTCTGCTGCTGGCCAGCGGGTTTTTGAGCGTGCCGTGGCTGACGCGCGGGCTGCTGGCGGTTGCGATCATTACCGTCACCTTTGCAACGCGGCATCGCTGGACGGTTGCGGTGGCCAGCCTGATCATCGTCGCGCTGCTGGCCGACACGCGGTTCAAGAAGCTCGGCAGCGAATTCATGCCGGAGCTGAACGAAGGCAGCCTGATGGACATGCCGCTGACGGCACCGCGGATTGCCATGAGCCAGGCGGTGGATGATGTGATCGTGCGCGATCAGGTGTCGCGTTCGTTTCCGGAGGTCGAGCAGGTGGTGGGGAAGATCGGCCGGGCCGAGACCGCAACCGATCCATCGCCAGTGGACATGGTGGAGACAGTTGTGTCGCTGCGGCCGGCGGATTGGTGGCCGAAACGGCAGATTCGTTTTGAGGATGCGCTTGGGCAGGCGGCGGTGGTGGCGGGCGAGATGCAGAAACGGGGGTGGCTCAAAGGCAATGGAATGCAGCCGGAGGATTGGCAGCGCGTGGCCGCCGCGGTGAGCGATGCAGATTTGCTCAAACGTTATCCATCGCTCACCGATGCCACAAACCTTCTCAACACCGCCACGCAAATCTCCATCGAGGGGTTTGATCGTTCCATGCGCGATCTGGCCCGACGCAGGCAATTGGAATACAGGCCGCAGCTCGCCAGCGAGTTGGTTCGCGTTGCGTATGAGCAAGTAAGGAAGCAGATCGGTGCTGCGATGTTGCGGCAACCAACTCAAAATGATGAGAGTGAGATCATCGCGGCTGCTCAACCTCACGGATTGCTCATCGCGGATGTTCCCCGCCAGGAGGAAGTGGACAAGCTGCTGGATCTGCTGCGCCGCGAGCTGGTGCGGCGGGAAATTGCGCCGGATCGCGATGATCTTCTGGTGGATTCGCCTGGCGTTGGCCGGCAGGTGATTCATTTTGCGCAGCGGGCGATTGGGTATGAAGCGCCCGGGTTTGCGCAGCGGTTGCTGGAGAAGCTGGAGGCTCGACGGGATCAGTTGTGGCGCGAGCGGACGAAGACCCTGAACTGGGAGTTGTTCGATTATGGCAAAGTGGCCATCAACGACTTGTTGTTGGATGCTTTGCATCGCGCTTCTCACGGAACACCCTTCGCCGGAACTGAACCAGACGACAAGTCATTGGTGGAAATGCGGCCGCCCCTGAGCGATGAGTTGTCCAAAACCCTGTTCCTCTGGCAGAAGACCAAGGACGATGTGAAGAAGGAGATGGACAGCGAGTTGCAGATGCCGGGATGGGGGAATGTGTGGACGCAGCCGATCATCAATCGCGTCAACATGCTGGCCACGGGGGTGCGCACGCAGATTGGCGTGAAGGTATTTGGCCCGACCGGAAAGCCATTGCCTGAGGCAATCGCGGATGTGCAGCGTGTCAGCGAGGAGCTGGCGCGGAAGCTGCGACAGACCACGGGCGCTGTCGATGTCACGGCCGATCAGGTATTGGGAAAGCGCTATATCGAAATTTATATCGATCGCGAAAAAGCCACGCGCTACGGCGTGAACATGAGCGACATTTCCGAGGCGGTCGAGACCGCGCTGGGCGGCAGCAGGGCGACGATGACCATCGAGGGACGCCAGCGATTTCCCGTGCGCGTGCGATATGCGGCGGAGTATTGGCAGGATATCGAGAAGATCAAAGAGGTGCTGGTAACGGGGCGGTCAACTCCGGTAAGGCTCCTGACGGCGAGTGAGTCGCAGAGTGGCGGAGGTGGCGGGTTGATGTCACCTTCGGCAGGCTCCGGCGGGATGGCTGCGACATCAGGGGCGACAGGCAAGGCGGCGGGGGGAGCGATGGGCGGCGCTTCGACGGGTGGCGGAACGGCGATGGGCGGCAGCGCGGCCGGATCATCGTCCTCCGGCGGTGGCGTGAACGATCAGCTCAAGGCGATGAAGCCGCCAAGTTCCGGGATCATCCAGATTCCCCTGCGCATGCTGGCCGATATCCGGATTGTCGAGGGTCCGAGCATGATCAAGAGCGAGAATGGACGATTGCGGAGCTATGTCACACTCGGAGTGTCGGGCCGCGATATCGTCGGCTTTGTCGAGGAGGCGCGGCAATCCGTGCGGGACATCGAGCAGAAGCTGGCCGGCACCGGGATGAGCATCGAATGGACGGGGGAGTTTGAGAACCAGATTCGGGCGCGTCAGACTCTGTCGATCATCTTTCCGCTGGTCATCGCGCTCATCCTGTTCCTGCTGTACGTCACCTTCAACGACCTGATGGACACGCTGCTGGTCTTTCTGGCCGTCATCGGCGCGCTGGCTGGAGCGCTGATGTTCCAGGCACTGTTCGGATTCAACTTCAGCGTGATCGTTTCCATCGGCTATATCGCGGCATTTGGAATGGCCACGGAGACGGGGGTGATCATGCTGGTGTATCTGCGCGAAGCGATCGATCGCCGGGGCGGGCTGGAGGATATCCCTTCGCTCGCGGAGCTGCGCCGCGCGGTGATCGAGGGCGCGGTGCATCGGCTGCGGCCGAAGCTGCTGACTGAGGGCGTGGCCATCGTCGGCCTGGTGCCGATGCTCTGGGCCAGCGGCACGGGCGCGGAGATCATGCGGCCGATGGCGGCGCCGGTGCTGGGTGGACTGCTGATCAGCGACGAAGTTATCGATCTCCTGATCCCGGTCCTGTTCTACTGGATCCGGCGGCGACGCTGGGAACGACTTCACGGGGCGGACCGGCCAGTCGGACAATTGGCGACGGATGTCGGTGCTGCTTCGAGCCAGCCAGGCTGACTCCATCGTCAATGCCAGCGGGACCAGTGGAATGGGTTGTAGGTCGAATACTGAGTCGGACCGGCGAAGCCGAAGTTGATGTTGAGGATGTTGCCGCCGCGCGTGGCGAGAATGTCGGCCGGGTCGGCCGTGGTCTGGGTCCAGCCATTTTCGGCAAGCACGCGCACGCGATATGTGTCCAGGTCCAAACCGGGGAACGAATATCGGCCGGTCGCGTCGGTGGTGGTGCTCTGGAGAAGGTTGCCGTCATTGTCGAAGAGCTGAACCGTTCGCCCGGCCAACCCCATTTCACCTCGGTCGGGACGCCCACTGCGATTGGCATCATTGAAGACCCGCCCCTGAATGCTCACATCAAAGACGAAGACATTGCTCTGGAGACTGGTGATGGTGGTATTGCGGCGGATGATGTCGGAGAGGCGCGTGTGATTGAGCGAATCGAGTTGGGGGCCTGAGAACTCGTTTTGATACCAGAATCGATCGCCATCGCGCAGCCGCTCGAATTGGTCGGAGATGATGGCCTCGAACAGTGGGCCCACGCTCCCACCGGCGACATGATCTTCGGCCAGTCCGCCCACCCATAGGTCAATATTGTCAACCGATCCATAAAGGTCCTGAAGGGTTTGCTGAAGCTGTGCGTCGGATGTGATATCGGAGAATTCATCCACGCGAGCCAGGCCGTAGGATTCGCGGACGGTGTTGTAGTCGGCCAGCCCATGATCCCGGCCGCGCTGAATGTTCAATGAGGCCAGATCAAACCCGCCGGCGCCTGGAGGTCCGAAGAGGAAATTGCGAACCCCATCGACGACCTGATTGTCAATCTCCTGCGCACGATCCGAGGCCAGATATTTGAGGATCGGATCGATCCCCGTCTCCTCCACCACATCCGGATTGAAAAAGGCCTGGGCCAGCGGCAACTCATCGCGGACGTCTTCTCCATTGTTGTCCAGGAACTCGACATCATCGCCCAGCATGCTGTGGCCGAGCCGGAAGGCGGCGGTGGAGAATTCGTTGGCGATGCCCGGATTTACGCTGGAGTCATAGCCGCTGTAACGATCAACGGCGCCTCGCCCCAGCAGGGCCGGGAGAAATTCGTTGTAGGTGATGGCCTGAATTTCGGCGACCACCTGCTGGCGGGCCCGCTGATAGAGCTGTTCATCCGTCAAAGCAGGATTTCGAGCGGCAAGCGATGCGGCAATGCGGTTGTGCTCGCGCATGAACAGAGTGTGCAGCGATGTAAGTTCGATATTTTCATTGGCCCGCACATCCCCGGCGAGGAAAAGCTCGGCATCGCTGACCAGATGGGCATCGTTGGCATTGGCCAGCAGATCGGTATTGAAGGGCAGGAGATTGTCATCGCTGGTTTTAAGCTGGCCGCAGTTGAACGTTCGCAGCGCCGCCGCCCGGGCAGTGTCGCTGCCATAAATCATCGAGCCGTCAATCCACGCGGTAATGGAATTGATCTGCTGGCGGGGATTGTCGGTGCTGGCGCCGGTGGTCAGGTCATATTGCGAGCGATTGAGGCCGATGATTTGCGTGTCCGTGCCCAGCGGATCAAACGACTCATCCCCCTGCGGCACGAGGATGTTAAATGCCTCGGTGGGCGATCCGTTGACGGTCAGGTCCATGTCGTGGTCGATGAATTGGCCCCAGGCATAGACGAAAGCGGAGAGATTGCGGTCGTTGATCGTGCCGTCGGGAAGAGCGGCGGCGATGGCATTGCTGATAGCGCGGGCGCTGGGGCGATCTGCGCCGGCGGGAGTGGAGATCCCGTCCGAATAGTCGGCCGCGCTCTGGCGAAGAAGCTGAATTCCAGCGCTCCCCCAGTCCAGATGCATGATGTTGTTGCCCGTTCCGTCGAGCGAGGCGAATTCGACGCTCATCAACTGGCGACATTCCAGTTGCTCGACGCGAAACGTGCTCCAGCGGCCGCCGACGAGTTGCTGTGGACGCATAAGACCTCCTCGCAAATGGTGTGAAACTTGATGCAGTAGAGGCACATGGCCCGCGCGGCAGGGTCAGGCTCGCGAATTAATTTGGGCATAGCCCTGCCCGTCATTGATAAGTGAGCGGTGGGGACGGGGAAGGGGGACACAATTTTCAAAAATATTTTTGCCGGTGAGAAAGCATGCCAATGCCGCGCGATCGTGTCACCCGCGCACGCTGCATCGGCCACTTAAGGGCAGAACGGCTGATGGCGGCGAGTTGTATGAGCGGCGCGGGCCGCAACGCCGAAGCACGGGTCAGCCGTTTCTGATTCACACCATGGAGGTATTCATGCAAAGCGAAATGGAAATGCTGGAGCCGCGGGTCCAGCTCTCGGCCGCGGTCGCCAGCGGCGCAACCCTCAGCGCTGGAGGCACTTTATCAGTGGCCGGTGAACGCGCTGCCGCCAACACCATCTCGGTCCAGCTCATCGATGATGGAACCCAGATCGAAACCACCATCGGCTCACAGACCGCATCGTTCGCCCTGGCTGATGTGAAGCGCATCATCGTGGCCGGCGGCGATGAGGATGACACGATCAGCGTCGATCTGACCGATGCCGCCCTCAGTTTTTCCACGGTCATCATCGGCCGCGCTGGCGATGACACGATCACCGCCGGCGGTGAGAACGACGTGATCTGGGGCCGCGCTGGGGACGATGTGATCGACGCCGGCGCCGGCGATGACAAGCTCTACGGCGACGTGGGCGACGACAGCCTCACCGGCGGCCTGGGCGACGATCGCCTCTTTGGCGGATTTGGCGACGACACCATGGATGGAGGCGACGGCAACGATTACCTCCACGGCGGCGCTGACGCCGACAGCATGACCGGCGGGTCCGGCGACGACACGCTGGTTGGCGATTCCGACGAAGGCGACGTCCTCGACGGCGGCGACGGGGAGAATGTGATCCGCGACCGCGCCGACGGCTCGTCAGACTACGCCGGCGGCGGCTGCGGCGGCCACGGTTCTGAGTATGGCCTTGGCCGAAGCCGCGGTGGATTCCGTCATCGTTGATGAGCCAAAGTCCGGACGCACGATCCTCCTCCTCCCTCAATCGGTCGGTCGCCACGGCGGCCGGCCGATCTTTTTAACGCGCTTTTCGACGACGAAGGGAAAGGATGGCAGTGGAGAAAATGATCACCGCCAGGCTGGAGGGTTCTGGCACGGGAGTGACGAATAATGCGGAAGTGTGGCCCCCATCGATGTTGGCGAGCCACATTTCAGACTGAGGGAAATCGAAGTTTGGAGAATCGAAATTGGATTCGACGAGTCCTGGCACATCCGCGTCAAACGCCATCGCCAGCGGAGCACGTGGGGGATCGGGATGATGGAAAACCGCCTCGTCCATCATCACGTTGCCGGTCGAAAACTTCTTGATGGCGGAGAGGTGACGCGCCATTGGCGATTGGCGGTGGGAATCGAAGTCGAACGGATGAGGCGGCACTCTCTCCGGCTCGTCGTGAGAAGGCTGCGCAAAATTCGGCCCTCGCTCAGTCCCACCCCGGCCGATGGAATCGGCAATGGGATCGGGAAAGCGCTGCGGACCCAATGGCCGCTCCGGCGGGCGCGTTGGGAACCTATCGGGAGAGAAATCATCTCCAGGATGCCGAGCCGGCGGCGGTGTTGGTTTGTCATGAGCATCCAAATGGGGTGGATGTTCGCGCGGAGCGGGCGGCTCTGGATCGGTTGACGATGCTGCGCGTGCCAGTTGGCCGCGGATTTCGCCAAAGGGGATGAGCGCAGGGGTTGCCGCTATCACCACGTCGATTGAGGTAGCGGAGGGGGGCGGAGCTGCGATGCTTGTCCCCCCAGACACGCTCACCAGCGGCTGAAGCGACTGCGGCCCTGCGCTGGAAGCCGGCGCGGCCTCGGCAACAACCTGGGCCGCCGGTTGCGCCTTATCCGCGGGCGGCGTTGTTTCGACTTCGGCCGGCGCATCTTCATGAGGCAGATAGAGCCGCGGCAGCGGCAATCCGGATTGCTCATTGATCCAACCTGGCGGATTACCCGGCGAGGAGTCTTTCGTCCCGCTTACGGTTTCGCCACCACTCAAAACTTTCTCGATCGCGATGGGAGATTGACCGGCCGACGCTGCCGCCGGCCGCCCTGTGCCGGCCGAACCTCTGCCACCACCTCGCGACAACATCACCCCCGCCGGCACCAGCAGCGCCAGCTCCAGGCCCAGCACCGACAGCGTGATCAACAGTTTCCGCGTTGCCCGAATCATCGAGCGGTTGACGCCATGAACCATCCATTCTGCGGCCGACGATGACATCCCCGGCACCGTGCTTGACCTGACAATGGTCTGGGCAAGCCCAACCGGCGCTGCGTCGGCCTGTCGCGTCCTCAGCAACCAGAAGATCACCGCAATGCTGGCCGGGCCTTCTCGCCCCGGCAGTCGATGAACCTTGCCTTCCAGGCGACGCCGCAGCTGCGCCAGCGCGCGATTCACCCGCTTCTTGATCCCCTCCTTGGAAATCCCCAGTTGCTCGGCCATCTGCCGCAGCGTCAGGCCTTCGTAAAAGTGCATCAAAATCGTCTGCCGCTCGCGCGGGCGCAGACCGACCAATGCCTCATCCAATGCGGCCGACAGATGCGTGTCAGGCGCCGCTTCCGCGGATGCTTGTGCAGCGATGCGCGCCAGCGTTACATCTCGCGCCAGACTCTGGCGGCGATGATAACGCTTGTCGTTTCGCCGGGTTTCGGCCAGCACATAGCGGCTGGCCTGAAAGAGCCATCCCGCCAAGTGCGCTGGCGGCGGCACTGACAGAATTTTTCGAGACAACAGCAGAAAGACCGCCTGGGTCGCATCCTCCGCCAGGTGAGAGTCGTTCAGCCGCCGGCGGCAGAAGTTGTAAACCCAGCCGGCATGGCGATAGACGATCTGCGCAAACGCCTCTTGTGAACCCGTTTCCGAGTACCGCCGCAGCAGCTCGTCATCCGGCGTCTGCGCTCGCTCGCCGGGCGCAGAATTCGCCTCCTCGCCTTGCACCTGGAGCTCTGACGAAGAATCGGCCGCCTCGCAGCTCTGCCCTGGAGAGATCAGATCCATGCTATTAATCCAGTTGCGCCTGAGGGCCCAAAATTGCCGCCACCTGGGAAATTCTCAGGCCGGTGCGGCGCTGAGCATCGCCGGCGGGGGTGATCTGGCTTACGGCTGATTCCCACAAAGCCTGCAATACCGCACATGATGAAGTGGCCATTGCCCAGCCCGGGGGGTACAGATTTTTAGCCATAGAAGATCCCGTGAGGCGTGCGCAGGTCGTTGGCGATTTCCAGGAGGATCTCGTGAAGGGCCAGCTCATCGGGTTGAAGGGATGCGGGAGACGGGGGCGTGAAGGTGTGTTCGAAGCGAACGGGAGTTCGAGTTGGATGGATTGAGGCTGAATCCGCGTTCAGGGCTTGTATCAGAATATTGCTCTTAAGGTTCATCATAAAACCACCTCGCTATTTTTGAATCATTCCTTACATCAATTAAGTGGCCGCGGAGGTGGGGGAGGTGGACTGATTTTTGTCACTTCGCGTGGCCGCTGCGCAGAGGGGTGGTTCGGGAGAAGGGAGTTGAGGGAGTGTTTTGCAGCGGCAGCCAGGAGGCGTAGGGGCGGCCGTTGGCGCCGGCGCTGGCGTAATCGATGAGGTTTACGGCCTGGCCGTCTGTTGTGTTCACCTGCATCGCCAGCCAGGGGCCGGAGGTCAGGCTGGGCTTTGCTTTGGGCAGTTGGCGGGCATCGATTTTTGGAAGCTCTGAGCCCTTGCCGATGTCGTAGGCCAGAAGAATCGGGCCGCGATAGATGGAGGATTTGCCGGCACATTCTTTTTCGCCGGACCAGATGTGGGGAGTGAAGTCGAGGTCGATGGTGATCTGATCGCCGGCTTTCCAATGACGTTGAATGGTGTAATACGCGCCGGGTTTGATTTTTTCTGTCATGAGCGGACGCCAGTTGAGGAGGAAACCGGTGGCCGAAGACCAGTGGGGGATGCGGAACTTCAGGGTGAAGTCGGCGGGTTTTTCGGGAGATACCTTTACCACAATTCGCGGCTCCAGGGGGTAGGCGGTCTCCTGTTCGAGCTTAACCGATGTGCCCGCGACATTTGCAGTCAGGGTTGATGGGCCGTACCAGTTGAGGATGAGGGTATTTTCGTTCTCCTGCATCAGGGCCCAGTCACTGATCATGCCGAAGCCGCGGGCGGCGTTGACGCTACAGCAGTTGAGCTGCTCGCTGCCGACGCGCTTCTGGAAGGCGATGTCGATGGTGCTGGGTTTGCGCACGCCATCCATGGGGGTGTTGTAGGTACACCATTGGCCGGTGGGGGAGTGGAGGGCGAGGACCTGATTCAATGTCGAGAGTTCCAGCTCGTCGGCGATGATGCTCTCGCCGGTGGTGGCGAGCATTTCGACGCTCATGGCCATCCAGGCGATGGTGCAGCAGGTTTCGATTGCGCCGCCGTGATAGGGATTGCCCTGGGCCTGTTCACCGGAGGAGAAGCCGCCGTTGTTGTGGCGGTCATACTCGGCGATGCTCCACCAGAGTTGCTCGAAGGCGCGGCGATAGTCGGCGTTGCCGGTGATGCGGTGCATCTCGATGAGGCCCATGATGGGATGGAGCGATTCCCAGCGGGGCTTGGGGGTTTGATAGAAGGATTTGCCGGCCAGGGCAACGCGAAGGTAATCGCCGGCACCGGGGAGAGAGAATTCTTCGACGATTTCCTGGGCGAGGTCGAGGTAGCGCTTTTCGCCGGTTTTGCGATAGAGGAGGGCGAGGGTGTGGATGGGGGCGTGGTTCATCTCGGCGCTGCCGGTGTCGAGGATGCGCTTATCGGGGCCGAGGAATTTTTCGCAGAGGAGGTCGCCGATGCGGCGGGCGCAGAGCAGCGCTTTGGCGTCGCCGGTTGATTCGTGCCAGAGGAGGAGGCCGAGCATGATGTGATAGTGGCCCCAGGCATCCCAGGTGCCGCCGCCGCAGTTGGGGGCCTTGCCGGTGAGGTGGGAATCCTTGGGGAATGGGCCGAGGTAACCGTCGGTGTCCTGGAGGGTGACGAGTTCATCGACGAATTTCTGGAGATGGGCGCGGAGGCGGTTGTCGCCGGTGAGACGGAGGACCTGGGCGCCGGCGGTGAGATATTTGCCGGCGAATTCGCCGGACCAGGGGAGGAAGTCGCGGTAGGGCTGTTTGTCGCGGTCGCGGAACATGGCGAGGATGGCCGGATTGTCGGCGGGGGCGCGAAGGAACCAGTTGTCGGTGACGGCGTTGACGTAGTCGCGGACGCGGCCGCCGAGGTTGATGGAGAGGTTGGAGGGACGATCAAATTTTGGAGGCGCCTGGTCCGGGGGCGAGGCGGCGGGGGAGGGTTGTTGCTGAGAGATGGCCAGGAGGATTGAGACGAGAATGAGGCGGCAGAAGCGGTTCATAGGGAGTGAGTATAGCGGCCGGGTTCCTGGGCAGGGTAGGATTTGGGCATGTTGAGTGTTGTGATGGAGAGCCTGGAGGGGCGGCAGCTTTTGGCGGTGTTGGTGCCGCAGTTCGATCATATCGTGGTGGTGGTGGAGGAGAATCGGCCGTATTCGAAGATCATTGGATCGGCGGCCGCGCCGTTTATTAACAAGTTGGCGAGTCATGGGGCGTTGTTCACGCGCTCCAGGGGCCTGACGCATCCGAGCCAGCCAAATTATCTGGCGCTTTTCTCGGGATCGATGCAGGGGGTGACCACCAACGACTGTCCGGTGGATTTCATCGCGCCGAGCCTGGGCGGGGCGCTGATCGCGGCGGGCAAGACGTTTGCCGGATATTCGGAAGAACTGCCGGCGATGGGGAGCACGGTGTGTGCTTCGGGAGGCTATACGCGGAAGCACAATCCGTGGGTGGATTTCGCCGATGTGCCGGCCGGGGACAATCGGCCGCTGACGGATTTCCCGACACGATTCGGGCAATTGCCGAAGGTGAGCTTTGTGATTCCGACCAGCGCGCACAACATGCACAACGGGACGATTGCGGCCGGGGATCAGTGGCTGGCGGACCATTTGTGGGGGTATGCGAAATGGGCGAAATGGCACAACAGCCTGTTGATTGTGACGTGGGATGAGGATGACAAGACTTCCAATAATCACATAGCGACGGTGTTCTTCGGGGCCCATATCAAGGCGGGCAAATATGCGCAGCGGATCAGCCATTTCAATGTACTGAGGACGATGGAGGAGGCGAATTCGATTGGGCTGTTGGGGGAGAGCGCGGGGGTGGCGGTGATCAGGGATGTGTGGGTGTGAGGTCATCGGGGGGGCGAGGAAGAGCGAA
>DASYUA010000239.1:0-42897 GCA_036001665.1 Tepidisphaeraceae bacterium
CCCGGCGCCCTCCTCTGGTGGCTCAACCTCTACAACGAACAAGGCAACGATCACCGCTTCTCCCCCATCCTCGCCAACTGCCAACACCTCCTCCCCACCCAACGCCCCACCCACCCCCTCCCCCACTTCTCCCCCTCCGCCTCTCCCACCACCCCTCACACCCTCGTTCCTCCCTCCTCCGTAGGTCCGGCTGTGCCGGACAATGGAGCCACCCCCCATGACTAACTCACATCACGTTTTACGTTTCACGTTTCACCCTTACCACCCGCTTTCCTTTTCGGATGCGTTGGTAAATAATCCGGCTCTCTTTTTTGAGAGTTTTTTGAGATCAGCAATGACGTCACAGGAAATACGCCAGCAGTTCATCGATTTTTTCGTCAAGAAGCACGGCCATCGCTTCGTGCCCAGCAGCCCCGTGGTTCCGATGGATGATCCCACGCTGCTGTTCACCAATGCGGGGATGAATCAGTTCAAGCCGATTTTTCTGGGGTCGGAGCGGCGCGATTACAACCGGGCGGCCAACAGCCAGAAGTGCATCCGCGCGGGAGGAAAGCACAACGACCTGGATGATGTGGGCAAGGATACCTATCACCACACGTTCTTCGAGATGCTGGGCAACTGGAGCTTCGGCGATTATTTCAAGCGCGAGGCCATCGAGTGGGCCTGGGACCTGCTGACCAATGTCTGGGGGCTGGATAAGTCGCGGCTGCATTCGACGGTTTTCATGGGCGATGCGGCCGAGGGACTGGAGGCCGACCGCGAGGCCCAGGAACTCTGGCGGAGCGTGACCGATATCGATCCCAATCACGTTCACCTGGGAAACAAGAAGGACAATTTCTGGGAGATGGGCGAGAGCGGGCCTTGCGGGCCGTGCAGCGAGATTCACATTGACCTGACGCCGGACAAATCCGGCGGGCTGCTGGTGAATTCGGGCGATGCGCGGGTGATGGAGATCTGGAACCTGGTGTTCATCCAGTTCAATCGCGGGACGGATGGCCGGCTGACGCCATTGCCGGCCAAACATGTGGATACCGGGATGGGGTTCGAGCGGGTTTGCTCGGTGATTCAGAAGAAGGTGAGCAACTATGACACGGATGTTTTTCGGCCACTGATGGAGGCGATTGCCGATCTCGCCAAGCAGAAGTACGGCGGGCGGCTGGACAATCCGGCCGATATTGCTTTTCGCGTGATCGCCGACCACGCGCGGATGAGCACCTTTGCGATTACGGATGGAGCCCGCCCCGGAAACAAGAAGCGCGATGCCGTGGTGCGCAGCGTAATCCGGCGGGCGGTGCGCTTCGGTTATCAGGTAATGAATTTCCGCGAGCCGTTTGTGTATCGGCTGGTGCCGGTGGTGGCGCAGCAGATGGGGGAGGCGTTTCCCGAGCTGCGGCGCGATCCGAACCGGGTCGCGGGCATCATCAAGGAAGAGGAAGCAAACTTTTTTGCGACGGTGGAGCGAGGCTTGCGCGTCTTCGACGATGCCGCGCGGGCGGCGGCCGCCAGCGGCGGCATGATTGATGCCAAGCCGGCGTTTGATTTGCACCAGGAGCTTGGTTTCCCGATCGATTTGACGACTCAATTGGCGCAGGAGCGCGGGTTGAACGTGGACATGGATGGATACAACCGGCTGTGGGATGTGCACATTCGCACCAGCGGCGAGGGGCGGAAGCAGCACATGGAAGTGGCGGTGGATTTGGGCGGATTCAAGAAGACGGATGATGCGCTGAAATATCAGGGGCTCACCACTGAGGGGACGATTCTCGGATGGGTGGCGGGGAGCGAGGCCGTGCATCGCGGAGTTTTGAAGGGTGAGCAGGAGGCCGCGCTGCTGCTGGATCAGACGACGTTTTATGCGGAGCAAGGCGGGCAGGTGGCGGATGTGGGGGTGATACAGGCTTCGAGCGGCCGATTCGATGTCACGTTTACGGAGCGGAAGGGGGAGCATGTTTTGCATTGGGGAACCGTCTCCGAGGGATCGATCGAAGCCGGCCAGCGGGCGCTGGTGAAAGTGGATGCGCGGCGAAGCGACATCATGCGCAATCACACGGCCACCCATCTGCTGAATTGGGCGCTGCGGAAAGTTTTGGGCGATCACATCGAGCAGAAGGGATCGCTGGTGGATGGGGAGAAGCTGCGGTTTGATTTCTCGCACGATAAGCCGGTGACGGCGGCCGAAATGATGCAGGTGGAACGCCTTGTAAATGAGAAGATTTACAGCGATCTGCCGGTGAGCGCCACCGTGATGCCGCTGAATGAGGCGAAGAAATTGGCCGGAGTGCGGGCGGTGTTTGGGGAGAAATATCCCGATCCGGTGCGGGTGATCGCGATTGGCGTGGAGGACCCGCGCAAGGGCGTGACGGTGGAGAACAGCATCGAGTTTTGCGGCGGGACGCACCTGCGACACACGGGGGAGGCGGGGTTCATGAAAATCGTGTCGGAGGAAAATGTGAGCAAGGGGGTGCGGCGGTTGACGGGTGTGACGGGGCGCGGGGCGGTGGAATATGTACACAAAATGGAGATGAATCTGCGGGGGGTTTCGCAGGCGCTGAGCAGCTCGGCCGATGAAGCGCCCAGGCGCATCGCGGCCCTTCAGGAGGAGATCAAGGCGCTGAAGAAGAAGCTGGCCAGCGGGGCCGGGGCAAAGATTGATCCAGCAGCGGCCGCCGCCAAATTGCTGGCCGACGCGGCGGCGCTGGGTTCGGGGAAATTGATCGTCGGCGAAATCTCCGGCGCGACCGATGAGCAGTTGCGCGGCGCCATGGACTCGCTCAAGAAGAAGGCCGGCTCCTACGCCATCATGCTGGGAGCAGCGGAAGAGGAAAAGGTGAGTTTTGTCGCGGCCGTGAGCGATGATCTGATCGCGCGAGGATTGAAGGCCGGCGACTGGGTGCGCGAAACGGCCAAGGTCGCCGGTGGTGGAGGCGGAGGACGGCCGCAGATGGCGCAGGCTGGCGGCAAAGATCCGGCGAAACTCTCCGACGCCCTGGAAACCGCCCGGCGCTTCGCAATGCAAACTGTGAAATGACCAGCAAAAGGGGGCGACTCAATCGCAAATCGCAAATCGCAAATTGCAAATTGCAAATTCCTAGTGGATTCCTTTTTCCGCCAGCCAGCGTTCCGCGTCGAGCGCGGCTTTGCAGCCCATGCCGGCGGCGGTGATGGCCTGGCGATAGGTGGGATCGGCGACATCCCCGGCGGCGAAGACGCCTTCGACGCTGGTGGTCGTCCGCCAGGGGTCGGCCAGAATGATGTAGCCGCGGGGATCAGTCTTGACCTGGTTGTTGAGGAACCTGGTGTTGGGGGTGTGGCCGATGGCGACGAACATACCCGTCGCGTCAATCACGTGCTCCTTGAGGGTGTCGAGATTTTTGACGCGCACGCCGGTCATGCCCTGCTTGTCATTGCCCAGCACCTCCTGGATGACCGAGTTCCAGAGCGGGGCGACCTTGGGATTGCGGAGGATTCGCTGGGCCATCACGGGGCTGGCGCGGAGCTTGTCGCGGCGATGGATCAAGTGGAGCTTGCTGGCGAATTTGGCGAGATAACTCCCCTCCTCGGCCGCGCTGTCGCCGCCGCCGACCACGATGAGGGGCTGATTGCGGAAGCGCGGCAGCGCGCCATCGCAAACCGCGCAGGCGGAGACGCCAAGATTCTTGAAACGCTCCTCGGATTCCAGGCCGAGATAATTGGCTTTGGCGCCGGTGGCGATGACCAGGGAATGCGCCTGTAGGGTGCGGTCAGCCGAGTCCTTGAGGATGAACGGGCGGCGCGAGAGGTCAACGCTGACGATGTCCTCGGTGACGATGCTTGAGCCGGCGAGGTTCACGGCCTGTTCGCGCATGGCCATCATCAGCTCGGGGCCTTTGATGCCATGAGGGAAACCCGGATAATTCTCCACCTCCGTGGTGAGGTTGAGCTGCCCGAGGGGGAGGGTGCCGGAGAGGCGGTTTTCTTCGGTGATCGCGCCTTCGTAAACGATCGGTTTGAGATTGGCCCGGCCGGCATAGATGGCGGCGGTCCAGGCGGCGGGTCCCGATCCGATGATGATGATTCGTTCTGGCATAGTTGTACACAGGATTGTATGCCGAGAAGGCGATGTCCGGCAGAGCCGGACCTACAGTTTTGCGCAGACCACTTCGCCGACCTGGGTGGTGGTGGCGGTTCCGCCCAGGTCGCGGGTGTGGTTCTTGGGGTCGGCGACGACCTCGCGGCAGGCTTTGTTGATGGCGTCGGCGGCGGGGCGCTGGTTGAGGAATTCGAGCATCATGGCGACGGAGAGGAACGTGGCGATGGGATTGGCGAAGTTCTTGCCGGCGATGTCGGGGGCGGAGCCGTGAACGGGCTCGAACATGCTGGCGGTTTGGCGCGTGGGGTTGAGGTTGGCGCTGGCGGCCATGCCCATGCCGCCCTGAATGGCCGCGCCCAGGTCGGTGATGATGTCGCCGAACATGTTGGTGGTGACGATGACGTCGTAAATCTTGGGCTTGGTGACCATGTACATGGTGCAGGCGTCAACGTGGTGATAGTCGGTTTCGATATTGGGGTATTCGGCCTTGACGGCCTCGAAGGCGCGGAGCCAGAGGTTGTGGGCGAAGCGGAGAACGTTGGTTTTGGCGACGAGGGTGACTTTCTTGCGGCCATACTGCTTGGCGTATTCGAAGGCATAGCGGATGCAGCGCTCGACGCCGTGGCGGGTGGTGACTTCGATCTGGTTGGCGACTTCGTGGGGTGTGTCTTTGTAAAGGAAGCCGCCGTTCTGGCAATAGAGGCCTTCGGTGTTCTCGCGGACGATGATCATGTTGATGTCGTCGGGGCCGGCGTTTTTGAGGGGAGTGGGGACACCGGGGAGAAGGCGCGTGGGGCGGAGGTTGATGTACTGGTCGAGCGCGAAGCGCATCTTGAGGAGGATTTCGGTCTCCAGAATTCCCTGGGGGATTTGCGCGGAGCCGCGGGGATCGACGCCGACAGCGCCGAAGAGAATGGCGTCGTGGGCGGCCAGTTCCTTGAGGGCGGAGTCGGGGAGGGTGATTTTGGTCTGGAGGTAATATTCGCCAGAGAAGGGGTAGTGGGTGGTGTCGTATTTGAAGCCAAATTTGCGGGCGGCGATGGCGAGGACCTTGAGGCCTTCGGCGATCACTTCCTTTCCAACGCCATCTCCGGGCATGACTGCGATCTTCATTCGTTGCTCCTAACGCTCGTGGCACGGGCGCCTGGCCCGTGGGAATTGCGGAAGATACACGCGCTACGGCCAGCGGGCCAGCACTTCGGTTACTTGAGATTCGAGGGGGGCGTCGCCAGCGATCCAGTGGACGTTGGGGAAGCGCTTGAGCCATTTCATCTGGCGGCGGGCGAGTTGGCGGGTGGCGATTTTGATTTGTTCGATGGCGTCTTCGAGAGAAAGGCGGCCGTGGAGGTGTTCGATGAGCTCGCGGTAGCCGGTGGCTTCGGAGGCGGTGGGGGAAAGTTGGCCGTGGTGCTGGAGGAGGGAGCGGGTTTCGTCGAGCCAGCCGGATTCGATCATGGATTTGACGCGGGCGTTGATGCGGCGGTTGAGGGCTTCGCGGTCCCAGGAGAGGCCGATCCAGGTGGCGGGGTGGCGCGAGTGGCCGGATTCCCAGTCGGTTTGGAAGGAGGAGATGGGGCGGCCGGTGAGTTCATAGACCTCCAAGGCGCGGATGAGGCGTTTGCGGTCGTTGAGATGGATGCGGGCGGCGGCCTGGGGATCGACGGCGGCGAGGCGGGCGTGAAGGTCGGCGGGATCGGCGGTGCGGAGGCGCTGGCGGATGGATTCGTCGGCCGGGGGGCCGTCGAAGAGGCCTTCGAAGAGGGATTTGTAATAGAGGGGAGTGCCTCCGGCGATGATGAGGGGAGATTTGGCGGTGGCGATGATGGAATCGGCGAGCTCGACGAATTTGGCGACGGTGAAGGACTCGGTGGGATCAACGATGTCGATGAGATGGTGGATGACGGTCGCGCGCTGGGCGGGAGTGAGTTTGGCGGTGCCGATGTCCATGCCGCGATAGACCTGCATGGAGTCAGCGCTGAGGATTTGTGAGCCGGTTTGGCGGGCGAGGGCGAGGGCAAGATCGGACTTGCCGGAGGCGGTGGGGCCGAGGATGGAGAGGAGTTTTGGGCTAACTGCCATGAAGGCACCGACTGCAAAAATGGCAGGCGCAAAGCGGGGCCGGCCGTATCGATAAGCATTGCTGAATCAATGGTTTATGCGCGTGCGGTTGCTGGCATGGAGTTTGAAATAGGTATGGCGTTGTAAGGCCAATGGTGTTGAAAGAAAGGAGATTTATCATGTTACCGATTCGTGTTGTCAGACAGAGCAACGGGGACCCGGTCGAGGCGTTTCATCGCGAGTTTGATACGGCACTGAATCGCTTCTTCGGCGGCGGCGATGGGAGCACGATGGGGTGGGCGCCGTTTGGCGTGGATGTTCGCGAGGATGCCGATCACATTTATGTAGAGGCTGAGCTGCCGGGGTTCAAGAAGGAAGAGGTGGATATTACCCTGGAGAACCAGACGCTGACGATCTCGGCCGAGCACAAGGAGACCGAGGAGAAGAAGGGGGATTATCTGCTCAATGAGCGACGATATCAGCGGTTCCTCCGCAGCTTCACGCTTCCGCCGACGGTGGATGAGAAGAAGGTGGATGCGAAGCTGAATGATGGAGTGCTGAGCATCACGCTCAATAAACGAGAGGAGACGAAACCGAGGAAAGTTCAGATTGGATAAGCGAGGTGGTGTGCTGAAGCACACCGTACGGACTTTCCTTTTTCGAGGCGGCGCGTTCTGTGCCGCCTCATTTGTTTGCGCGGTCATTCCAACTCAATGTCATAGGCCTTGATCGACTTCATGACCGGCACGATGATTTCCTTGGCGGCTTTGTCATGAATGGGATGAGGGCCGTAGGCATCGAGAGACTGGCGATCCTTGAAAGTGACGACGATGCCGACGTCGAAACTGGAATCGACCGTGGGGCGCGTGCTGGGGACAGCCCGGCCGGCGCGGGCGTCGATGACACCGGGGATCTGGCGGAAAGTTTTGGTGGCCTCGACGATTTTTTGCCGCGCGGCCGAATCAGCGGGGTCCTTGAGCCAGACCAGGACGATGTGCTCGATCTGGCCGGGAGGTGATGAGCGGGTGGCGCTTTGGCAGGAGATGGAGGAGAGCAGCAACAAGAGGGCAAGGCCGAATGCGGTGATTTTCATGTCGCCCTTTTACTCGGCCGCGGGCGAAGGTGCCATGAGCAGGCGGGCGTTGTGCTGTAGGATGGGGAGTTTGACGCGCTTCATGGCGGAGTTGCGGAGAGTGGTGCGGTAGTCGTCGTCGTTCCACTCGAGCAACTGGCGGAGGTCGATGGCGCCGGTGGGAAAGCGGGGTTGGAAGGCGGATTCATCGGTGACGGGGGCGCGTTTGTTCCAGGGGCAGACATCCTGGCAGATGTCGCAGCCGTAGAGCCAGTGATCGAGCTGCGGGGCGGTGGAAGAGTCGAGGGGGGTGCGATTTTCGATGGTGAGATAGGAGATGCAGCGGCGGGCGTCGAGCTGATAGGGCTCAGTAATCGCGTGGGTGGGGCAGGCGTCGATGCAGCGGGTGCAGGTGCCGCAGCGATCGACGGCGGGCTCGTCGGGGGGAAGGGGCAGGGTGGTGATGATCTCGCCGAGGAGAATCCAGGAGCCGATGTTTTCGTTGATGATGCAGGTGTTCTTGCCGAGCCAGCCGAGGCCAGCGCGGGCGGAGAGTTCTTTTTCCATGACGGGGGCAGTATCGACGGCGGCGCGGGTTTGGGCGTCGGGGGCGAGTTGGCGGAGGTGGTCGGCGAGTTGATGCAGGCGGTGTTTGATGAGGTCGTGGTAGTCATCGCCGAGGGCATAGCGGGCGATGCGGGCGTGATGTTCTTGATTTTCGGGCGGAAGGTCCTGGAGAGGGAAGTGGTAGTTCATGGCGACGCAGATGACGGAGCGCGCGCCGGGGAGATAAGTGGCGGGGTCGGTGCGCTCGGCGAAACGATTTTTGAGGTAGGCCATCGAGCCGGCCTGGCCATCGTCGAGCCATTGGCGGAAATAGTCGCGGTAGTGGGATGGATCCGCGGAGGCGATGCCGATGAGATGGAAGCCGAGATGGCGGCCGTGGGATTTGATCTCGGCGGCGAGCTGATGGAGGTCGATGTGGGTGGTTAGCGGCATCGGATTTTGTTCAGCCTCTCGCGCAGGTGGGCGCGCTCGGTTTCGAGATCGAGGAGTGAGACGGAGGCTTTGAGGGCGTTGGTGCCGAGGGTGTTGATTTTGTGGACGAAGTGATTGATTTGCTGGACCAGCGCGGGGAGCTGATTTTCGCTGGTGAGTGAGTTGAGGGATTCGCGGAGGCGATCGAGGGTTTTGTGCCAGCGGATCTCGTCGGGGATGAAGTCGTTTTGCTTGAGGAGGCGGATGGCCCACCACATCAATCGCGCGTTTTCCTCGGCGGGCATGGGCTCGAGGTCGAGAGGCTGGCCGGCGCCCGGGAGGTTGTCGAATTTGCCTTCACGCATGGCTTCTTCGATGCGGCGGTCGGCCAGGCGGCGGAGGACGGAGGGGATGTCGATGTTGGAGAGATTCATGGACGCTCGATTATAGCGGCGAAATTGAGCATCAGACCTGCACATGCCGCCAGCCGCCGTGGAGGAAGCGGAGGTACATGAGGACGCCGCGGCAGAAGAGGTCGGTGCAGAGGATGACCCAGATTGCGCCCAGGCCCAGGCGAAGATGGAAGCCGACGATCATCACGCCCAGAAAGCGGATGAGGAGGATGCTGGCGAGGTTGATGAACATGACGGCCATGGTGTCGCCAGCGCCGCGGAGCGCGCCGCCGAAGACGATGGCGGCGGCGAAGAAGGCCTGGATGAAGCCGGTGATGAAGAGGCAGCGGGCGGTGAGGTCGGCGATGTGGGGATCGGCGGACATCCAGGAGGCCAGGTGTTTGCCGAAGAGAATGAAAATGATGCCGAAGAAGGTCATGATTCCGCCGCCCAGGGCGTAGGCGAGATAGGCGCTGCGGGTGGCGCGGCGGGGATTGCGCATGCCGAGGCTCTGGCCGACCATGGTGGCGGCGGCGGTGGCGATGGCGAAGCCGCTGAGATAGCTCATGGCCTCGAGGCGCACGGCGTTGTGGTGGGCGGCGGGCATGGCGTTGGTGGGGTCAATCTGGTTGAGGATGATGATCATGGCGAAGTTGGCGACCCAGGTGAGCACCCATTCCATGCCGCTGGGGATGCCGATTTTCAGGATGCGCTTGATGGTGTGCCAGTGGGGGCGCATGCGGTGAAGATGGAGACGGACGCCACCGCGGCCGACGAGCAGGACGACGAACTGGATGACGCCGCCAGCGATGTAGGCGATGACGGTGCCGAGGGCGATGCCGTTGAAGCCCAGGCGGGGCATGCCGAACCAGCCGTAGGTGAGGGAGAAGCTGAAGAACATGTTGATGACATCGACGGCGATCATGGAGAGGGCGGGGGAGAGCGTGTCGCCAGCGCCGCGGAGACAGGCGTTGGCGACGAGCATCAGCGTGTTGAAGGGAAGGGCGATGCTGAGCATGCGGGCGTAGCTGCGGGCGAAATGTTTGGCCGGACCCTGGAGACGGGTGGCGATGACGAGCTGATCAGCGCCAAAGTAGAGGAAAATGGCGAGGACGACGCCCAGGAGGATGGCGAGGATGACGGATTGGCCGCAGACGCTGTTGGCGAGGGAACGGTGTTTAGCGCCGACCGCACGGGCGATGAGGGCGGTGCTGCCGGTGGCGATTGCGCCGACGATGAGGCCGATGAACCAGAGGAGATAGGAGATGGTCCCGACGGCGGAGGCGGAGGCGGGGCGGAGATTGGGTGTGTCGGGGAGATGGTTGGCGAGGTAGGTGTCGGTAAGGCCGACGAAGAGGTGGAGGACGTTTTCGGCGAGAACAGGGACGGAGAGCCAGATCAGTTGCTTGAGCAACTGGCCGGTTCGTTCCTCGCTGGCGTATTCCAGCGGCAGAGGCTGGGCCGGTATGGCGTCGATCATGAAACACCCACCCAACAAAAACCCCCGGCATTTTCGGGCCGGGGGTCGATTTGCGATTCTTAAAGGACTCCTCGGCTATCTGGCCTGATTGACGATCAGGGCTTTGATTTGCTCGCTACGCAAATTGAGCGCCCCAAGCGCCTCGGCGGCGGCGGATTTTACATCGAGATTGGCGGCCGACTCGGCGAGCTTGGCCAGACTTTCGATCAAGCCCTGATCAATCAGGTTGCCGTTGAACTTGGCGTGGATGGAGAGGTTTTTGAGGAGGATGATTTTGAATTCATCCTGGGTTTTTTCATCGACGGATTTGGTGGCGAGGGCGGCCTGGGCTTCGCGGGAATTGAGCAGGCCGAGCACGTTGGCGGCCGCCCTGGCGATTTCGGGGCGCTGATCGTCGAGGGCCATCATGACGGCCGGCTGGGCGACGAGAAGATCGAAGACCTGGCCTTTGCTGATGGCGAGGCGCTGGAGGAGCTCGGCAGAGCGAAGGGCGTAGGCGGTGGCCATTTTTTCATCCATGGCCAGGCTGCCCGCGCGTTTGCGGGCTTCTTCGATGGCGGCGTTGAGGCCGGCTTCATCTTTGGCGTCGGTGATGGTGATGCTGGGATCGTTTATGGCATTCTGAGCGTAAGGCGTGGCGACTTTGGAGGCCTTGGCGACGATGAGTTTGGCAGCGCGCTCGAGGCGAAGGGTTTCGCGGGCGACGGTGAACATGCGGTCGATGTCGGTGCCGGCGTCTTCGAACATGAGGATGACATCAACGCCGGGGAGGGATGCGGCGGCAGCGCTGGCCGCATCGGCGGTCGAGCCGCCGGCGACGGAGTAGGCCTTGAGCTGCTCGCGAAGGGCGTTGAGGCGGTCGGTGGGGGCGAGGATGAGCACGCCGGGCTTGCCGGTTTGGGCGAGGGCTTCGGCGAGGATGGGGACGACGCGCTCCTGGCCGGCGAAATTCTTTTGGGGGAGGGCCTGGGCGATGGCGAAGGAAGCCTCGAAGCGCACCTGGCGATCGCCGAAGTGCAGGGCGTCGAGGAGCGGGTTTTCCTGGCCGGCGAAGAGATTGGTGGCGCCGACGATTTCGTTGAGGGAGCGGATGGCCTTGAGGGAGACAGCGGGATTCTTGTCGCGCAGGGCGCGGGCGAGGGCGGGGTTGAGATGCTGGGTGCCGGAAGCGACGGCGTAATAGTGCGTGGTGGGATGCTTTTCTTCCCAGAAGGCATCCTGCTGGCCTTCGGGGATTTCGGATTCGCGCTTGTAGCCGGCGGCGATCCAGAGGCTGACGGCGTCGCCGCGGGAGGGGTCGAGCTTGAGGGTGTGTTCGCACTCGCGGAGGGCCATGTCCTCGTTGAAAGTGGCAGCGGGGACGGTCTTGTTCACGAGGCCTTGATCGGTGTAGGTCCAGATGTAGGCGTCCTTGGAGCCCTTTTCGGGCTGGATGGATGCTTTTTCGTAATAGAATTTTTCGGCCAGCTCGAAGAAGAGCTGGGCGGCGTTGAGGTTGTCGGTGGCGGGGACATTGAGGCGGAGGAGGGCGTGGCGGGCAGCGCCTTTGATGGCTTCGGGGGTTTCGACGCTCTTGAGCAGGCGGACGAGATAGGGGACGGCGTTGTCGTAGCCGAGATCGCCGAGGGCGGAGACGACCCAGGGGAGGACGATGGGATCTTTCATCTCGGTGGCCGCGAGCAGGGGATTGAGGGCTTTGACGCCGAGATCCTTGAGAGCGTTGCGGATGGGGACCTGAAGCTCGCGCTTGCTGGGGTCGCGGAGATAATTGAGCATGACGGGGACGGCCAATTCGCCGCTGGCGTTGAGTTGTTCCATGGCGAGGGCGTAAGCGCGGGGGCCGCCGCTGAGGCGTTGCACCTGAGCTTCGATGAAGGCGGTGTTGCTGCGTTGTTTGAGGGTGGCCTGATTGAAGATGGAGATGAGCTTGGCGCCGACATCCTTGAGGTCGGGCTGTCGCTGCCAGGAGAGGATGCGTTCGTAGAGCTCGATGCGGCGGTCGGGGGTGACGCGGCGGTTGCGGTCGGCGACGCTGGCCTGGAAGGCGCGATAGACGTCGGAGGGGTCGGCGTTCATGGCGAGGATTTTTTCGCCTTCGGCTTTGGCAAGGTCGTAGCGGCCGATGGAGGCGTAGTGGAAGAAATCGTCGGAGGCGCGCTTGAGATCGGCGTTGATCGGGGCCTCTTCGGCGGCGGGCGCGGCTGCGGTGGGCGCGGCCGGGGCGGCGGCATCGGGTTTGGGTGCGTCGGGCTTGGCGGGGTCGGCCTGTGCCCATAGACGAGCCGATCCCACCGATAAGGTGAAGATGGCGGCTAACACAAAAGAAGGGAGAATTCGCGGTTTACTCATGTTGCAGGCCTCCCAGGTGACAAAATCGACGAAGCTGTATCGAGCATAAATCCCGCGGCGGACGGCGTCAAGAAAAGACTGGGGAGGGGGTTGGAGGAGGAAGCTGAAAGTGTGAAAAATGTGAATCTCGGAGGTGAGGCAGTTGGAAGGGAGGTGGTGCGGCGAGCCGTACCCGACAAGAGTGGATGCAGAACCCGACAAGAGTGGATGCAGAAAACATGAAGGGAGGAGAGAAGAGGGCAGATAAAAAAGGCCGAGGTGTGGGTCTCGGCCGTTAAGGCGGTCGTGGGTGAGAATCGAGGGTGAACATCGCCGGCTGGGGTTAGCGGCCGCGGCTGGCTTTGCCGAGCTTTTCCTGGGCTTTGCCGACGCCTTTTTGCATTTTGCCTTTGAGTTGGCGGCCGGAATCGCCCTTTATTGCGCCGATGACGTCGTTGGCCTTGCCTCGGAGCTGTTTCATTTTTCCTGCGGCTACATCTTCGCGTGCCATGAAATCCTCCTTGGAGGGGTTAAACATGCGGAGCTGCGGCGGGAGAAGTCAAAGCATGTGCCAGGCGCGGATTATTTCACTTGAATTGGAGCGCCATTTTTGCGGGCGGATTCGTACATGGCCAGGACTATGGCGACGGCTTTGCGCGCCTCGGCGGCGTGGGTTTCGGCATCGTGGCCCTCATCCCAGGCGTTGAGGATGGCCATGACGTTGCGGGCGTGGAAGTCGAGGGGGACATCGGTGTTGCTGGAGCCGCCGCCGGTGGAGGTGGATTTTTTGAGGCCGAGCTTTTCGAGGAGGGCGTCGCCGCCGGCGGCGGCGATTTTTTCCTTTAGCTTGTCGGGAGCGGGCGGGCAGAGAGTTTCGAGGATCTGGGCGTCGCCTGGCCGTTCGTCGCGGAATTTGAAGACTTTGAGGCCGTTTTCGGAGACGGCGGTGCCATTTTCACCGCCGACTTCGATGCGGGCGGGCTGGCCGGGGAACATGGCGGTGGTGCCCATGATGGTGCCGTAGCCGCCGTTGGCGAATTCGAGGGAGCAGCTCATGGTGTCTTCGACTTCGATTTCGGCGTGGATGCGGCTGGAAGCGTAGGCGCTGACCTGCTTGACCGGGCCGACGATCCACTGGAGGAGGTCGATGGCGTGGACGGATTGGTTCATGATGGCCCCCCCACCGTCGAGCTTCCAAGTGCCGCGCCAGCCGCCGTCGCGGTAGTATTGATCAGGGCGATACCAGGGGGTGAAGCAGCCGGCCCAGGCGATGCGGCCGAAGCGGCCTTGGGCGAGGGCATCATGGATGGCGCGGTTGGCGGGGTTCCAGCGGTTTTGGAAGATGCCGGCGAGGCGGACATTATTTTTCTTCGCGACTTCGTGCATTCGGTCGATGCGGTCGAGCTGGATCTCCATGGGCTTTTCGGTGATGACGTTTTTGCCGGCCTCCATGGCCATGATGGCGGGGTTCATGTGGTCGCCGCTGGGAGTGCAGATGTGGAGGATGTCGAGTTGCTCCTTGCGGAGCATTTCGGCCTGATCGGTGTAGATGGGGATGTTGGGGAGGTTGTATCTGGCGAGGGCTTTTTTGGCTCTGGCGGAGTCGATGTCGCAGACAGCGATGAGAGAGGTGTTGGGGAGCTGGGACGTGACCTTGACGTGCCATTCGCCGACGACGCCGGTGCCGATGACTGCGCAACGCCAGTGTTTGGACATCTCAAAACTCCCGCCGATTGGAGCAATTCACCAATCGGAGACTACTGAACGAATTCTGCAGCACTCAGCCCCGCAAGGGGCGACAGATGATAGCCCCGGGCGCGAGCCCGGGGTTAGCATGCGAGCATCAGGAGCCCCGTAGGGGCGTAAGAAACGGGATAAGTTCTTACGCCCCTACGGGGCTCTCGCTGCCGCTCTTGGTCACCCACGGCTTGCGCCGTGGGCTATCATCTTTCGCCGCTACGTGGCTGGGTTCATACAAATTCGTGCGAAACAAAGTCTACGGCATTAGCCTCGCAAACTTTCTTCCCAGCTTTAACACCACAGGACTCGTGATGTTGTAATCCTTCTGGAAATCAGACACTTTCTGCTGGTCGAGGCTAACAGCGCCTTCTTTGATTTTGCGGATGGCGTCGGAGTTGGAGGAGGCGAGGCCGGCGCGGACGATGAGGGCGGGGAGTTTGTGGGGGCCGGGGCCGACGGGGATTTCGGGCATTTCATCGGGAGCTTGTTTGTTGGAGAAGACTTTGATGAATTCGGCTTCGGCGGCGTCGGCGGCGTCGCGGTTGTGCAGCCAGGTGATGATGTGTTTGGCGAGGGCGATTTTGGCGTCGCGGGGCTGGGTGCGGATTTGGTCTTTGAATTGTGACTCGGGGAGGTCGGTGAGGAGGGTGTAGTACATTTCCATCAGGTTGTCGGGAAGGGACATGACCTTGCCGAACATGCCATCCTGGCCGGAGGGAGGATCGGTGACGGCGATGTAGTTGCCGAGGGACTTGCTCATCTTTTTCGTGCCGTCGGTGCCGACGAGAAGGGGTGTGACGATGACGACCTGGCCTTCCTTGCCTTCCTCTTTTTGGAATTCGCGGCCGACGAGGTTGTTGAAGAGCTGATCGGAGCCGCCCATCTCGACGTCGGCGTCGATCATGACGCTGTCCCAGCCCTGAAGGAGGGGGTAGAGGATTTCGTGGAGGCGAATGTCGATGCCTTCGGCGTAGCGCTTGGCGAAATCTTCACGGGTTAGCACCTGGGCGACGGTTTTGCGGGCGGCGAGCTTGATGATGTCAACCAGGTTCATCTTGCCGAGCCATTCGCCGTTGTAGCGGATTTCGAGATGCTCTGGATCGGAGAGGAGAATTTTGCCGACCTGGGCGACGTAGGTTTTGGCGTTGGCGTCGATCTCCTCGCCGGTGAGCATTTTTCGGGTTTGGTTGCGGCCAGAGGGATCGCCGACGCGGGCGGTGTAGTCGCCGATGATGATGACGGCTTTGTGGCCCCATTCCTGGAACTGGCGGATGACTTTCATGGGGACGGAGTGGCCGAGGGTGACGTCGGGGGCGGTGGGGTCCATGCCCATTTTGATGCGGAGGGGTTTGCCGGTTTTGGCGCTGCGCTGGAGTTTTCGGCGGAGGTCCTCCTCGCTGAGGATTCGCTCGCAGCGGCGGGAGAGGATTTGCAGTTGGTCGTCGATGGTCATGCGATGGGCGGATTCTAGAGATGGGGGGCGGCGGCATCAATGCGGGCCGAAATTGGACATGATGATGGAGAGGCCGTTGAACATGGCGTGCATGAGGACTGCCACCCAGAGATTGCCGGTGCGTTCGTACATGTAGCCGAGGCAGATGGAGAGGATGAAGATGGGGAGCCAGATGGACCAGTGGTGGACGAGGGAGAAGAGAATGGATGTCAGGATTACCGCCATCCAGGGGCGGCGGGTGAGCCTGGCGATGAGGGTCTGGATGTGGCCGCGGAACAGGAATTCCTCGAAGAGGGGGGCGACGATGACTGCGCCGAAGACGATCATCAGCTTCAGAAGCTTACTGGGGGCTTCATCCATGATTTCGAGCAGCTCGTGCTTCATGGGATGCTCGATTTGATATTTTCGCATGAGCCAATCGGCCAGCAGGGCCGCCCAGCCGACGACGGGGAGGATGAAGACGGTTCCGGCGATTGCGGGGGGGAACGCTTTGTTGAAATCGCCCGAGGTGAAGCCGAGAGTTGCCAGGCCGCGCTGGCGGCGAGTGAGGGTTCCCAGGAGCATGAAGAAGAGGGGGACCGCACCGCCGATGATTCCCAGTATCACGGTTTCGGCAGGAGTGGGCTTGATGTTTTCCAGGCGGACGCCGCGATGGAGCAGTTTGAGGATCAAGACGGGGACAAGCATCCAGAGGCTGAGGCCGCCGACCATGATGAAGGCGAAGGGGCCGATTGGCTCGTCGGGTGGGAGGCGCGGGGGGCCGAGGATGGAGCGGGAACGCCAGGCGCTGGTGCTGATGAAAACGGCGAGGGCGATGAGGGTGGCGGCGATGCCGATCAGCCAGATCCACAGGTCGATGGACAGTCCAAGCACGCCGTTCGCTCCTATAATTGACATCGCGCTCTTCCGGTTTAGAGTGGCACGCCGCGCGCAGCAGTGGATGAAAATGCGCTGGCAGCGCTGCCAAGCGTACAGTCAATCGGCCGCACCGTCAGCCTATGGACACGATCCTGGAGAAGATTCTGGAGACGAAGCGCCAGGAGGTGGCCGAGCGGCGGGTGTCGGTTCCCGTGGAACAGCTCAAGGAGACGATTGCCGAGCTGGGCCGGCCGAGGAACTTTTTTCAGGCGGTGACGACGCCGACGAAGAAGCGGTTGAACCTGATCGCGGAGGTGAAGAAGGCGTCGCCGAGCGCGGGGGTGATTCGCGCGGATTTTGATCCGATTAAGATAGCCCAGGCGTACGCGGCCGCGGGGGCGGATGCGCTGAGCGTGCTGACGGATGAGAAGTATTTCCAGGGGAAGCTGGAATACATCCATGCGATTCGGGATGCGGTGCGGCTGCCGGTTTTGCGGAAGGATTTCATCATCGATCCGTATCAGGTTTACGAAACCCGCGCGGCTGGGGCGGATGCGATGCTGTTGATCGCGGAATGTTTGGAGACGAGCGAGCTAATAGACCTCCAGATTCTGGCGACGGAGTTGAATTTGACGGTGCTGATTGAGGTGCATGACCTGGACAACTTGATGCGGGTGCGGGATCGGGTGATCGGGTTTCCGCACAAGAGTTACAGCCTGCTGGGGATCAACAACCGGGATCTGCGGACCTTCAAGACGGACCTGGGGACGACGCTGCGGATGGCGGAACTGGTGGAAGATCGGAACGTGCTGGTGAGCGAGAGTGGGATTGGTTGCATTGAGGATGTGAGGAAGCTGGAGGCGGTGGGGGTGAGGGCGGTGCTGGTGGGGGAAACGCTGATGAGGAGCGATGATATTGGGGGGACAGTTCGGGCTCTTTTTAATTCTTAACTCTTCCGATCAGATATTTGAAGAACGACCAGAGGCCAGCGAAGCGATAGGTGGGATCTACGTAATGCTGGATGACGTAGAAGGCGAAGTAATAGGCGCGGGCGAAGGACCAGATGGCGATTCCCAGCAGGAGGGTGAGTTTGAGGGAGGGGAATTCAAGGAGAATGGCGGCCGACGCGATGAGGCCGGCGAGGAGGAAGAGGAGGCCTTTGAGATAGATGACGCGGGGGTTGGTCAGGTCCATGGGGGATTATTCGAGGTGACCGGCGAGTGCGGGGGATCATGAAGAACAATTAAGGTTGGCGGCGTTGGCGGCGGCGCTGGAGGAGGGCTTGCTCGCGTTGTTTGACGGTGGCGTCGGCGCGCTGGGGGGTGAGGACGGCGCGGTTGCGGGTGTAGTCATCGCGGTTTTTGACGACGGAGGCGATGCGTTTGAGCTGGGCGGGATCGGGTTCCTGGCCGCAGGACATGCAGGTGGCGCGGGTGGGATCGGTGGGCTCGCCGCAGCGGACGCAGAGGCCTTCTTCGCGGCGATAGTCGATCAGCCGCTTGCGCTCGCGCTGCTGGATGTAGCCGCGAAGGAGCTGATAGCCCAGGACGGCAAAGCCGATGAAGAGGACGATGGGGTGAAGGAAGCTGGCGATGGCGGCGAGGATGGCCCAGATGATGAGGATGGCGACGAGGCCGCCGTAGACGTAGAGCGGGGGGACGCCCTGGCCGGTGCGGTCGGCGGCTTCGTGGACCATGGACATGGCGCCGGCCGCGAAGCAGAAGGGCCAGATGGCCCAGCCGTGGCGGAAAAACAGATTCGAGCAGACGCCGATGATGATGAGGATGCCGACAGCGCCGTAGGACCAGCGGAGGTCTTTGGTGCGGAAGTCGCGAAGGGCGGCGAAAAAGCGGTCCATGGGAAATGGGTCCCCTGTGCGATGGCTGATTGTAAGGCAGTTTATTGCGCTTTGTGCAGCTCAAAAGCATCGTGGACGATCTGGAGCGCCCGCGGGCCGTCATCTCTGGAGATGATGCAACTGATTTTGATCTCGCTGGTGGTGATGTTTTGAATGTTTATTTTGGCATCGGCCAGGGCTTTGAACATGCGTTGGGCGACGCCGGTGTGGACGCGCATGCCGACGCCGACGACGCTGACCTTGGCCAGATCGGAGCGATAGAGGGCCTTGGCGCCGGGCAGTTCCTGGCAGAGGCGATCGACGACGGGCTTGATGTCGTGCATGTCGCCGTGCTCGACGGTGAAGGAAATGTTGGCGGTGTTGTCATCCATCACGTTCTGGATGATGTCATCGACGGAGATGTTGGCGGCGGCGATGTCGCCGAAGATCTTGGCGGCCACGCCGGGGCGGTCGGGGACGGAATTGATGGTGACGCGGATCAGGTCCTTCTTGAGGGCCGCGCCCGAGACGACGATGTGTTCCATATTGGGGGTCTCCGCGACGATCCACGTGCCTTCGACATCATTCTGGCTGTTGCGGACGTGGAGAGGCACGTTGTACTTCTTGGCAAACTCCACAGCGCGGGTCTGGAGCACCGATGCGCCCAGGCCCGAGAGCTCCAGCATCTCATCGTAGCTGATTTTGTCGATTTTTCGGGCATTTTTGACGATGCGGGGATCGGCGGTGAAGATTCCATCGACGTCGGTGTAATTTTCGCAGACGTCGGCCTTCAAAACCGCGCCCAGGGCGACAAGGGTGGCGTTGGAGCCGCCGCGGCCGAGGGTGGTGAAATCGCCGGAGGGAGTGATGCCCTGAAAACCGGCGACGATGACGATTTTCCCCTGCTCGAGCTGGTCGAAGATGCGTTGCTTGTTGATGGATTGGATGCGGGCCTTGGAAAACGCGTCGTCGGTGACCAGGCCGATCTGGCCGCCGGTGTAGCTGATGGAGGGATGGCCCTGGGAGTGGATGGCCATGGCCATGAGGGCGATGGTGACCTGCTCGCCGGTGGCGAGCAATTGATCCAACTCGCGCTTGGGTGGATTCTCACAGACTTGTCGGGCGAGATCGAGGAGTTGGTCAGTGGTTTCGCCCATGGCACTGACGACGACGACGACCTGGTTGCCTTTTTCCTTGGAGGCGATGACCCGCTTGGCCGCGTGGTGAATCTTGGCGGCGTTGGCGACACTGGTACCGCCGAATTTTTGGACGATCAGGCCCATTCGGCTGCTACCTCTCCACCGGCGCCATGGTCAAGATGGCGGAGATCTTCAATTGCTCATCCCTCGATAGGCTCGATCGTAACGTCTTCCAAAGTCGGCTCTGTCGGTCCACTTGTTCCAGGCCCTCGAACCCCTGCCAAACAATAAGTCCGCTAACTTTCGTCCCAGGCTGATCTAGGCTTATATCCGCCTTCGGAAACTCTGCCTTCAGTACTCGAAAAAGCTTCCTGCGCAGTCCATTCTTGTGATTTTGTGTCAGTCTTGCCATCGAGTAACTCCGAGCGTGACGAGATCAAATGCCGCGTTCACTATTATACGCGCTCGTCCCTCCAACAAATCACCTTTAATGCCCCGAAACAGTTTCCGTTCGACAAGAAATTTTCGTAAGGAATCTTCTGATCGGTAACGATGAGCATTTTCCCATTGTGTCACAACTATTCCGAATGCCGTCGATAAGGCCTCGGCTCGTGCAAGCGGAAACAGATCAAAGAATCTCGCTGCCCGGGCAAGCTCTCGCAGATCGTGGCGTTCGTCAAATTCTGTGGCAATCTTTAAGCGATAGGCACAGACCACACATTTCACCGCCAACCCCGCAACGTAATGCGCCAACACATATCTTTGTGATGTCAACAGCTCAAATGCCGCCGTAACGTGCTCGTGTGCTGCAACTACGTATACTTGCCTTGTAATCGCAGAGCTCCTTGGCTTTCCGGTTGGCTTTGGCATCTGGGAGTTCCGCCCGCTTAGATGTGCAGCCGGGAAAGTGGATTATATGGATAGCAGAGATGCGAGCAACATCCTCCATTGCGGGAGCGACGAATATGTCCATCGGAACGGAGCCCACCTAAGGTATACGTAATGTTCGGCTCCCATCTCTCCATCTCCGGTGGGCTTCACAATGCTTTGCTCTCGGCCGAGAAGTATGGGATGGAGACGGTGCAGATTTTTACGAAGAACCAGCAGCAGTGGAAATGTCGGCCGCTGGAGAAGCAGGTGATCGAGGATTGGTCGTCGCACTGCGCGCGGCTGAAGTTTTCGAAGACGATCAGCCACGATAGTTACCTGATCAACCTGGCTTCACCGGATGAGGCGCTGTGGCGGAAATCGGTGGAGCTGTTTGTGGAGGAGGTGGCGCGGTGCGAGTTGCTGGGGATTCCGTTTCTGGTGACGCATCCGGGGGCGCACGTGGGGATGGGAGAGGAGGCGGGATTGATGCGGGTGGTGGCGGCGCTGGATGTGGTGCATCAGTTGCTGCCCAAGGCGAAGGTGATCACTTGCCTGGAGATCACGGCGGGACAGGGAAGTTCATTGGGGTATAAGCTCGAGCATCTCGCATTGATCATCGAGAAGGTGAAGAGGCCGAAGAGGCTGGGGGTTTGCCTGGATACAGCGCATCTTTTTGCGGCAGGATATGACTTTCGGGGCAGGAAATACGGCAAATTCATGAAGCAGGTCGAGTCGATCCTCGGCCGGGAGTGGGTGAAGGTGCTGCATTTGAATGATTCGAAGAAGGCGCTGGGCTCGCGGGTGGATCGGCACGATCACATCGGCAAGGGGCTGATCGGGCTGGAGGGATTCAGGCCGTTTGTGCGCGACCCGTTCTTCACTTCAGTACCGAAGATTCTTGAGACTCCAAAAGAGAAGACTCCGGAGGGACGAGATTGGGATGAAGTGAACATGGAGACGCTGCGGGGTCTCCTGTGAGGGTGGCCAGGTCGGGATCGCCCAGGACATCGCTGCTAATCGCCATCGTCGAGAAGGAGCCCGGGGTGATCGAACCCGAGGCGATTGCGCTGGCGATATTGGACCAGCCGGAATTGCCGGAGGCGTTTACGCCGCGGACGCGATAGTAGTATCGGGCACTGGGGGCCAGGCCGGTATTGGTGAAGCTGGTGATATTCGCGCCAACCTGGGCAGCGAAGGCAAAGCTCACACCGTCGGCGGAGCGGAAAATCTCGAAACGCGTTTCGTTGCTGGAATTGTCGCGCCAGGTGAGGCGGATCTGGCCGGGGGCAATTCCGATGGCCGCGAGATTGGTTGGCGCTGCGGGAACGCCTGTTGACTGTCCGCCGGGAGTCGTGGTGCTGACGGTGTTTGAAAAGCCGGAATTGCCGGCCGAATTCACAGCGCGGACGCGATAGAAATATTGGGCGCCTGCGCCGAGGCCAGTATTGCTGAAGCTGGTCACGTTTGACCCCACCTGAGCGATCCAGGCGAAGTTGGTTCCATCGGTCGAGCGGAAAATCTCAAACCGGGTTTCGTTGGTGGAGTTGTCCTGCCAGGAAAGATTGATCTGCGATGAGGAGATGGCCATCGCGATCAAATTGGAGGGTGCTGCGGGAACGCCGCTGGTCGTGCCGCCGGGGGTGGCGCTGGCGATGTTGGAGAAGGCGGAGTTGCCGGAGGCGTTCACCGCGCGCACGCGGTAGTGGTAAGTGGTTCCAGCAGTCAGGCCAGAATGAGTGAAGGTGGCGACATTGGCCCCCACCTGGGCGAGCCAGACGAAATTGACGCCGTCGCCCGAGCGGAAGATTTCGAACCGGCCTTCGTTGGTGGAATTGTCCTGCCAGTTGAGGGTAATTTGCGAGGAGGAGATGGCCGTGGCGGTCAGGTTGGATGGAGCGGCGGGGACACCGGTTGTGGTTCCGCCGGGGGTGGCGCTGGCGGTGTTGGAGAACGCTGAAAGACCGGCCAGATTCGTTGCGCGGACGCGATAGTAATAGGTGGCGCCGGCGGTCAGGCTCTGGTCGGTGTAGGAGGTCAGGTTGGCGCCGATGAATGCCCGCTGCGTGAAATTCGTTCCATCGGTGGAGCGCCAGAGCTCAAACTGGGCTTCATTGGAGGAGTTGTCCTGCCAGCGCACGATGATTTGCGAGGAGGAGATGGCCGAAGCGGTCAGATTGGAGGGCGCGGCGGGCGCGCCGCTGGTGCTGCCGGATGGGGTGGCGCTGGCGGTGTTGGAATAGGCCGAGTTGGCGGTCGAACTGGAGGCGCGGACGCGATAGTAATAGATTTGCCCGCTCTGGAGGCCGCCTTGGGTATAGGCGGCTACATTCGACCCAACCTGCGCCTGCCAGGTGAACGTGACGTTGTCGGTGGAGCGCCAGATTTCAAATCGCGTTTCGGCCGTGGAATTGTCCTGCCAGTTGAGGGTGATTTGCGAGGAGGAGATCGCCGTGGCGGTGAGGTTTGACGGGGCGGCCAGGGGATTGGTGGTCGTGGAGGTGGTGGCCGAGGCGGTGTTGGAGAAGCCGGAGGTGGTCAATGCGTTGGCAGCGCGGACGCGATAGAAATACAACCGGCCGGCGAGCAGGCCGGAGTCGGTGAAGGTCGTGGCGTTGGCTCCGAGGTTTGCGACCGGCGTGAACGAGATGTTATCGGTGGAGCGGAGGATTTCGAAACGACTCTCGTTGTCGGAATTGTCCCGCCAAACCAGGCGAATTTGCGAGGATGAGACAACAGTGGCAACCAGGTTGCTCGGGGCGGCGACCGCGGCATTGGTGGCGGCCGTGTTGGAAAATGCAGAGGCGCCAGCGCCGTTGGTGGCTCGAACTCGATAGTAATGAACTCCGGCGCCGGCGGATGAATCAGTGAACGTGGTCGTGTTCGCCAGGGTGGTTGCAATCGGCGTGAAGTTGACGTTGTCGCTGGAGCGCCAGATTTCAAAGGCGCTTTCATTGCTTGACTGATCCCGCCAATTCAGTTGCACCTGGGTACTGGAGATCGGCGTGGCGGCCAGGTGGCCCGGAGCGGCGGGAGTGAGCGTGCCTGGGGCGAGGGTGAAACTGTCGATCGCGCTGCCGGCGCGGGTGATGAATTGAAACGTGGCCGTGGTGTCGTTGGCATCGACGAGCATCGCGCCAAAGTCACTGCTAAACCGGACGGCGCTTCCGGCGAGGGGCGGGTTGCGGAAGGTGGTGTAGACATTTTCCGCGCCGCCCAGGCCGTTTACGAAATAGGGAATGTTGCCGATATTCAGCCGCTCATAGTTGTGCTCGTGGCCGGTGAGCACGGCATCGGCCCCCCACTGCTCGAAGGGCCACTGCATCCAGGGCGCTGAGCCGTGGGTGGCGCCGGAGGAAAAGGCCGGTTGATGGAAATAGACGATGTTGAATGGGGCGGTTGAGGCGGCCAGCGCGTTCTTGAGCCACTGTCCCTCGATCGAATTGGCTGTTGAAGTTGTCTCATTCACAAATCCCAGGTCCGGCTCGTGGGGATCGGCATCAATGGCGAAAAACTGCACCGCGCCCTGGCGGAAGGTGTAATAGCGCTCGTTGCCGGGCAGCGTGAAATAATCCAGGTGGGGCTGGGCGTTAGGCGTCATCCATTCGTGGTTGCCCAGGGTGGGGAAGAAATGATTCACGCCGTCGGCGCTGCCGGCGCCGAAGGTTCCTTTGTAGGGGTAGATGAAATCGTGGTAGTACTTGCCGATGTTGGCATCGATGGTGCTGGCGGCGCCGAGCTGATAGTTGTTGTCGCCGACGGTGAGGATCAGGTCGGGGTTCCAGCTTTTGATTCGGTTGGCCACATCGCCTTCGGGGGTGGTGTTGGCCCCAAAGTCGCCGATGACCGCGAAGCGCACATCGCCGGCGAGGAGCTGGCGCTGTTCGAGGGGTTCAATGAAACGGATAGCGGTCTGGCGGCGGTGATTGCGGGTGGGAAACAGGGTCATCAGAATGTAGGAAAGGCGCATTCAAGGCTCCCGGCGTCGAAGGTGCAGGTTCAAATGCATTCAAGCGCATTCCGCCTCCAAAACCCTATGCGGATTGCACTCTTATCGCCGGAAAACGTCAACCGCAAAAGCAGTGAAATGATATGGATGAGACTGGTCGGTTAGGGGCGGGCGGGCGGGCGGCGGGCAGCCAAAGTCGGGCAAGAGTGCCCGACCTACCGGGAGTCGAGATGAGCCAGGATCTGCTGGAGAGTGGTGAGAATTTCCTTCTGAGTTTCGCCCCGCCCTTCATCGCGGGGGCCATCCAGCGCTGCGCCGGAGAGGGCTGGGCCGAAGGTCATCAGGACGGAGCCGACGAGCTTGCCCAGGGGTGTTTTGGCGAAGATGTCACTGTAGCCAACCGACAGGTTGGTCGTGCAATAGACAAGCGCATCGTAATAGTCAGCCACCTTCGGATTGTGGCCGCGCTCGGCGTAGTAAAAGACGATGGCGGCGGCGGTGGCGAAGATCATCGTATTCTGGGCCGGCTTGTTGCGCAGCGAGGCCGCCCACTCTTCCAGATCGAAGCTCTCCGGCAGCTTGATGCCGAAGAGCTCCAGGTCGGATCGCAATGTCCATTCGCCGTTGGTTGGCATTTCACATCACGGGCGAGGCGCCCGTGCCACAGTTGAGGACCGTTTGCGCTTACTTGCCGTGCTTCGGCAACTTCTCTTCCTTGGGCTGCGCGGCCGATGCCACGGCCGCCACGGGCTGCGGCGCCGGGTTGGCGGTTTCGCCGTTGCCGTTGCCGGGCTGCTGATCACCGAGGTGCGCGAGGGCATTGACGCCCAGCTTGCTGAGGAGCTCGCGGGCCTGCGGCGGCAGGTTTTTGAAGAGCCCATCGGCCGCCGAGCCGTAGCTGGCCGCGCGCATGAAGCGTTCGGACATCCGGGCCATGGTGTCGGGATCGCCGAAGATCTGCATCTGCGCCTTGTTGAGCATCTGGCCCATGGCCTGGGCCGACTGGATGCGGACGTCGCGCTCGGCCTCGATGCGCATCTTCTCCAGCTCGAACTTGAGGGCCGCGCCTTCGAATTCCTGCCTGTTGGAGAGGCTCTGGCGTTCGACATCGACGCGGGCCTGCTCGACGTTGACCTTCTCGCGCTCGACGTTGACCTCGACCATCTTCAGCGCTTTTTCACCTTCAGCGCGCTTGACGTTGGCCTGCGATTCGCCTTCGGCCAGGCGCAAGCGGGCCTCGTATTGAAGGTCGGCCGCCTTGCGCTCGCCTTCGGCTTCCTTGATCTTCATATAGGCGAGAACGTCGGCCTCGGTTTCCTCGCGGATTTTGTTTTCCATGATCAACTGCTTGGCCGCGATCAGCTTCTTCTCGGCTTCGCGCTGTGCTTCGGAAGTGACGGTCACGGTCATGACGCGCTGCTTGGCGCCTTCGCGTTCGGACTCGGCCTGAAGCATGGCCGCCTGGGCCGCCGCGCGCTCCTGTTCCTTTTCGGCGATGGCCACTTCCTTGGATCGCTCGGCCACCTCGACCGTCTGTTTTTTCATGATCTCGGCGGTCTCCTGCTCGCGCTGCTTGACCACCAGTGCGATCTTCTTGGCGATTTGTGCCTGTTCGACGGCCAGTGTGCGCTCGACCTCCGAGGTTTCAATCTGCTTCATCTTTTCAATGTCGCGACGGGCAATCGATTCATCCTGCGAGAGCTTGAATTCAGCGACCTCGCGCTCGCGGGCAGCGCGGACATTGGCGACCTTCATTTTCTGATCGGCCTCGAATTCGGCCTGGTCGCGCTCCAGCTCCAGGACCTTTTTCCGAGTCGAGACGTTCTTTGTCGCAACCGCCTGCTCTGATTCGCGCTCGATCTCGTTGCGTTCGACGCGGGCACGCTGGGTGATCTCGGCGATCTTGCGCAGGCCCTGGGCGTCGAACACATTGCGCTCCTGAAGCTGCGTGGGATCGGTCTGGTCGAGCGAGGAAATGGTCACCGACTCCAGGGTCAGGCCGTTGGAAGACAGGTCGTGTGTGCAGATGGCCTGCACCGCATTGGCGAACTCATCGCGTTTGGCGTGCAATTCGACCAGCTCCTTGGTCGCCGCCACGGTTCGCAGGGCGCTGACCAGCTTTTCCTGCACCAGTTCGCTGACCATGTCGGGCTGGACGTTACGGCCGCCCAATGATCTTGCGGCCTGGATGATGTCATCGGTGTTGGCCTGGACCTTGATGTAAAACTCGGCCGAAAGATCGACGCGGAGATTGTCCTTGGTGATCAGGGCGTGTGGTCCGCGGCGCTCGACGTTCAGTCGCATCGTCTCCAGGGAGACTGGAATGACCTGATGCACCACCGGAATGACCAGCGTGCCGCCATCCTTGATGGGCTTGGCGCCGCCCATGCCGGTGCGGACAAAAGCCATGTTGGCCGAGGCCCTTCGATAGAGCTTGCTGAACATCAGCATGATGAGCGTGACGACCAGGACGGCCACGCCGCTGATGCTGATCGCGCCCCGTCCGATGGTGCCCAGTGGCAGGACGTCGTGAGGAAGCAAGATCGGCGCGATGCACATCGCGGCTCCAACCAGGAACATCAAAACGAGCATCATAAACCTTCTCCTCGATCACGCCGTGCGACTCGCGACGGCCGGATCATATTGCATGACGTAATAGATATTTTGCTTTCCGTTGAATCCAACCAGCTTCACTTTGGTTCCCTTTTCCAGCGCCGGCTGATCAGAACGAACCCGGCAGGCGATGTGAAAAAGATCGTGATACTCATCGCGCACCGCCGCCATCCCAAAATTGGAGTCGATGGGCAAAATGACTTCGCCTACCGCGCCCAACAGCTCGTGGCGGCGCTGAACGTAAGTTTCGTGCGTCGGAAACCACCGCACCATCGCGGCGGTCATGAGCCTGCTGCTCAGCACGCTCCCGACGAAAGCCAACGGGATCGAAACGGCCACCAGGAGCATTTCGTCGTGGTACTTTTCCCAAAGAACCATATTCGAAAAAACGCCGATCATGCCCCAGGTAAGCATCAACACCATGAGGATGATGCTCAGCGGCACCCGGCCCACCCCCAGCAGACTCAGGAAGCTTGCCAGGAGCGATCCAGGCGCGACCGTGGACTCATCTCCATGCCCTTCGGCATGGGTATTCGCTTCCCCATGCGCATCCGCCTCCACGTGGGCATCGACATCCGCATCGGCGTCGAGGTCGGCATCCGCGTCGGCATCCAGATGTGCATCAGTTTCGACGTGCGCCGGCGCTTCAACATGCCCATCCAATTCAATGTGCGCATCGGCATCCACATCCGCACCGGCCCCGTCCACGTCGGTATCGCCGAACGTCAGCCCGCTGATGGCGTACACTCCAACGTAGAGCAGCGCCAACAGCAGCGGCAGGATAAAGATCAGGTTGTACCAGGCGAAGAGCCACTCGATTTTCATGACGTTCCCCTACTCCTGATACAATTCACTATAAGTCGCCTAAGATCCGCAGCAAGGATGTGGCAGGTATAACCTGGCTAAAAGAATATAACTCGACTTACACACTATGGCACGGGGTCTAAAGGCCGCTAACATTGGCGGCCGGTCATACAGTTGGAAACGACATGTTTGTTGATGAAGCAGTCATTCAGGTTAAAGCAGGCGACGGCGGCGACGGTTGCGTCTCCTTCCGGCGCGAGAAATACGTCCCCAAGGGCGGGCCCGACGGCGGCGATGGGGGCAATGGCGGTTCGGTGATATTTGAAGCCGATCCGAACAAGAGCACGCTGCTCGATTTCGCCGGCCGGCATCATTGGCGCGCCCAGCGCGGCCAGGGGGGAATGGGCAAGAAGATGTCGGGGCTCAGTGGCAATGATCTGCTGATTCGAGTGCCGCCGGGCACCTTGATCTTTGATGATGATCACAAAATCCTTCTGGCCGATCTGGATGCGCCGGGAAGGCAGGTGACCATCGCCCAGGGAGGCAAAGGCGGACGGGGCAACTGGCACTTCAAATCCTCCATCAACCAGGCCCCTCGTTATGCCGAGCCGGGGACCGAAGGCCAGGAACGACGGCTGAGGTTGGAGCTGAAATTGATCGCCGATGTTGGCCTCGTCGGCATGCCCAATGCCGGGAAGAGCACTTTGCTTCGCGCCATCTCGGCGGCGCGGCCCAAGGTGGCCGATTATCCATTCACCACGTTGGAGCCGCAGTTGGGGATCGTCGAACTGTCGGGCGATCGCCGCATGGTTGTAGCCGACATTCCCGGCCTGATCGAAGGCGCGCATTCGGGCGCTGGCCTGGGTGTCGATTTCCTCCGCCACATCGAGCGCACCAAAATTCTCGTACACCTGCTCGATCTATATCCCATGGATGGCTCCGATCCGGCTGACAATCACCGAAAGATCCGCCACGAGCTGGAATCGTTCAGCCCGAAGCTGGCCGAGAAACATGAGATCATCGCCGCCAACAAGATGGATCTGGCGGTGGATGATGAAGCGCTTCAGAAGCTTCGCGATGAGCTTCCGGGCAGGGAAATTCACGCGATTTCCGGCGTCAGCCGACAGGGCGTCGAGGATCTTCTCGATCGGTTATGGCGCATCCTCGCTGAAGAAAAGGCCGCCGCCGCGGTGGCCTGATCCCCAGGCAAAACAAAAAAGTTCGCAGGGTCCGCTTTAGCGAACGCGGGGAAATACCGTCCGCGGAAGCGGACCCTGCGAAAATGCGCGAAAAAGAACGCGGCCGTCCGAAGACGGCCGCGTCGCATTGGATCAAATCCGCCGGCGGTTACTACTTCGCCGGAATGTCGTAGAGCGCTTCCACGACATGATGGGTGAACAGCCGGGAGGCCTCGTTCGCGTCGGTCGGCCACTGGTCCTTCATGTCACCAAACGCGGTGATGTGGGCCAGAAGGTTCTGGTAGAACTTCATCGAATCGATGTTGTCGGGGATATCAAACCGCCACTGATCCGGCAGCTCATGGATGAGCGACGCCGTGATTTCCGGCATGCCGGCCTCGGCCGGGAAGGTCACGATCGCCACATTGCGGCCTTTCTCCAGATTGCGATCGCCGGGCTTGTTACCGGGCTTGTTGGTCTCATCGCGGCGTGCATCGGCAGCCGCGGGTGTGCCCGCGCCAGCGCCGCCAACGGTCGCCTGGCCTTCAAGCTTGGTTTCGCCAACTTTCAACGAGGCGCCTGCCCCGCTCTTGGCCTTGGAATTGTCCACTGGCCAGTTGCTCAGCAGCGCGGGATTGGCAATCTCGCCCTGCACAATCGTGAATCCCTTGAAGTCGGGCCCAAAGGCGATCTTGTGCTCGACGTCGAAGTCCTTGCCATATTTCGCCTTCCAGTCCTTGCGGATCTGCTCGATGCGGCCGGCGAAGGTGGCATCGTCATCCTTCAGGTCCTTGAGCCGATTGCGGTCGGCATCGACCAGCTTATTGCGCACCTTGTGAAAGCTCTTGCTCATTACCGCTTCGGTCGTATCCGCCAGTGCGGCGCGGATATCTTCCGAATCATCCTTGGTGGCTTTCTGGATGCCGGCCGGAAGGTCGGCCGTCTGGCCCACGCTCTTCTCGGTTTTCACATCCAGGTCACCGATCTTGTCCCTGGTCTTGTTGGTTGCATCGCGCGTGGCATCGCCGATTTTGTCGGTGGCGCGATCGGCCTTGTTGCTGGCGTTATCAACCGCACGGTCCACCTTCTGTCCGGTTTGTTCATCCGCAGCCCTCGACCACTGACTCCATAGACCGGTTAGGCCAATAGCCAGTGCCAAGGCGGCAAGGACGCTCAGGTGTTTTCTCATTGGGAAGCTCCTTTCGTTGACGACTAAGTGAATGGGTTTCAAGTTGCTGGCGAAGCTGCAAAGAACGGGCCGCCCGGCGGGCCGGAATGAATGAAGTGTGCTTTTTGTTGCAATTCTGTCAGAAAAACGATCATCCCAGTTTGACATGGTCCAGCACGACCGTCAGTTTTGCACTGACAACATGGCCGGAATTGGCGCGCAATAAAGAACGGGTGCGAAAAAATTTCCGCACCCGTTCAAAGTAAGACGGAGCGACTATTGGCGAATTGGTGGTGTATCCAGGCCGGTCCCGGTGCCAGCGCCGCCTGCGCCGCCTGGGCTCACATCATAAAACGCGGCAAAGATGTGCTGGGCGACGGTGCGATAACCTTCGGTCTTATCCGCAGGCCACTTGTCCTTCGCCTGGCACGCTTCATCGATGTGTTTGGCCAGGTTCTTCTGGAGCTGATCCGCCGTGATGTTATCGGGCAGCTTCACCTTCCAGTCACTGGCGCCAGCCTGACCCGATGCGGTAGTGCGGCCGCTACTGTTCAGGCCGCCAGAGGTGGTGGACCGATCGGCCGTGGAGCTGCTGCCGGGCGTACTGGAGCGATCTGCCGTCGCGCTGCCGGCGCCGGAGCTGGATGTGCCAAAGCGATCCGGGCTGGCGCTACTAGAAGAGGATGAGCGATCGGCGCTCGACGACGTGCCGGCAGCGCCTGAGGCGCTTGACGAGCTGCCGCCGATGCCCGACGTCGAGCTGGCATCGCTGCGGGGCGAAGAGTTGCTGGAACCCGCGCCGGTGTTTGACCCGGTTCCGGTGCTGCTGCCGGAGGATCCGGCCGCGCCGGGTGCGCCACCCGCAGCGCTCGATTCACGGACCAGCGAGACGATCGCTTCCGGCGCTAATTCCGTCGCCGGGAAGGTGACAATGGCCACGCCATATCCCTTCTGCACACCCATCGACGATGCTGCGCCAGTGCCCGAGGTCGAGGATGACCCGCTCAACCCTGATCCTGAAGAGGATGAGGAGCTGCCGGAGATCCCTGTGCCCGAGCTGCTGGATGAAGAGCTGCGATCGGTTCCGGTTGCGCTGTTCGAATTCTTATCGGTGCTGCGCGAGGGGGTATTGCGATCGGTCGATGAGGATGCGCCGATCCCGCCGCTCGACGAGCTCGATCCGGACAATCCGCTGGATGTCCCGCTCGTATCCGACCGCAGGTTGCTGCTGCCGGTGCCGCCACTGGTGCTGCCGGCCTTGCCCGATGAATCCACCGGCCAATTGCTCATGAGCGCTGGATTGACAACTTCACCCTGCACGATGATCAGTGTGTCGTAGGCCTTTCCAAACACCATTTCATCGGGCTCGAAGTCAGTGTTGTACTTGGCCTTGAAGTCCTTGCGTAGCTGCTGGAGCTTGTCCTTGATCTGGGCGTTGTCCTGCGCCAAGGCGCGAAGTTTCATTCGGTCCGAGCTGGCGAAGTAATTTGTCAGATCGCTCAGACTGTCATCTTTGAGCGCTGCGATGGTTACCTGCCGCAGCGTTGCCCGAATCCCCGCTTCATCCGACTGGTCGGCGCGCTGCGTTCCCTGAGGGAGCGATGCCCGGCCGCTTGCCGAGGCCGATGATTTTTGGCCGCTGCCGCTGGTGCCAAGTCCGCTGCCGGCTCCGCTGGTGTCGGCCGCCTTCTGCTGGTCATCCTTGGCAAACGCGGCCGAGTCATAGCCGATATAGGCGAAGACGCCGGCCGAGAGACTTGCCGCTGCAAACAATGCGAGAGGTTTGCGCATGATCGAGTCCTTTCCTAATTGGGGTGATTCAACAACTGAGAAGCGACGACTCCGCCGCACATCCCATCTTTGAAAGGCTGCTCAGGCTTGCAAAGAACGCGCCCTCGTGGCGTAGGAAATTTTAATTCACTCGCCAGCCTAAACTTACGATGAATTCTACAGGCTGCTCGGCGCGGCCGCTGGACAAACTGTTCAGTGTCCGATTGATGTAACTGCCCGTGTGGCCGGTCTTTGGGCGTAATTGCTGAGCTTTGCGAATTGCCCCGGTCGGGCGGCGGCCTAGAATCTGAGCTTTATGGATCGAAGGGTTGAAGAGTGAGTGCAAATGGCTGAGCCGGGCGGTGAAATGGATGTCACTGGGGTGGGTATCGGCCTAACTGCTGCTGCCAGCGGGGGCTCTGTTCTCCCTTTATCACATGTTCATCAACCTCCAACCGGGCCGGCCCTCCGCCGGGCCATGCTCATCGCCACCTACGGTTGGATGTTCGGTTCGGTCTGGTTCAGTGCCATGTCCGGGACGCCGCTGACGCTGTATGCCAAAAAACTGGGGGCATCGCAGTTCCAGTTCGGCATCCTGGCGGCACTTCCCTTCCTCGCGTCGCTTCTCTCGCTTCCGGCCAGCATTTTGATTGAAGCAACTGGCCAGCGCAAGCGCATCTTCCTCATGGGCCTCTATCTTCAGCGTTTTTTCTGGTTCATCATCGCGGTTGCCCCGCTGTGGATCATGAACAAGGGCGGCATGGCCGATGCGCGGCTGGCCATGAGCGTCTTCCTCGGACTCATGTTCATCATGTACTCCGGGCAGGCGATTGGCGGGCCGGCCTGGGTCACGTGGATGGCCGACCTCGTGCCGGACCGCATCCGGGGCAAATATTTTTCCCGCCGCCGGCAATTCGGAATGCTCACGGCCGTCCCCGCCGCCTGGTTTGTCGGCTGGCTCCTGGATACTCAACCCAGCTCCGATCCGTTTTCGGTGATGCGCTGGTGCGCTGGTATCTTCATCATCGCGGCCATCTTCGGCGTGCTGGACATTCACATGTTCGAGTACGTTCCCGACATCCCCAAGCGCCCGCAGATGGGTTTGGAGCTGATCCGCGCCCTCCGCCAACCGCTTCATGACCGCCGCTTCCTCTGGTTCGCCGGCTTCGTCGGCACGCTCTTCTTTGCCATGAGCTTCATGGGGCAGTTCGTCACGCTTTATGTGATGGACCAGGCCGCCAAATCCGGCTCTCACATGAACCGCACCGCGCAGATGATGCTCATCATCACGCCTTACCTCGCGCAGCTCCTGTTCATGGGCCTCTGGGGCCATACGGCCGACCGCATGGGGAAGAAGCCGCTGCTGGTCGTTGCTTCCCTCGGCCTGGTGCCCATCGGCATCGGTTGGTGTTTGCTGACTGAATCCACCGTTTGGATCGGTTACATCCTCTCGGCCGCGGGCGCTGCGCTCTGGGCAGCGGTGGAGATTGCCAACTTCAACATTGTTTTGGAAATGTCCGAAACTCCCGAGCAAGGCGGCGCCGGCGGCGGCAGCGCCTACGTCGCCATCAACAGTGTGATCATCAACATCGCCGGATGTCTGGGCGGCCTGGCCGCGGGCGTGATCGCCGAATCATTGAAAAACTGGGGACACTTCTGGCTCTTCAAGACGTTCCGGGGCTATGACATTCTCTTTGCCGTCAGCGCGGTGATGCGGCTGCTGGCGGTTGTGGTCTTCCTGCCCTTCATTCACGATGCCACCGCCCGCCCCACCGTGCAGGCCGTGCGATTCATGATGAGCAACGTCTACAACAACTTGTTCAATGCAATCCAACAACCCCTGAAATTAATCCGCCCCAAGCCCACCGAGGTCCTCCGCAAAGCCGCCTGACCTTCGTGACAGGCGCGGAGAATCATTTGGCGCTGGTGTGACTCAGAAGAACGGTCAGGTCCTGTGACTCGACGTTGGGCGTAATCACATCCAGAAAACCATCCTCGTTCAGATCGCCCATCGCCAGCTTCCAGCAACCCTTACCTCCCGAAGGGATCACTAGCGGATTGGGCTTGAACCAGCCGTGGCCATCGCCCCAGTGAATGCGAACGCTTCGCTCATTGACCGAAATCAGATCCAGCGCGCCGTCGTGATCGTAATCGAGAACCGCCATGTGCCAGGCAGGATTGCCCATGTGAAGCGGAGATTGGGGCGCGGGTTTGAAATTGCCTCGGCCGTCGCCCAGGAGCACGCTGGCGCAGTCGTCATCATTGCCATCCAGAACGACATCGATGTGGCCATCGCCATTGAGGTCGCCGGCGGCAACGTAGTAGACACTCTGGGCCGGGGCGGGGATTTTTATCGGCGAAGAGGGGGTCTGTGTAAACTCACCTTTGCCATCGCCCAGAAGCACGGTCATGGTCCGAATTTCCGGGGTGCTGTTGGGAACCAGAATGTCGAAGTGGCCATCGCCGTTCACATCAGCAGCGGCCAGAGGGTAGGGACTTGGCCCACAGGGGAAACCCGATTTGGCGGCCGATGAGAACCCACCGCGGCCGTCGCCGAGCATCACGGCGATGTCGCCGTCGTCGTTGTTGGCCGTGATGATGTCGGGATTCTTGTCGTTGTTGACATCGCAGAGCAGCAGGCCGTGGGTGTGGGGATGATTGCCATGCTTGGGCCAGAAAGGTGAAGCCGGCGCAGGAGCGAACTTACCTTTGCCATCGCCCAGGAAGACCGAGACGTTGTAGCGGTCGTGATTTGCAGTGATGATGTCCGGTTTGCCATCGCCATTGACATCGGCGATGGACATTTCGGTGGCGCGTTCCTTCATGTCCAGGTCGAAGTCGGGGGCCGTGCGAAATTGGCCGCTGCCGTCGCCGAAATGGATTTGTAGATGGGTCTGGGCGGTCAGGATTATGTCCTGGTGGTGATCCGAGTTCACGTCCATAATCGTCACAAAGTTGGTAGCAATCGGCAGGGGCGAATTGGGGGCAGGGGCCAGAGAAATCTCAACGCGCGGCGGCGCTGCGCAGCTCCATAAGCTCGGCACAAGAGGCACCAGAACGCACAGAGGCAATGGGAGGCGGATGTGGCAGCTCATTTATCCTCCAGGCTGTGTTGGGCTGAGATTGCTGAGGATAAGTAGAGGTGGATGGGGGAGTCATTAGAAAATTCGATTTTCAGCGCGCAACAAAAACCCCAGGGCTGGGGCGTCGCTCGACCAACATTGGCCGAGCGACGCAGCCCATGGGAACCAACCGCGCTCCTTGACTTCGGGCAGCGTCGCGCCACCCGCAACCGCCACCGTGACGGCTGCGTCATGCGTAATAACAAACCCAATGCCGCGGCCATGCCCCAATTTTGGAGCGAAAAACGCGGTTTGGATTATCTGGATTGATCCAACGGCGCGCGAATGCACACCGTGGCCAAGAAACCTGCCCAGCAACTAGGCACCCTCTTTTCCTGAACCCCAATGCCTAATTCATCGCCCTGCTCAACTCCTCCAACCGCTGCACCAACTCCGTCGCCTCTTCCTTCCGCTCACCAACGGAACTGGACCACAACAGCACCTCATTCCGGCCCGTCGCCCGTTCCATCCGCTTGCACGCGGAGATGACCGTGCTGTGATTCCGCTTACCCATTCGCATCCCGATCTCCGGAAAACTCAGCTTGGCCGTCTTGCGGATCAGGTGCATGGCCAGGCTGCGGGCCAGACTAATGGTCCGCTGCCGCCGGGCCGACATCAGGTCCTTCATCTCCAGCCCAAAATAATTGCACACGGCTGTCAGAATATTTTCCGGCTTCACCGGCGCGATCATCTGCCGCTCCAGGTCCACCAGCGAGGACTGCACCATCGTCAGGTCCGGCACCTGCCCGGTCAGCTTCACCAGGGCGCCGATGCGGGTCACCGCGCCCTCGAGCTCGCGGACATTCTGGGTCACCCGCCGGGCAATCCAGCCAATCACCTCTTCACTCAGTTCCAACCCCGCCCGCGCGGCCAGTCCGCGCAGAATCTGGCACCTCGTCGCGTGATTGGGCGGATCAATCCGCACCACCATGCCGCTGACGAACCGGTTGATCAGCGACTCTCCAAACTCCTCGATCATCTTGGGATGATGATCGCTGGCCATCACCACCTGTTTTCCAACAGCCTCGATTGCATTAAACGTGTGCAGGAATTCTTCCAGAGTGGCCTTTTTGCCGCTCATGAAGTGTACATCATCGATCACCAGGAGATCCAGATCGCGAACCCGCCGCCGGAAGGCATCCACCTTGTTCTGCCGGAGCGAGGTGAGAAAATCGTTGGTGAATTCCTCCCCGGTCAGATACACCCAGCGCTTGGTTGGATGGTTCTCGATGTATTTGCGGCAGAGCCCCTGGAGCAGATGTGTCTTGCCCAGCCCGCACGAGCCATGGATGAACAGCGGGTTGTATTGCACGCCCGGAAATTCGGCCACGCAGACGGCCGCGTTATAGGCCAATTGATTCCCGGCCCCCACCACGAACGATTCCAGATGATGCCGGAGCCTCGGCGGGCTAATGGGCTGCCTCGCCAACTGCTGCAAAATCGGCGGCAACTCCGTGCGCATCCGCCGCTCGGAATGCAACATGCCGTGCCCGCCGGCTATCGCCAGCGCGGGGCCATTGCCGTTCCCGATGGGGTGCGCACGGCCGTTCCCATGACCATTTCCATTAATGTGCCCGTTGCCATTGCGGTGCCGCGCCCCGGCGATGGTCAGTGGCCGATCGGCCGGGATCTCGCCATCCTCGCCATGCCCGACGAAAAGTTGCGGCATCACATTAAACCGCACCAGCAGCGAGCATCCCAGCACCTCATGGGCCGCATCCTGGATGGTTTTTGCGAAGTTGCGCAAAATCCATTCGCTGATAAAATCATTGGGGACGGCGATTTCCAGCTCATCCTGCTTCAAATCCAGTCGTGTGGAGTTGGTAAACCACACACTGTAACGCTGTTGTCCCACGCGTTGGGCGATGGCGTCGGCCAGACGCTCCAACTGCGGATCGTGTGCGCTAATGCAGCTCACGTCGATCTCCTTGGTCGAATGTCTTACTAAAGGCCCGTCCCCTGCGAGGATGGACCTTCCCTTGGCGGCCAGTGCGCGGGCGTTGCGCGCCGGCCGTTCTAAGCACCGCGCTCCACCCTGAAAAAGCGGCGGAACACTTCAGGCGGTGCAAGGCGTCGTGCCTACGTAGACCATCCGTGGAGAATCGAATCCGTTCGAGATGAGTTTTGCGGCGAGGGATGAGATATGTGCTTCCAAAAAGGCCTTACCATCGCACCCACTCGTCCCAGTTTTTTCCTCGCCGAAATCCCGTTGCATCCGTGCAAGCCCGATCCAAATGAGAGAGAGTCAACAATTCGAGCGCTGAACGCTTCTTAAAAAACGCTTTCTCATCAAAGACTTCTTTTAAAAAACGACTTGTGCGGTTCCCGGTTGAACGTGAAATAACCAAATCGATCAGGGGAGAAAAATAGCCCGCAACTCATCCAATGACAAGCAGACTTTCGCTGAAATTTAATTCACACGCTCGTAAACATCTGGCCCGCCCGGCAACTGCGCCAGAAAAAAATTTTTGCTTCACGCGCCCTGCACAATTTTTGAAGCACTGTGGACGATGTGTGCACAAGCGCGAAGGAGCCGGCGCTGCATCGAATTATGATCGTCCCGCGCGCAAATCGCGCAAGAGCGCCAATTTTCGACCGATCACCTGCATTCCGTGCCGCCAGTACAATTTCAGTGCTGGCACATTTCCCGCATCCACCGCCAGCGACAATCGTCCGTGTTTCGAGGCCATCGCCACCGCCGCGGCCCGGCGCATCAGAATGTCCGCCAAACCACGGCCCCTGCGGGCGGGAACCAATCCCAGGTAAACCAATTCCGTGACATCGGTTCGCTGCACCTTGCTCAAGAGCACCGCGCCCAGCGGCAGATCGTCTTCACACAAAATAAACCAATGGTTGGGCTCGAAGTTCCCGGTCGCGCGATGCCCCGCGAGAATGTCGTCGATGGTCCGCAGCCCATTGAGCCCGGGACAATCAAAACTGTCCTGATAGGTGGAAAGAATCGCCCTTGCAAAGAGTTCATGCCGCGCGGGCGAATAGGTCAGCCACTTGCATCCGGCCGGAAGCGGCGGCTCGGCCACCTTTCCCACCACCGACTGCAAATAAAGCAGCTCGGCCAATCGCCCAAACCCGCACGCCGTCATCAATGTTTGCAAAGGTTCATCGTGTACTTCAAGAAGCGCCTGCGCCAGATGCACCCCTTGCTCCGCAGCGCATGCACAAACTGCATCGATCAATTTTCGCGTTAGCGCAGTCTGTTGCTCGCCGTGAAGATGGGCGGGGAGAAAGAGCAGCATGGTCTTTCCCGGGCTTACCACCGGCATCACCGCGCTCAGCAGCCTTCCCGCCTGCTCGGCCACCCAAATCCCTCCCGCATCCTGCCGATGCGCCCCGGCCAGGCGCATGAACTCCCTCACCTGCATCTCATCCGCGTGCCCGGAGGATGTCCCCAGGATCAATTTCACCGCGGGTTGAAGCTCTGAATCATTTGCCGGCCTGATCTGCACCCCCACCGCCACTTCCAGTGGCGGCCGCAGCCCTCGCAGCCAACTTATGTTTGACAGTATCCCCACAGATGTTAAGAATAGCACCTGCCGCAGGAACGGCAAACCGAATTGCCCCAATTGCCGGTAGGTCGGGCACTCCTGCCAGAGTTCCCCGGTAGGTCGGGCACTCTTGCCCGACACTTGGAGTTTTCACACCATGATCCACACCATGATTCGCTCCATCGTCGCAGTGCTGATCCTGGCACTGCTTCCCGCCTCGTCCCAGGCCTTCCCCAAGCCCAGTCCCTACGCAATCTCCTGGGAATTTAAGTTCGACTACGCCACCCCCAAGCGAATCGTCGTCCGCACCAGCCCCGCCCGCGAGCCCGAGGCGTTCTGGTACATGACCTTCACGGTTACCAACCTCTCCCGCGAGGAGCACAACTTCCTCCCCTACTTCGAAATGCTGGCCAATGACGGGCAGGTCTTTCGCAGCGACAACCACATCCCCCTGACCGTCCTCGAGACCATCCGCATCAAGGAGCGCAATCCCCGCCTCGAGGCCCTCAACGACATCGCCGGCCAGTTGCGCGTCGGCGAAGACCAGGCCCGCGAAGGCGTCGCCATCTGGCCCGAGCCCAACCCCAAGATGGGCCGATTTTCCATCTTCATCTCCGGCCTCAGCGGCGAATCGGTGATCCTCAAGGATGCCAAGGGCAATCCCATGGAGCGCACCAATCCCGAAGGCAAGAAAGAGCCGATCGTTCTCTGGAAAACTCTGCAAATCGATTACTTCGTCCCCGGCGATGAAAAGAATCCCGGCAATGATGTGATCGATCTGGTGGAGCAGCAGTGGGTGATGCGGTGAGTTCCTTCACTCGTCCCCGCATCCGGTAGGTCGGCACTCCTGCCCGATACTCCGCATTCATCACCCCGGAAATTTCATCCGCACCGACAAATACGCATCCTTCCGATCATTCGACGTCGCCACGTGCCCATCGCAATAGAGGATGTTGTAGGAAACCGATCCGCCCGTCGTGGAATACTGCGTCCCCTCCACCGACGGCGTGCGGCCGTGCCGGTAAAAATCAAACGTCGTCTGCCCCGAAACCCCGCTCGTGTAAGTCGCCGTGGGTCTGACTTCCTGTCCCGGAATGACTCCTCCCATCGGATTGAGCGCCTCTAAACTCCAAAACCGGCAATCGGCAATCAGCGCCCTCTGCGCAGGCTTTGTAAACTCCGTCTGCTTCATCCAGCGCCCCATGCTGTAAGTTCGGATCAGCGCCTTTTCCATCGGCGCGGTGGCGGTAGCGCTGCCGCTCATCGAGAGGTTGGCGGGAGAGGGGTAGTCTTCGCGCATCCTCGCCTCGGAGTTCATCCCATACCCAGTCTGTAGCCGATTGACCCCCCCGATTGTGCCCGTGAAATAGCCTTCGAAGACGGGGCAGCCCCAGATGATGCTGCGCCGCGCGAAAATCGCATCCTCATCGGTCGTCGAGGTCACGCCGATTTTCGCTTTGGTCATATACTTTCCGATGATGTTCTGCCAATACGCCGGCGTCAGACCGTCATAGTCTTCCACGGCCGATACCGGCCAATATCCCTTGTAATCAATCGCATAAAGAAAATACCCCTGCCCAATCTGCTGCAAATGCGCCTTGCACTTGACCGCATTGGCCTGCCGCCGCACTCCCGAAAGCACCGGCAGCAAAATGGCGATCAGAATCGCGATGATGGCGATGACGACGAGGAGTTCGACCAGCGTGAAAGCCCGGCGAAAGTGATCAGGTCTCGAATACATGGCTTGACTTGCAATATTATACAAGAGTTGGTCCGCAAAGCGCAAATTCCTGGTTAAATCCGCATCAATGCTGCCCTCTTTGGGGCAATTGTTGGCCGAAAACCCGCCGTTAAGATCCCATATTACGAGCCATGCAAAGGAATCTCATGTTCACCATCGCCAACATCACCGGCATCGTCCATCAACTCCTCTGGAAACACGGCCGCCCCAACAAGCGCGCCATCTTCACATGTCTTGGCCTGGGCATCGGCGGCCTGATTCTCCTGGGCCCTACCGCCTGCGATGACCACTCCGCCTCCAACGAATCCTCCGTCACCACTACAGATGGCAACGGCGACGCCGCCCAAATCGACCAGCGCCTTGTCGGCCGCTGGCGTCACACCGATGCCTATGTCAGCGGCGATTTTTCCGCGGCCATCGATCTCTGGTTCATCCTCAAGGCCGATGGCGCCTACGAATCCTTCAAGGGCAGCGTGGCCGCGGGCAATTCCGACACCTCCCTCGTCAACGGCGGCCACGGCGATGTCGCCAAAGGCAAATGGCGCACCGAGTCCAAAATCCTCTACACCGCCGCCGAGAGTTCGGATGATTGGCAGCGTCAGGGGACCTATTTCGTCGATGAGGGGCGGTTTATGGTGAATAAAGTCGTGTGGGAACGGCAATAAGATCGTGCCCGCTGATGAGTCACAAATGACCAATGGCCGCCCCTGAAAGTCACGATAAGAGGGGTATGAGACGTTGGTTTCTCGCGTTATCGGGTCTGGTGGTGATTCTCTCAAGTGCGTCGCTGGTGCGATGGGCGGCCGGTTACCGCAGCATCATGCCCTGGCCGGCCATTGTCGTCGTGCTCGGGGCCGGCGGCGTGGGATTCATGCTGGCGATGCAGAACGGCGGGGTGGCCGAGGAACCCGTACGCAAAACCAAGCGGAAATATGTCCGCAAAAAGCGCCCGGTGCTGCGCAGCGCCCCTGGGCGAAAACGCGCCTGGAAAAAGGCCGTCAAACGCAGACGCGCCCGCAAGGCGGGGACGATTTTCCTCTCGCGCGAGAATCCCACCGCCGCCAATCCGGGCGGCGAGCAGGTCGGATTTTTCGGGTGAAGTTTCGGGCGACGACAGAAGGCCGACGGGAATGTCCGCCCCACGATTTACAGGCCACATGCGATCGCCCGCCACGCCAATCTACGGTGCTCCAGATTTTTTTTGTTTTCATGCAATCCCGAGGTAAATTGCACTCGTGGCTCGGGCATCTCGCCCGCACACAAGGGAGTGTGAGGCATGTCCAGGAATTCATTTCGGGGTCTGGTTCTTGGTTTGTCGCTTCTTGTCGCTACCGCGACCACGGTACGCGCTAACCTGCTCAGCTACGAGCCTTTCGGCTATAGCGGCATCGGCGCTGACCTCCAGGGCAGCTCCGGAGCGGGCTCCTTCGGCTTTGCCACGCCATGGGTCCCCGGCGGATTCAACGCCACCATCTCTGACAACTACGACATCGCCGCCGGATCACTGACATTTGGTAATCTGCTTACCAGCGGAAACCGCGCCACTTCCGCAGCCGTCAACGCAATCGCAGGGCTTACACGAGACTTCGCCATCCCGATTGGCGAGACCGGTCAGACGCGCTACTTCTCATTCCTGATCCGGCCCGAAGGAACGCTCAACGGTGGTGCCTTCAATGGATTCTTCGGAGTCACGCTGGAGTTTGTGGATGAACCGGAACTTTTTACCGGTAAGCCCGGGGCCGACGCTCTGACGCAATATGTGATTGAGGACCGTGGCGGAGCGTTCCAGCATGCATCCCCCGTGCCCGTCGTCATTGGCCAGACGGCGCTCTTGGTGGTGAAGGCCGAGTTCATGAACCAGCTCGAACCTGATCGATTCACGCTCTATGTTGATCCAATACCCGGCGGGCCCGAACCGGCCATCGGCACGATCAAGTTCGACAGCGGGATGACAATCGCCACCGGCTTCACGCTTTATTCCACCGGCGCTTTTTCAGTGGACGAGCTGCGCATGGGCCAGACCTTCGCCGATGTGACGCCTGCCGTCCCCGAGCCGGCCGCGCTGGCGATCGTGCTGTTGCCCGCGCTGGCGGCACTCGCCCGGCGGCGGATTATTCATTGACGATCGCCACACTCCCGCCATCGACATCCCGGCCGCGCCCGCAACTCCATCAAGAGCCTGATTCTCGCCCAAATCGCCTGTTCTCAATTGGCCAGGCGCGGTAGAATACCTGAGGCTCACATCTCTCTCGCGAGCGGAGTTTTGCACATCCGAGAGGCCGTCTATGAAAATCGCCCGTCCCCGCGCGTTCACTCTGGTGGAACTGCTGGTGGTCATTGGCATCATCGCCGTGTTGATCGCCATTCTTCTGCCCACTTTGCAAAGGGCCAGGGGCCAGGCGCGATCCGTCTACTGCCTCTCCAATCTGCGGCAGATGAATATGGCCTTTTCGATGTACCAGAACGACTCCCGCCAGAAATCGTTCTACTATAAGGACAACTATCCAACGTTCTGGATGAGCGTGCTCCTCAAATACCAGGGCAAGAGCACCAGAATCCGCCTCTGCCCGGAAACAACCGAGCCGTCCTATGGCTGGGGCAGCGTCTGGGAATACTGGGGCCCGGATATGGCCAATTCCTGGATGCAGGAACACACCGGCAGCTACGCTTTCAACGGCTGGCTCTATCGCCTGGACCCCAGTGGCACCACCGGCGGCGGCCTTAAATACGGCATCGGCTCGCCCAACGACTTCATTCTTCTGCCCACCAAGGAATCCA
>DASYUA010000240.1:0-7237 GCA_036001665.1 Tepidisphaeraceae bacterium
GAGGAAATCCGCCGCTTCATGAGCGGCCGCGGCTACCTCGAAGTCGAAACCCCCCTGATGCAACCCCTCGCCGGCGGCGCGGCCGCCCGCCCCTTCGTCACCCATCATAACGCCCTCGACATCCCCCTCTACATGCGAATCGCCCCCGAGCTCTATCTCAAACGCCTCCTCGTCGGCGGCTTCAACAAAGTCTTCGAGCTCAACCGCAATTTCCGCAACGAAGGCATCTCCCCCCGCCACAACCCCGAATTCACCATGCTCGAAGCCTACGAGGCCTACGGCTCCTGGGAAACCATGGCCGAACTGGTCGAAAGCATGATCACCACCATCGCCCAGAACGTCTTCAGCACTCTGAAAATCGAACACAAGAACGCCGCCGGAGAAGTGACCAAAACCATCAATCTCCAACCCCCCTGGCGACGCGTGCGGCTGGCCGACCTCGTCGAAGAGCGAACCGGCTGGAAATTCGACGGCCGCAAATTCCAGGAATCCAAACCCGACGTCTGGGACAAACTCAAAGCCCACGGCGCACGCGATGTCATCCTCCATCACAGCCCCTTCGAGCAGTTATTCGAAGTTTATGAAAAGCTCATCGAGCCCACCCTCCTAGACCCCTGCTTCGTCACCCACATGCCCTCGGTCCTCATTCCCCTCGCCCGCGAGTCTCAAAAATACTCCGGCTTCGCCGACGTCTACGAACTCGCCATCAACGGCGTCGAAATCTCCCCCGGCTACAGCGAGCTCAACGACCCCGACGTCCAGGAAAAACACTTCCACCACCAGGTCGGCGACAAGGAAGAGCAGCAAAAAGTGGACGACGACTTCCTCACCGCCCTTAAATACGGCATGCCCCCCGCCGGCGGCATGGGAATGGGCGTCGATCGCCTGGTTATGATGCTCACCGGCGCCGAAAGCATCCGCGATGTGATCCTTTTCCCCCTCATGAAGCCGGTGCAATAGAATGAGACTGATTTGGGATCAGGAGAATGAGTCCCACATCGCTAAACACTCTGTCGTTTGGCAGGAGGCTCAGGAAGTGGTTGAAGGGGCGGTTGCTCCGTTTCCAAAGAAAATCGGCCCCGACCGGTTCAGCGTCCGTGGGCAAACCGCGCGTGGCCGCTATTTGCAGGTCATTTACGTCGTGCGACCGCCCGACAAAATCGATCCGAATGAGCTAAACTTAGAGGACCGGCTGGCACTGGAGGCCGGGGAGCAGTTTGGATATGTGATTCACGCTCGCGACCTTGGGCATGGCGAGAAACGAACCGTCCGGCGACGGAAAGGTTGATATGAAACGATCGAAAGCGAAAAAACCATATTGGGAAATGAACCTCCAGGAGTTGCAGGAGGCTACAAAGGAGTTTGATAAGCCGATACCGATGTCCAGGATGCGGCCGCTGTCAAAGGCCGAGCGAGAGGACTTTGAGCGGTCACGCGCGCGCGGTGTTCGCTCAATCTTTGTGAAGCGCAGCCGGCCAAAATCCGTGACCCTGAAACTCGATGAAGTCATCGTCACCAAATCCACTGAGTACGCTTCCCGACATAATATGACACTGTCGGAAGTCATTGAACGTAGTCTCCGCAGCATCCTCTCGTTCGTGGACGATGGGTCTGCCAATGCAAAGCCCAGAAAATCGGCCTGATTGAGGTATTCCGCTTTTGTACAAACTCCTCCTCATCCTCAAATACCTCCGCAAACGCAGGATCGCCTGGGTCTCCCTCATCGCCGTCATCCTCTGCACCGCCATGGTCCTCGTCGTCATCAGCGTCATGGGCGGCTGGCTCCGCATGTTCAACGAGTCCTTCCACAGCATCTCCGGCGACATCATCGTCCACGGCAAATCCGAAACCGGCTTCCCCAACTACGAGCTCATGATCGAGAAAATCAAGGCCCTCCCCGAAGTCCATGCCGCCGTCCCCGTCATCCGAACCATGGGCCTGGCCAATTTCAACAACGCATTCACCAAGGGCGTCCAAGTCATCGGCTATCCCCCCAACATCGGCGAGGTCAACGGCTTTGCCGGCTCGCTCTACCACTTCAAGGGCTCCAGGAACATCACCTTCGACCGCCGCCCCGACATCAACTACATGCCTCCCGGGAAAATGACCGAAGAAGCCATCAAAAAATGGCCCGGCATCATCCCCGGCGGCGCTCTCATCGGTGTACACAAGGATGAAACCGGCCAGTTCGTCCGCGACCCGCGAAATTACGAAGCATTCGTCCAACTGACCCTCCTCCCCATCTCCCCCAACGGCTCCCGCGTCGATCTCAAGGAGGCCCTCAGCTTCTACTGGATCATCGACGACAGCCGCACCAAGGTCTCCATCCAGGATTCCAACACCGTCTACGTCGGCTTCACCAAGCTCCAGGAAGAATTGGGCATGGATGCCGCCGACGATCGCCCCGCCCGCACCAGCGACATCCAGGTCGCCCTCAAACCCGGCGTCGATCTCCAGGCCGGCCGCCAGAAAATCGAGCAGGTCGTCCTATCCGTGAAAAACCGCAACCTCCCCCAGGGCGCTGTCGCCTTCATGGACCGCTTCCCCATCGAGGTGCAAACCTGGAAGGAAGTCCACGCCCAGTTCATCGGCGCTGTCGAAAAGGAAAAAGGCCTGGTCACCATCCTCTTCGGAATGATCAGCATCGTCGCCGTCTTCCTCATCTTCTGCATCTTCTACATGATCGTCGTCGAAAAAACCCGCGACATCGGCATCATCAAGAGCGTCGGCGCAACCAGCGGCGGCATCGCCTCCATCTTCCTCGGCTACGGCCTGGCCATCGGCATCGTCGGCGGATTTCTCGGCCTCGGCGTCGGCTGGCTCATCATCCATTACATCAACGAGCTGCACGAATGGCTCGGCAAAATCTCCAACGGCAAAATCGTCATGTGGGACCCCTCCGTCTACCTCTTCGACCTCATCCCCAACACCATGGATACCAAAGAAGCCACCATCATCGTCATCGTCGCCATCATCTCCTCCGTCCTCGGCGCGCTCGTGCCCGCCGTCCGCGCTGCCCGCATGCACCCAATCGAAGCCCTTCGCTGGGAGTAATCTTCTTGGCCAAACCCACCACCCAGCCCACCGCCGACCGTCCCGCCCCACCTGAAGTGCGCGACCAGACCATCCTCCAGGCCACCGCCGTCAAAAAATCCTTCAAAATGGGCGACTCTTCCGTCCCCGTCCTCAAGCACGTCGATCTCGCCGTCAAACGCGGCGAATTCCTCGCCATCGAAGGCCGCTCCGGCTCCGGCAAAAGCACCCTCATGCACCTCCTGGGCGCACTCGACATCGCCGAATCCGGCGACATCTTCTACGAAAACCGCAACTTCAGCCTCCTCAGCGAATCCGACCGCAGCCACCTCCGCAACACCCAGTTCGGCTTCGTCTTCCAGTTCTATCACCTCCTCCCCGAACTCAACGTCCTCGAAAACACTCTCCTCGCCCCCATGATCGAAAACTCCTGGCTCGCCTTCCGCTCCAAAAAATCCGAACTGAAGGCCAAAGCCTCCGCCGTCCTCGACCAAATGGGCCTCGCCCACCGCATCAAACACCGCCCCAACCAGCTCAGCGGCGGCGAACGCCAACGCGTCGCCATCGCCCGCGCCCTCATGAACCAGCCCAAAGTCCTCTTCGCCGACGAACCCACCGGCAACCTCGACGCCGAAACCGGCCGCCAGATCATGAACGCCCTCGAAAAACTCCACCAGGAAAAAGGCCAGACCATCCTCATGGTCACCCACGACCGCACCCTCGCCCGCGAAGCCGACCGCGTCCTCCTCCTCAAAGACGGCCGCCTGACCACCGAAGACTCCCCCCGCCCCCGCTAACTCCATACCGTCCCGCGCGGTCAGTTGTAGTGCAGGTTTTTAACCTGCTTCTGACGGTGGGGCGGACATTCCTGTCCGCCACGCACCGATGTACTCATCGGTGCGTGTTCGTCGGCCGCACACCGTGTTTTGCCATGAATTCCCGCCATTTCCGTCGCTAACGGTAAACCGTTACCGCCCCCGCTAAGGCGCCTCATTCTCAAACTTCACGTTGTGCGGATGAATATCCAGCATGTAAACCCCCGCCTCTTGCGCCACCGCCCGCGCCAAGGATGCCTTCTATCAGCATCCCGCGCTGTGAAGCGTACCGAGCCACATCGTCGGGAATTTGTGGCATCAACTCGCCTTTGCGAACGACGCCGTCTCCAAACAAATGATTGGCTGTCGATCCCGCCCTGCTACGATCCCCTCTGGCAGCATGACGTTTCGTCTCTTTACTCTCCCGTCGATATTAACGATCAGAACAGCTCTCATCGGTGCACATTCACGCGGCGAACGCAAAGTGACGTGATCAGGACCGACCTCCGCGACGTCGAATGCGGCCCCGTCGAGTTCGAGCGTGATGCGTATGGACGGCGAATATCCGGAGAATGGTGTCCCGTCGCTCATGGTTCGCGTGAATCTAACTCGCCCACCGCAGGCTACAACCGATTGGATTCACAAAATTCCATTGGACGAATCGGATTTGTATGTTTAATGTTAAACCATGTCCCTCAAAATCTGGATCGACGGCAAACTTGTCGACAAAGCCGACGCCAAAATCAGCGTCTACGACCACGGCCTCCTCTACGGCGACGGCATCTTCGAGGGCATCCGCGTCTACAACGGCAAAATCTTCGAGTGCGACGCCCACGTCCGCCGCCTCTACGACTCCGCCAAGGCCATCCGCCTCAAAATCCCCCTCGGCCCCGCCGAGCTCAAATCCGCCATGGAGCAAACCGTCAAAGCCAACGGTTTTAATGAGTGCTACATCCGCGTCCTCGTCACCCGCGGCGTCGGCTCCCTGGGCATCGATCCCAACAAGTGCGCCAATCCCTCCCTCATCATCATCGCCGACATCGTCCAGGTCTATCCCCGCGAAATGTTCGAAAAAGGCATCGCCGTCATCACCGCCTCCACCCTCCGCATGCACCCCAGCGCCCTCTCCCCTCGCATCAAGAGCCTCAATTATCTCAACAACATCCTCGCCCGCATCGAGGCCAACGACGCCGGCGTCTCCGAAGCTATCATGCTCAATCACGAAGGCAACGTCGCCGAAGGAACCGTCCAAAACGTCTTCATCGTCCGCGAAACCCAGGTCCAGACGCCCACCACTCACGATGGCATCCTCGAAGGCGTCACCCGCCGCGTCATGCTCGAAATCTGCCACAAACTGGCCATTCCCTGCGTCGAGAAATCCATCCAGCGCCTCGATCTCTACATCGCCGACGAAATGTTCCTCACCGGCACCGGCGGCGAAGTCATGCCCGTCACCAAAATCGACGGCCGCCAGATCGGCTCCGGCGAAGTCGGCCCCATCACCAGGCGCCTCAAGGAAGCCTTCCACCAGCGCACCCGCGAATAACCAAATGACTGTTTACCGCCCCGCCTCGGCACGCTTGTAGCGCAGGCTTTTAGCCTGCTTCTGCCGGTGGGGCGGACATTCCTGTCCGCCACGCATCAATGTACTCATCGAGTCGCCCCCGTATTGGCTCTTTTCCCCTCGCCCCCGTACTCGGGGGAGAGGGTCAGGGTGAGGGGGCTTTTCCCGGTGGGGCGGACATTCCTGTCCGCCACGCATCGATGTACTCATCGATGCGTATCTTCGTCATTCGTCATTCCTTCGTCATTGGGCATTCGTCATTCGTCATTTGGTTGCGGCGCTGGCCGCGCTATGCCGATAACGGTACGCAGTCCGAATAATCACTCCTCCCCTTCCTCCTCCCCTTCCTCCGCAACCCGCCCCTGATCCTCCTTCCGCCCCACCTTCATCGGCAGCTTTTGCAGCAATCTCACTTCCTTCGCCGTCAGCGGCCGAAACTTCCCCGGTGAAAGCCCCTCCAGCGTCAGCGGCCCCATCTTCACCCGTGTCAGCTCCTTCACCTTGTGCCCCAGCTTCGCCAGAATCCGCCGCACCGGCAGCTCCCGCCCCTCCCGAATGGTAATTTCCAAAACGCTCTGCTGCCCCGACCGATGCAAAATCCGAATCCGGCTCCGCGGCGTCTTAAATCCCTTCCCCGATTTATCCCCCATCCAAATCCCCTTCTCCAGCGGCCCCAGCATCCTCTGCTCGATATACCCCGCCACGATCGCCCGATACGTCTTGGCCACCCCAAACCGCGGGTGCGTCAGCCGATTGGTCAGCTCCCCATCATTGGTCAACAGCAATAACCCCTTCGATTCCGCATCCAGCCGCCCCACCGGATACAGCCGCGCCCCCAGCTTCCGCGGCAGCAGATCGATCGCCCGCACCTGCGCCCCCTGCGCCACATTCGTCGAATAAACCCCCCGCGGCTTGTTGAGAATAAAATAATGCCGCCTCTGCGGCCCCGAAGTCGCCAGCCGCACCAACTGCCCATCCACCACCACCTTGTCCGTCTCAGGATCAATCAATACCGGCGCCTCCCATACCGTCTTCCCATTCACCGCTATCCTCCCCTGCCGGATCATCTCCTCCACATTCCGCCGCGAATCAACGCCCGCATTGGCCAGGATTTTCTGAATTCGTTCTTTCATGGTTTCGACGGGTATCTTAGGCCCGATCGGTCCAAACAACAGACAATATTCCCAACAACCCCCCACCATGGGCAACAGCCCCCCCATCCCCCTCCCTCCTCCTCCTACTCTTTCTCTTCACCCTGCTCTTACTCCTCTTCTAAATCCTCATCCTCATCCTAATCCTCCTCTTCCCCATTAAGCGGGACAGTCCTCCTTAGCAATCCTCATCCTCATCCTCCTCTTGCTACCGCGCACTACCCCGCACTAAGCCGGACGGTTCTTCTTAGCAATAACACGATATTTATCACCGCAAACCATATAACCTAATATTTCCCAAATATTCCTATTGACATCCTCCCCTCCCCCCTGCTACCATCCTATTGCCCAGCGCTCCGGGACTCCCGCCAGCGTGTTGGGCCAAAAGGGTGGGAAACCTCCTCCTCGTAGGGTGGGGCTCGCCCCACCACGGTAGGTCGGGCTCTCCTGCCCGACATTCGGCCGCCCCGCGGCCAGAAAAGGGGAAAGCCATGTGCTCTCCAAAACAGCTCGAAGCCAATCGCCTCAACGCCCAACACTCCTCCGGCCCCAAATCCGAGGCGGGCCGCAAAAGATCCTCCCAAAACTCCCTGAAACACGGCCTCTGCACCACCGCCCTCCTCCCCACCGAAAACGAACTCGCCTACGACACCTTCTGCCAGGAAATGCGCGAC
>DASYUA010000241.1:0-14023 GCA_036001665.1 Tepidisphaeraceae bacterium
ACAAAAACCGGCATCATCATCCGCACCGGCGGATAAAACTCCGTCAGCAGACCCTTCGGAAATCCCACCGTCACATCCACCACCCGTTCCTTGTCGCTATAAAAGTAGGTCACCGGCGTCTCCATCCGCTGACGCGACGAAGTGGTTGCTTTGGTCGTGTAGATTGAACGATCCCCGGCCGAAAAACGGGCGTTGAACAGATTTGCCTGTTTAGCCCGGTCATACACGAACCCCGGCAGGTCGCTGGTGGTCAGCGGCCGAAATTCCAGGCTGATTCCATCCGATCCGGCAAAGCTGGTGAATGTCCCCCATTCATGCACGATCAATCCGGTGGGATCCGAACCACCTGCCAATACTGGAGATGCCGCGAGGATGATCAGAAGCAGTGCGAGAGACAATAGCCGCATGGTTCACCTCTTAGTTGGACTAAGAGGGAGTAGATGCGGAAGGAAGGGTTAATAGGGAATTCTGGGGCACGGGCCGAAAGCCCGTGTTACGGCTTCCATTCGCCGGAAAACACTTCCGTGGCCGGCCCGGTCATGTAGACGTTGTTGTCACTCTCCCGCCACTCAATCGTCAGATCGCCTCCCGGCAGATGCACGAGGACTTTTCGGTCCGTCCTCCCCGTCAAAACTCCCGCCACCACCACCGCGCAAGCCCCCGTCCCGCAAGCCCACGTGGTCCCGCTCCCCCGCTCCCAGGTCCTCATGGTCAGTTCATTCCTCGACTGTACCGACGCCCAATGCGCATTCACCCGCCTGGGAAACGCCTTGTGATGCTCCACAATCGGCCCAATCCGCTCCAGCGGCACGGCCTTCACGTCATCCGTGAAGAAAACCGCGTGCGGATTGCCCATCGAGACAAAAACGCCGTTCAGCAGTTCATTCCCCTGCGCCAGCGAAATCCGATATTCCTGCTCGCGCCCCCCCTGTCCCCCCTGTCCCCCCTTCACCACTTTCTCCCGATCCACCGGAATCTCCCCCAGCTCCAGAATCGGCTCGGCCATGTTCACAGTCACCTGCCGCACCTTCCCTCCATCCACCTGCAAATCCAACGACAGCACACCTCGCCCCGTCTCAATCCGCATCGGATTCTTCCTGGAAATCCCATGGTCATACGCAAATTTGGCCACGCAGCGAATCCCATTCCCGCACATTTCCCCCTCCAGCCCATCCGCATTGAACATCCGCATCCGCACATCCGCTTTCTCGGAGGGCATGATCAAAATCAACCCATCCCCGCCAATCCCAGTGTGCCGATCCGAAACCAGCGGTGCGATGCCCGCGGGATCGGCCACCTTCTCGTCAAAACAGTTGACGTAGACATAGTCATTGCCGATCCCATGCATCTTCGTGAACTTCATCACCCGCATCATATCGCTGCCGCTGAGGCTTGTCATTTTGGGGCCGGATATGCGGTTATTTCTTCCCTTTTGCCGATGCAAAGCATAACTTGTCGCATATGAACCGCCCGATCATCGGCCTGACCATGGACAGCGGCGATAAGCCGAACTCCTATAGTCTCAACGCCGACTATGCCTCATCCATCGAAAAAGCCGGCGGCCTCCCGCTGGCAATCCCCTTCCACACCGATCATTCCCTCATCCCCCAGATCGTTGATGCCCTCGATGGAATCCTCTTCATCGGCGGCAATGACATGGATCCGTCTCATTACGGCGAAGAGTGGCACCCCAAAGCCGTCCGCATGGATGAAACGAGGCAGAATTTTGAGCTGGCCCTCATCGCCGAAGTTGAAAAGCGAAAACTCCCCACCCTGGGCGTCTGCTTCGGCAGCCAGCTCATGAATGTGCATCGCGGCGGCAGCCTGCACCAGTTCCTCCCCGATGTGCCCCGCGACAGCGCTATCGAGCACCGTCGCCTCGACCCGAATCAGCCCCCGCCAAAGCACCCCGTCAACATCGACCTCAACTCGACGCTTGGCCGCGCCATCGGCAAGCCGCAGATCGACGCCAACAGCTATCACAAACAATCCGCCAACAAGCTTGGCCGCGGCCTGAAGGTCATCGCCACGGCGCCCGATGGTGTGATCGAAGGTTTCGAAGACCCAACCTTCCCTCTTTTCGCCGCCGTCCAGTGGCACCCCGAACGCCTCACCGACAGCCCCGAACACCTCGCCCTCTTCAGGCTGCTGGTCACCAAGGCGGGCGCGGCGGTGAGGAAATGAGCACTTTCAACGCCAACCACGATGGGCAGGCCATTCGGCTCTCGTATCAGAGCGCGCCCAATGCAATTTACATCGATCCCCTGGCCGAAAATCTCGCCATCGCCGGCACCATCTTCGCCGTGCTGGCCTGGTTTCTCTACGGCAGCCTCGACTTCGCGCAATACCGCAACACCATCCTCTTCGCCTCCCTCTGTCTGGCCATCATCGGCTCGTTCTGCACCATCGGCGCGGTGCTCGATCACCACGTGCCATGGGTGGCGTGGCTGGCCATCGCGTGCCTGCTGGCCTACTGGTTGATGCTCGCCAGCGTGGCGGCCATGAGCGTGATCCGCGTCTGCACCACCATTCCGCAGTTCGGCTATCCAATTCCCTGACGATGCCGCGCATCCTTCTTCTGGTGACCGACCTGAACATCGGCGGAACGCCGACGGTGGTCCGCGAATTGGCCGTTCGTCTCGCGTCGCTGGCCAAAGCCGCCGGCGGAGAGGTGCAGGTGGCCTCCCTCGCCCCGCGCGGGCCGGTGTCGGATCAAATCGAAGCAGCGGGAATTCAGGTCAGCGCGCTGAACGCGAAGGGGCCTCGCGACGCCCGCGTTGTGGCCCGCCTGCATCGCCTGATCACCCGCCAGCAAATCGATACCGTCTTCAGCTTCCTCGTCCACGCCAACGCCGCCGCGGCCGCCGTCTCTCTCTTCGCCCGCAACATCCGCTTCATCCAATCCATTCAAACCACGCAGCCCGATCCAAAATGGCACTGGCGCGTGCAAAAAATCGCTCAGCGCGCCGCTGAAAAGATCGTCGTCCCCTCTCCTTCCGTTGCGTCTGTGGCCGCTGAATGGTCCGATGTCCCCAGCAACAAAATAATCATCATTCCCAACGCCCTCGATCCCGCCGAATTTGCGGGCCTGCCCGTTCCGCCCCAAACCGATGACTTCCCTATTGGATTTCTCGGTCGCCTTGACCCGATCAAGCGAATCCTCGACCTCGTCGAGGCACTCGCCCAAATCTCCCGCGCCCACCTGCACATCTTCGGCGAAGGCCCCGAGCGCGCAGAAATCGAACGCACCACAGTTCTACTTGGCCTGACCCGCCGATTCACCTTGCACGGTTCAGTCCACCGCCCCCAGGACGCCCTCTCGCAAATCCGACTTCTGGTCCTTCCCTCCGCCGCCGAAGGATTTGGCCTGGTTCTCATCGAAGCCATGGCCGCCGGAATCCCAATCGTCGCCACCGACGTCCCCGGCATCCGCGATGTCGTCAAAAATGAAGTAACTGGTCTTCTCGTCCCCCCCGCCCAGCCCCAAAAACTCGCCGATGCCATCAATCGCCTGATCAATGACCCCCTGCTCCGCCACCGGCTCATCGAAGCCGCCTCCCGCGATGTCCGCGAACGCTTCACCTGGGACATCGTCCTGCCCCAATACCAAAAACTCCTCTGCCTGTAACACGGGCGTCCCGCCCGTGCTCACGGGCAAGATGCCCGTGCTACGTATTAATCATATTTCTCCGGCTCCTCCCCCTTCGGCCGCGTCTTCCACCGCCGATGCACCCACCAATACTGCCCGGCGTCTTTGCGAACAAAATCCTCAATCGCCCTTGTATATCTCTGCGTGATGTACCGCAATGGATCCTGCTCATTGGCCCAATCCTGCGGCCGAATAATGTCCTGTACCCCCACCACGAACTGAAACCGATCATTCACCCGCCGCGCATATCCCACCACCACCGGCACGTTATATTCCATCGCCAACAGTCCAATCGACTTGTACGTGCTCGCCTTCCTCCCAAAAAAATCCACGAAGATCCCTTTGCTCCCCGCATTCTGATCGGCCACAAATCCCACCACCCCTTTCTGCTCCAGCACTCCCGTCACCTCCTCGGTCGCTCCCTTCTTGGCGATGATCTTCCCTCCCTGCCGCTCGCGCACCCCCATCAGCCAGTCATTCACATACCGATTGTCCAGCGGCCGCCCAATCGCCGTCGTCTCAAATCCCAACGTCCCCAGCACGTAATTGCTGATCTCAAAATTCCCAAAATGCCCCGTCAGCATGATCAACCCGTGCTGCTTCCGCACCAGCATCTCCAGCACTTCTCTGAAATTCTCCAGCCGCACATATCGCGTCCAATTGTCGATCCGCATCAGCCGGGTCGTAAAAAGCACCTCCACGAAAAACATGAACAGGTTCTGCATCGACCGCCGGGCCAGTTTTTCCACTTCCCGCTCGCACAGGTTTGGAAATCCGCGCTTCAGGTTATAAATCGCCCGCTGCCGGTGCCTCTTATCAATCGTATAAATGAAATCCCCGATCATCCGCGCCAGCTTCAAATTCAGATCCACCGGCCAGCAATGCATCAGCATCGACGCCACGCGCAACCCCACGTATTGCAGCCGGTCAATCAGGTCATTGCGGGGCCTTGCCATCGGCCGGGGATTCTAGAGGAATTGAGTCATTGAATCATTGAGCCATTGAATCATTGTCCGGCCCGACCACGCCACCTGGCGCTCCAGCAATGACTCAATGACCCGATGAGTCAATGATTCAATCCCGCCGTTGACACGCCCGCCCTTTTGCCCCATCGTGCGCCCTGAAATGGCCGTTGCCTCACTATCCAACATCGAAAAGGATTTCGGCGAGCGCATTCTCTTCGACAAGGTGAACCTCACCGTCTACGAGCAGGAACGCATCGGCCTGATCGGCGCCAATGGCAGCGGCAAAACCACGCTCTTCAAAATCCTCACCGGCGAGGTGACCCCCGACTCCGGCGACGTCGGCATCGCCCGAAACATCCGCGTCGGCTATCTCACCCAGGACCCTGTCTTCGACGCCTCCAATACCGTCATCGACGAGGCCGAGCTGGCCTTTGCCGCTCTTCACGATCTCTCCCATCGTCTGCGCGAGCTGGAGCACGACATGGCCGGCCTGGAAGGCGATGCTTTGCAAAAGGTCCTCAACCAATACCAGACCACCCAGCACGAATTTGACCTGGCCGGCGGCTATGCGTGGCAGCATCGCCTGGAGGCAACCCTTTTGGGCGTCGGGCTGGAGCGGGAAGCCTGGGAGCAGAATATCCAGACCCTCTCCGGCGGCCAGCGCTCCCGCCTGGCCCTCGCCAAGCTCCTCATCAGCGAGCCCGACCTCCTCCTGCTTGACGAGCCCACCAATCACCTCGACCTGGTTGCCATCGAATGGCTCGAGCACTATCTGATGGACTTCAAAGGCGCAACCGTGCTCATCTCCCACGATCGATTTCTCCTCGACCGCCTCGCCACCCGCATCCTCTGGCTCCGCAACGCCAAACTCGACAGCTTCAAGGGCAATTATTCCGCCTTCGTGCAGCAGCGCGAGCTGATCGAGCTCTCGCAGCAGCGGGCCTATGAGCTTCAGCAGGAGGACATCGCCAAGCAGCAGGAATTCATCCGCCGCTTCCAGGCCGGCCAGCGCAGCAAAGAGGCCCGCGGCCGCAATTCACGGCTCCAGCGCCTCCTCAAGAGCGATGAGATGATCCAGGCCGTGTCCACCCAGCGGCAGATCCGCGTTTCCATCAATTCCGATCAGCGCGCTGGCGATCAGGTGCTCACCGTTCGCAACCTCTCCAAGGCATTCGGCGACAAGAAACTCTGGCAGGACATCTCCTTCCTCGTCCGCCGCGGCGAGCGCATCGGCGTCATCGGCCCCAATGGCTCGGGCAAAACCACGCTGCTCAAGGTCCTGCTCGGCCAAATGGATGCCGACGATGGCAACATCAAATGGGGCGCGAACCTGAACATCGGCTACTACGATCAGCGCCTTGATGAATTCGATCCCGAAAACTCGGTGATGGAGGAAGTCGCCGAAGGCCGCAGCATCAAGGACAAGGAGCTGCGCGACATTCTCGCCCTGATGCTTTTCCGCAACGACGACGTTCACAAGCAAATGTCCATGCTCAGCGGCGGCGAGCGCGCCCGCGTCCGCCTGGCCCAGCTTTTGGTCGACCATCCCAACGTCCTCCTGATGGACGAGCCCACCAATCACCTCGACATCGCCTCGCGCGAAGCGGTCGAGGCCGCGCTGAAGCAATATGATGGCACCGTCTTCTGCGTCAGCCACGACCGATTCTTCCTCGACCAGGTCGTCAATCGCCTGTTCATTTTGAAACCCCCCGGCATCGTCGACTTCGACGGCAATTACTCGAGCTGGCAGGCCAAAACTGAAGCGCAACAATCTCGCCCGCAGCGCACCCCTGAGCCGCCAAAACCCAAGCCCGCCGCCGCTCCCTCCCGCAGCGCTCCCAGGAAGGACAAAAAAAACAACCCCTACATGCGCCCCTTCGGCCGGCTTACCGCGGTCGAATTGGAAAAAACCATCAGCGAAACCGAATCCGCCCTCGCCGCCTGCCAAACCAGCTTCGCCAACCCTGACGTCTTCAAAAACCCCGCCGGCGCGCAGAAACTCCAGAAGGAATTGGATGCCCTGCAAAAGAAGCTAAAGGAGCTGGAACAGGAATACTTCAACCGCCAATAGCCTTGCCAACCTGCCCCTCCGCCCGATCCGTCGTCAGCAGCTTCTGCGCCACAATCTCCACCCCGCACAACACCGTCGCGCCCTTTTTCGCCTTCAGCTCAATGAGCATCTCGCTCCCCATTTCCACATTTTCATATTCCCTCACCATCGACCGATCCGCCCCACCCGCCTTCGCCACCACATCCAATCCCCTCTCGACCACCGCGCCATTGATCATCACCTCAAACACATTTTCCCCCGCCTTCGCCGCCCCCGGCTGCGCAAAATAGAGCCTGACTTTATACGGCGACCACTCGACCCCCTCCGCATTCAGCGTCACCTTCAACGACTTGATGTTCCTCGCCCCCGACGCCGTCACCCACGGCATCGGCCCGCTCACCACCGACGCGTGCCGACGGAAAAATTCCATCTTCTCCCCCGCCGCCGCCACCTTCACCGTCGGCGATTTCCCGCCCACGCTGGGATACTCCACCCACAACGTCCCGGCGTCATCCACCCGGTCCCCCGGCGCTCCCAGGTTGATCCCAATCCGCTGCACGTGCTCCGCGGCCTCGTTATTCGCGCCCGTGTACGTCCACATCTCCGCTTCCGCATCCGAATACAGCGCCAGCGATGTCTGCATCTGATAACTGCACGTACACGTCCTCGTATAATCCGGCGCAACCAAAACTCCGCCCGCCACGATCAGATTGTTCGTGCAGCTCGAGCGAAATCCGCCAAAATTCCCCGTCCCGCCGAATCGTGCCAGATCATAAAACCCCGCCGCCCCGCTGCGAAAGGTCAGCAGATTCTGCGACGCCACCGGCGTATTGCATCCATACTGCCTGCTCCAGCTCCATTCCCCCAAAAAGCCCGTGATCGGATCATTCCGGGTCAACGGCGCTCCGCTCACCAGATCGGCCGCGCTGCTTTCCTTCAAAACCATCTTCCCCCGAATCATTGCCGGCCCACTCGCCTCGCGGTCAAACCACAGTACATCTCCAGTAGCGCCCTTATACGCCCGCATTCCCTTGGGCTCATCGCGCAGCGTATCCCGCGCCTTTCGCCCCGCTTCCACCAGCACATCATATTCGCGCGAATAACTCAGCCACGTCCCCGAGACATTGTCTGACGTGTCCCACAGCACATTCCCACTCGCCAGATCAAACACCCGCAGCATTCCGGATGGCCCCGGCACCGGCTTATCCCGCTCAAAAAGCGCTGGCACGGGATTCGTATCGATCGCATACAACCGCCCCCCGCCGATGCAAATCGCGTTGTGCCGGAACAGTTTCAGCGCATTCACCGACCAGAGCACCTTCCCGCTCCGCCGGTCCATCACAAACAATCCCTTGCTTCCAACCGTTCGCGGGTTGGTCGCCGGCAGTCGCTTGGCCGCTTTGTCGTCCGGCTCCTCATCCGGATCAACCTTCTCCTGCGTTTTGGCCGCCGCGATCGGCGCATGCGCCCGCTTCGCCAACCCGCCGATCAGATAATCCCCCTCCACATTCAAGTATCCCCACACGCAATCCGACCCCGCCAACAGCTCCGTCGGCAGCTCAAACCTCCCGATCTCTTCCCCATTGCTCGGATCCAACCGCAAACACTCCCGATCCATCACCACATAAATCCCATCCGCCAGCGAAACATAATTCGACCCCGTCCCATTCGCTCCCGCCTGGTGCGCTGTGTTATTGAAATACGACCCCACCCCCGGCACCGATTTCTCCCACAACACCCGCCCGGTGTAGATGTCCATCGCCCGAATCTTGTCCACGCCCTCCACTATCGCCCTTCCATCAATCACCTGTGGCTGCGGCCCATGCCCGTGCCGCGGCAGCATCCCATCATTGCTCGACCCGCCAAACCACAAGATCCCCAGCGGCGCTTTCACCAGCGAATCGGCCGACACCCGCGTGTTGCTCGCGTCCGCATGCTCGTGCGTCCAGTTCCCCGCCCCCGCCAGTCCTCCGCTTCGCCGCAGACAAACCATCGACTCGACCGTCGCAACCGACGCCCCCTCCGCCTCAAATTGCCTTGCGATCGCAACATCTGACTTGAAATACGCCCGCCCGTGATACGGATGCAACGACCGATACAAAATCGCCAGATCATCGCCCCGCAGAAGTGATGAATCAGTCGCAACCGCGACGCTCGCAAAGTACGGCGGCAACTTCGCGCTCGCCAGCGTCCCCTCCACGACCGCAATCTTCTCCCCATAAATCCCTTCCCGTCCCAGTCTCTTCCGCAGATCCAAAGCCTTCCCTGCATTTCCCTCCAGCATCACCACCTGCATCCCACTTCGCTTCACGATCTCCCGGGCCACTCCCTGACCCGATGCTCCGAGCACGAGACAGTATCCCACCTCCATCTTCGAATCCGCCAGTATCGCCCGCGCCATCTCCCCCGCCCCCGCCTCGACAAAACGCTCCTCCCGCCTCTCCACCGGCTGCGATTTCGCCGCTCCCAATTTCGCATCCCCCAGACAATAAATCCCTCCATCCTCACACACCGCCACAATCGCTCCCGCCCCCGCCGCCAGGCTCACCACCACTCCATCCACATCCACCCGCCACGCCCCATCCGGGTTCTCCGGCGCAAACGGCAAATCCATCGCCGCCACAAAGCCCTTCCCCGCCGCGTACAACCGGCTCCCGGATCGTATCAGCGTCTTTCCATTGCGAATCGCCGGCGACGCCACGCCATTCACAAATCCGATCGTGGCGAATTTGCTATCCCGTTCCGGCCAAGCCAGGCAGCTCAGGCTATACCCCGCGATCCCCTCCTTCACCGCCACATACGCCATCCCTCCATCGATCACCGGATTGGGCGTGACATACGCCGCCGGTTTTCCGTTGGTCAGATCAAACGTCATGTCCCCCGTGAAAAACCAATCCTTCGCCACGACAACATTGTCCCCGCCAAACTTATTGTTCAACTGAAAGTAAATCATCCTCCCCGTCTTCTTGTCATAACACGCCGGCAGCGACCGCCCATTGGGAACCAGCAGCTTGTTCCCCATCACCGCCAGATTCCCCTGCGGCGCAATCCCAGCGAAGCTCGGCGCTCCGTGCGGCTGCGTTAGATACGCCGATCCATCCCCCGAATTTGTCCAGATTACCCGCCCCGTTTTCGCATCCACGCAGTGCAAAAAAATCCCCATGAACGGCCAGATTCCCGCCGCAAAATAAACCCGCCCTCCCTCCACCACCGGCCCCCCGCGAATCGGCCAGGTATCAATCAACCGCTCGTTCCCAATCACCGGCCGCGACCGTGGCGCGCCCTTCATCTTCCACGCCACCGACCCGCTCCGCGCCTCCAGCGCATACAGAAACCCATCATCCGACCCGACAAAAATCCTTCCCCCCGCCGCCGCCGGCGCCACCCGAATCGGGCCACCCGTATAAAACCGCCAAACCTCCCCCCCATCCCTCACGTCATACGCCACCACCGAATCATCCATCGATGATGCGACAATCACCTTCCCATCCACAATCAGCGGCTGGTAAAGCGAATCGTTCCGCAGCCGATTCTGATCCGGCCAGGCGGGCTTCAATTCCGGCAACGGCACCGCCCACCGCACCATCATCGCCCGCGGCAACTCCTCGGGCGAATTGGACGAATGCTGCGCATCAAACCCAAGCTGCGGCCAATCCCCCGCAAACGCCGGCGAACAAACAATCATCAGGAAAAAAAAGAACGCGCAATTCTTGCTCACACAACCGATACTACTGTCCCCACCGAATGTTACGCCACTAAAAACCCCCGCGGATTTGCCTACTCCTGCTTCCCCGGCTCAAACCCAAAATCCACCATATCATCCTCGGCCCGCACCCCCAGGTCCTCCTTCACAAAGTCACCCTGGTCCGTCTCCAACTCCTCCCCCAGCCTCGGCTCCGGAGCCTGCGGCCTTCCAGCGCGCTCCCCCGCCCGCTCATGAGCCCCCAGCTCCTGCGGCTTCCTCAGCTCCGCCCCCAGCGGCCCCTCCAATTCGGCCAATTTCGCCTCAATCGCCTTATTTCCCACCAGCGCCTCCAATTCCACCCACGCCTGCGGAATCGGCCCCAGAATCGCCAGCGCCGGCCGGTCCCCAAACCCTTTCAGCTCCGGATTATCCACTCGCCTTCTCACGTCCGCCGCCACCCCCTTCGCATGCCGCTGCAACTGCTCGATCAACGCCTTCGCCTCATCGCGCTTGTGCAATTGATCCGGATATTCCCTGGCAAATCGGCTGGGGATCAGCAATCTCCCCGAATCCGGATCGGTGTTGCACGATGCCACGATCGCCCCCACCCGGTCGGTCGCCGCCATCAGCGCCTTCTTCGCATCCTCAATCCGCGCCACGATGATCGGCGCTAATTCCGCCACCCTTTGCAACAATCTCACCGTCGCAATCCGCTCCTTAAATGGCCGCAGCGATGCCAGATCATCCCGCAGCAAGTTCCACCGCTTCCGCTTCTCCTCATGCTCGTGCTGCACTTTCCCCAGGTTGCTCGCCAACACATCCAGCGCCTGCCCCAGCCATCCCTCCGGCGGCCGCACCTTCGCCACCAGGTCCTTGAGCATCAATGTCGATTCCCGCGTTAGGTAATCCATCTGCACCGCCAACTCATCGCAATTCCCGGTCAGCCGGAAGGTCGTCGGATACTTTTCCCCCGTCTGCGGATCGGTGATGTTCTTGATGATCGAGCCGTTTTCCGCCCGCTTGATCACCGATCCCGTATTCGCATCGATTATTTCAATAATTGTTGATGCCGGATTCCTCACCGCCAGATCGCTTGTCCCCATCGTTAGTTTCTGTTCCAGTTCAAACGGCCCGAACATCCCGGAAGCATTCTCGATGTAATATGCCTGCATCCCGGCCGCCCCCCACTCGACAATCTTCGCCGCCAGCTCTTCCGCCCGATCCACCATGTCCGCATACTCGCGCCAATCCGTGGCCCGCTTCAGCCCGGCCACGTGAACCCGCGCCCGCCCCAGCAATGGATCATGGAACGAATAGGCATTGTTCAGCTTCTCGCTCGACTCCGTCGCATGCGCGGCCACCCGGCTCACCTCCGACTCAATCCGCTTCTGGAGCGTGCCCGGAAATTTCTTGGGCGCCAGCAGCGGCAACGCCGCCAGCTTCCCCGCCGCCGTCCTCGCTTCATTGACCACCTGCTCCGCACGCCCAATCAGGTTCGCCAGGTTTCCAAAATGCATCTGGAGCTTTCCCGCCGGCGGAATCATCCGCATCACCTGCCTCGGCGCCTGTGGAATCTGCTCCCCCACCAGCGAATCGATCGCCCCGATCTCGTGCGCCAGCGCCCTCTCCGAATCCTTCAGTTGCTGCCCGACGTTAAACGCCCCCGCCGCCGCCGTCCGATAGCGCCGCAGCACCTCCCATAATCCGATCGACCCCGGCATTTCCCGCGCCCACTCATCCAGCTCACTGGCCGGCCCGCGCAATTCCTCCGGCACATCATCCTCAATAAAAACCCCCAGCGCCTGCCGCGTCCGCGAGCAGAACATCTTCGTATCGTGCGCGCTGGGCGCTCCCTCCGCCGCCAGCAGCGAGTCGCACATCTGCTTGAGCTGCGCCCGGATTTGCTCCATTGTCCGCGGCCCAAACCGGCAAATCCGCGCCAGCGGATCGCCACCCGCCTCGCTGCTCAAATTCGCCGCCGGATCCACCGGCACGTGCTCCGGATTCGCCGCCACCCATTCCATTGCCGTCGCATTGAACACGGCATTCGGGTCGTATTCCTGATAAGCCAGCATCGCCCCCACCGTGCTGATCACCTCCGCCAGCGTCGAAATCGCGCTCGTCCAGACATGATCGATCTTGATCCCCTCCGCCGCCACGTTCGGGTGAAATATCGCCGAAATCGGCCTCACCAGCGGCGGCTCGTGCGGAAACCCCGGCGGCAACCAGATGTGCACCGCGCACGATCCCGCATACTCCAGCGCCCCACCCTCCCCCATGATCAGCGTCCGCAGCCGGTATTCCACCTGATACTGATCCGGCGGATCACCATGCAGCGGAATGATCCTCACGTGCGGATGATACGCAAACGTCCTCTGCAACCTCCTCCATTCATTCTCCAGCCGAACCAGTTGATCCGCCGCCCATCCCCCCACTCCATGCAAATGCCCCCCCGCATCCGCAGGCTGAGCATTCCCCCCGTGGTCATCCCGAAACTTCATGAATCACCAATAGAAAGGACAACTAATAATAATCATTTCCCGTCGGTTTTCCCTCTTCATCCGTGTGCATGCGTGCCCCATCAGTGGCTCAATTACCTGTCTCTATTCATCTTCTCCGCCACCTTCGCCTGGATCCCCCGCGGCGAAATCTTCGCCGCCATCCCAATCACCTTATTACTCAATCCCGGCACCACAATCATCTTCCCCTTCATCAGCCCCTCATACCCCGCCTTCGCCACTTCCATCGACGTCATCGACCTGGGCTTCTTGAACATTTTCGACTCCGCCATCTTCGCCCGCTTCTGAAACTCCGTCTTCGTCGGTCCCGGACACAGCGCGCTGACAATCACACCGCTCCCCTTCACCTCCTGCGCCAATGCCACCGAATGCGACAGCACGAACGCCTTGGTCGCGTAATAAACCGACATATACGGCCCCGGCACAAACCCCGCCACCGACGCCACATTCATGATCTTCCCGGACCGCCGCGCAATCATCCCCGGCAAAAACAATCGCGTAAGCTGAATCAGCGCCACAATGTTCACCTGAATCATCCCCACTTCCTCCTCCAGTTTCGTCTGCGCAAACGCCCCATGCGTCCCAAACCCCGCATTGTTCACCAGCACCTCCACCACAATCCCCCGCGCTGCCACTTCATCAAAAATTTTCTGCGCCGCCCCCGGATCGCTCAAATCCTTCGCCAGAACATGCGCCCGCACCCCCAACTTCTCACATTCCCCCGCCACTCCCCTCAGCGCCTCTTCATTCCTCGCCACCAATACCAGATCGTGTCCCCCCTGCGCAAACAACTTCGCCAAATCCAAACCAATCCCGCTCGAAGCCCCCGTCACCAGCGCCACAGACCTCTTTCCTTCCATAACCATCTCTTTCTGATCTGCGCCAATCTGCGTCATCTGCGTCATCTGCGTTCCACTCTTCTCCTCACGGCGTATTCACCTCAATCTGCTTCGTAATCGGCGGCAAACACGCCTCCTCATCACACGCCTGATACGCAATCCCCATCCTCAACGGCGGCCGTCCCGTCATCGCATTCTTAAATTTCACCCTAATCGTCACACCCCCGCTATAAACCGCAATCGCCCCATCACTGAATCCGAACTTCCTCTCCTCCCCCTCCGGATACTCAATCTTCTCCACCTCCTCGTGCCCAAT
>DASYUA010000242.1:0-3878 GCA_036001665.1 Tepidisphaeraceae bacterium
GGCAGCCGCTGAATATTTCGTTTGATGAGCGGGGGCGGATGTGGGTGGTGCAGTACATTCAGTATCCGTTTCCGGCGGGGTTGAAGGTTGTCGAATACGATCGATACATTCGCGCGAAGTTTGATAAGACCCCCCTGCCGCCGCCGAAGCATTTTCCGGGGCATGACAAGATCACGATTCATGAGGATGTGGATGGGGATGGGTCATTTCGGAAGGTGAAGACGTTCGTGGATGGGTTGAATATCGCGACGTCGGTGCTGCATGGGCGGGGTGGCGTGTGGGTGATGAATCCGCCGTATTTGCTGTTTTATCCGGATAAGGATCGGGATGATGTGCCGGATTCTGATCCGGTGGTGCATCTGGCGGGGTTTGGGTTGGAGGATACGCACGCGGTGGCCAGCAGCTTGATGTGGGGGCCGGATGGGTGGATTTATGGGGCGCAGGGGTCAACGTGCGTGGCGAATATTCGCGCGCCGCTGTCGAAAGAGCCGGAGAAGGTGACGAAGTTTTTGGGGCAGGCGATTTGGAGGTATCAGCCGGAGGAGCATCGGTTTGAGATTTTCGCGGAGGGGGGCGGGAATACGTTTGGGGTGGAGTTTGATGATGAGGGGAATCTGTTTTCGGGGACGAACTGGGGGCAGTATCGAGGGGTTCACTATGTGCAGGGTGGGTATTACGTGAAGGGATGGGGAAAACATGGGCCGCTGACCAATCCTTATGCGTTTGGATTTTTTGGGCACATGCCGCACGTGGGGAATGCGGATCGGTTGACGCACACGTTTGTGGTTTATGGAGGGGGACTGCTGGGGAAAGAGTATGAGGGGAAGATCATTGGGCCGAATCCGTTGATGAGCCGGATTACGGTGACGAGGCTGAAGAGGGAGGGATCGACGTTTAAGACGGTTGAAGAAGCGCCGATGATGACGAGCGACGATGGGTGGTTTCGGCCGGTGGATTTGAAGACGGGGCCGGATGGGGCGATTTATATTGCGGATTTTTATGAGAAGAGGATCAGCCATGTGGATCCGAGGGATACGTGGGATCGGAGTAATGGCCGAATCTGGCGGATAAGACCGGCGGATTGGAAGGCGGGAATCAAGCCATTTGACATGGGGAAGTTGAATGGTGAAGAGCTGGTCAATCGGCTCGGAGATAAAAATCGCTGGGTGCGGGCGACGACACTGCGGCTGTTGGGCGATAAGCAGGATAAGCCTAGCCCATGGCGCCTGAGGCGCACTCGAAATGACTCTCAGGACCACGTTGCACTGGAGGCCCTTTGGGCGCTGCACGCCACAGAGGAGTTGCGGGATGAAGATTGGCTCGATGCGCTGAAACATTTGAACCCCGACGTGCGGCGCTGGGGGATACGCATGTTCGGCGACCTGCCTGGCAAGGCATCGGCAGCGGTGGTTTGGAGACTAATTGAGCTGTCGCAAAGCGAAAAGGATCCGCAGGTTCGCAGCCAGATCGCATCAACGTTGAAGCGAATCAACAGCGAGGGAGTAAGTGCGGTCCTGGCGGCAATGCTGGATCATCCTGCAAATGATGCTAAAGATGCACATATTCCGCTTCTGCTCTGGTGGGCCGTGGAGGCAAAACTGAAGACAAACCGGGAATCGGTGTTGGCGGTGCTGCAGGATAGCTGGAACAGCGAGGTGGCGCGTGAGACGATTTTCGCTCGACTAGCGAGGCGGTTGGCATCGGAGCCGACGGAGGAGAATCAGAAGGCGCTGGTGGCGATGCTGGAGAAAGCGCCTGGAGACGGCGAGAGGAAGATTTTGATGGAAGGGATTGGGGAGGCGTTTAAGGGGAGGACGATGGAGAATCTTTCGCCGGGTTTGGCGGAGGCGCTGAAGAAATGGGGCGGGCAGGAGCTGGCGGTGCGGGCGGGGGATGCTGCTGCAATGGCGGCGGCGCTGGATCTGATTCAGAACGATCGGGCAGAGTTTAAGACGCAACGGATCGAGTTGATTCAGATCCTGGGGCAGGTGGGAAAGGCGGAGGCGATTCCGGTGTTGTTGGAGGCGGCGGAGAAGTCGCAGTGGCATTCAGTTCGGAAGGCGGCATTTAGCGCGCTGACGCATTTTGAGGATGGGGGGATTGGGAAAGGAATTGTGGAGATGTATGGGAAGCTGCCGGGGGATCAGGGGGTGAGGGGGGCGGCGATTTCGGCGCTGACGAGTCGGGAGGCTTGGGCGGAGGAGTTGGTGAAGGGGGTGAAGAGCGGGGTCATTGCGAAAGCAGATATCACGGCGGAGCAGATTGAGAGAATTCGGCAGTTGGAGAATCCCGCGCTGACGGCGATGGCGGATGCGACATTTGGGGCGGGGAAGGCGAGCTCGGAGGAGAAACAGAGGGAGATGGAGCGGGTGGCGGGCGTTTTGAAGACGGGTTCGGGGGATGCGGGGGTGGGGAAGGGGATTTTTATGGCGCGGTGCGGGACGTGTCATTCGCTGTTTGGGGAAGGGGGGAAGACGGGACCGGATTTGACGGGGTATGAGAGGAAGAACCTGGATTTCCTGCTGCTGAGCATCGTCGATCCCAGCGCGTATGTGCGGGAGGAGTACACCAATTTTCGGATCAAGACCAACGATGGGCAGACGCTGTTTGGGTTGATTTCCGAGCGGGGTGCGATGCAGATTACATTGACGGACTCGTCGCTGGAGAAGTCGGTGATTCCCAAGAACAGGATCAAGGATGAGCGGGCTTTGGCCACCTCGATCATGCCTGAAGAGCTTCTAAATGGGCTTAATGAGCGGGAATTGAGGGATTTATTTGCCTATCTTTCGGCGGTGAAGGGACCCTAAGGGGGATGGTGGGCGGTACCCACCCTACGGCGGAAAACGCGGTAGACCGACCACAATAAGGCTAAAACAATCTGTGGTTCGCGACGTTATATACAGGTAGGAGCCACTACCCTATGCGATCCCCAACACGAATTGCTTATCTGGCGACCGGTCTGGTCCTTTTGATTTCCTTGAAGCTGTCGGCAGCGGCCGATGGATGGTCGCATGATGATGCCGCGCACCTGCTGCGCCGGGCGGGATTGGGGGGGACGCCGGAACAGATCGATCGGATTCACGTCATGGGCAAGGTGGCGGCGGTGGAATATTTGCTCAATGGGCCGCCAATCAATGGGCCGACGACTCAGCCGATTTTCGCCAAGGCGGAACTGCCGGCATTTGAGATGGAGAAGCTGCCGGATGACAAGAAGGCGGCGCAGATGGCGCGGCGGCAGGAGATGCAGCGGCTGCGGGCGTGGTGGGTGGACCGGATGTGCCGGACGGATCGGCCGCTGGACGAGAAAATGACGCTGTTCTGGCATGGGCTGTTTTGCTCGGGGGCGATGGAGGTGCGCGAGCCGGAATTCATGGCGCAGCAGAATGAGCTGTTCCGCAAGGAGGCTCTGGGAAACTACAAGCGGCTGGCCCACGAGATCGTCCATGATCCGGCCATGCTGCGATATCTGAACGCGGACCAGAACATCAAGGGAAAGCCCAACGAGAACCTGGCGCGGGAGTTGATGGAGTTGTTCACGATGGGGGAGGGGAATGGATACACGGAAAATGACATCAAAGAGGTGGCGCGGGCACTGACGGGGCTGGCGGTGGGGCCGAAGGGATCGATGTTCAGGCCGTTTCGACACGATGGGGATCGCAAGACGATTTTTGGAAAGAGCGGGAATTACGGGCCGGATGATGTGGTGGATTTGATATTCAATCAGCCGCAGCCGGCGAATTATCTGGCCCGGAGGTTGTGGTTGTTCTTTGGAACGCCGGAGCCGAGCGATGCGGATGTGCTGTTGATTGCCCGGGTGCTGCGGGAGAGCGATTATGCGATCAAGCCGGCGCTGCGGGCGATGTTTTTGAGCCCGAATT
>DASYUA010000243.1:0-38752 GCA_036001665.1 Tepidisphaeraceae bacterium
CTTCTCGGGCACGACGGCCACGGTGACCACTTCCCTGGCCCATGGCTATGCCAACAACGACTGGATCGAGATCTCCGGCGTGGATCAACTGCCATACGACGGCCTGTTCCAGATCACCTTCATCAACTCCACGAGTTTCTCCTACACCATGGCCTCCCCGCCGGGCGTCAACGCCACCGGCGCAACCATGCTGGCCCGCACATCCACGCGGAAGATGAGCTATGCCTATGACTCGGCCGGGCGGATCAGCAACGCATCCGATCCCGATTCGGCCTACGCCTACAGCTACGATTCCGCCGGCCGATTGAGCAGCACCGACAACAACGGCACGCCCAATCTGCCGCGGGTGATCCTGACCAATTTGTACAACGCGGCCAGCCGCCGCTTTGCCTTGATCAGCAGCGTGGCCGGCTCATCGGACTTCACCAACACCTACAACTACGACAACATCGGCCGGATGAACAACCTGAGCCAGTCCGGAACCGGCATCGCCCAGAAACGCGTCGACATCGTTTACGACAAGAGCGGCCAGTACAGCAAGATCACCCGCTCCAGCACCACCGGCAGCATCACCGAAGTCACCCACAGCGATTACGCGTATGACTCGGCCGCGCGGCTGCTCAGCCTGGTGCACCGCCGGCCGAACAACACGGCGCTGGTGACTTATTCCTGGACGTATGACGGCCAGGGACGGGTGAAGAGCTTTACCAATCCCGACACAACGGTGACCTACTCCTACGATCAGGCCAGCCAGGTGACGCTGGCCGATTACGCGGTGGGCACCGATGAACCGTACGCGTATGACAAGTCGGGGAACCGCACCATCAGCGGATACACCACCGGAGCTGACAATCGGCTCACCTCGGATGGGATTTATAACTACACCTATGATGCGGAGGGCAACCGCACCCGCCGCACCAAGATCAGCGACAGCACCTACATCGATTACACCTACGACTATCGCAACCGCCTGACGGATGAGGTGTATCGCACCAGCGGAGGGGTGAAGACCAAGGCGCTTCAGTATGTTTATGACGTGAATGATCGCCGGATCGAGCGGCGCCTCGATGCAACCGGCGACGGCACCTACGAGAGCAAGGAGCGGTACATCTATGATGGGGAGGACATTGTTCTGGTGTACGACGGGAGCAATGCCCTGATCAACCGGTATCTGCACGGGCCGGAATTCGATCAGCCCTTGGCCGAGGAATCGGCGACGGGAGTGGTGAAGTGGGAGCTGCCGGATGAGCAGGGGAGCATCCGGGACATGGGGGACAACCCGAGACTGCACGTCGCGACATATCTATTCGATGGCGCTCATCCCCGCCCGATTCTCAATCAATATGATGTAACCCATTCAATGCGCATCGATAATCGGCTGGTGTGTCCACGTCGCGTTCGCCGCCGGCAAAGGGCACCCGCGTGACCCGCGCTGTATCGAGCGTGATTAGCTGCTTGGCGCCGCCTTGAGGTTCAAGCGACAAAAGTTCCTCGAATAACGCCGGTGCGAACAGCGCGGGGGCGCCCAGGGTCCCCGCGTATTCCGCGGCGGCGATCGGTCGGCCTGTTCTCTCATGAGCGTCAACGAGCGCATGAAGTACACCCGTTGAAAGCAGCGGCTGGTCCGCGGTCATTACGATGGCCGCGCGGAGGCGCCCGGCGTCTGTTTGCCGAAGGAGCGTCGCAATGCCCGCGCGAATCGACGTGCCGATTCCCTCATGCCAGCAATCGTTCATCACGGCCTGGACGGGAAAGTCGGCGATCTGGACGCGCATTCGATCGCCTTTGGCGCCAAGAACCACCACGACCGGGCCGATCGCTGCCGCCACGGCCGTTTGAACCGCATGACGGAGCAGCGTTTGGCCGCGGAAGGGAAGCAATTGCTTGGCGCCCAGCTCGCCCATCCGCGTCGATGCGCCGGCGGCGAGCACAACGGTTCCGATGTGTCTATTCAAAGTATTGCCTCCCTATTGCGCCCAATCCGCTGCTGCAACTTGTTCGCCAACGTAAGAGCTTTCGAAACATCGTGGATCGGGCCGACTTTTCGCCGCAGCATCGATCCTGGTCGGCCCGAGCGAGCAGCAACCACCCCTGCGATGATGGAGACGGCGATTTCCTGAGGCGTCTCAGCGCCCACGTCCAAGCCGACCGGGGCATACAGTCGCGCGGACTGCTGTGGCGATAATGGCGCGCCAACCCGTTCGGTCAGGTCGGCCAGAAGCCGGTCGCGACGCCGGGCCGGGCCCAGCAGGCCGACAAACCACGCGGCGCGGCGCAGGACGAAATCGAGATATGCGAGGTCATCCTGGTAATCGTGGCTCATGAGGATGGCCGCCGTTTTCGCGTCGATGGAGAGGGAGCGATCCAGGTCATCCGGCTCGACAACAAGCACCTCTTTGGCGCGCGGGAAACGAGACGCGACGGCGCGGGATGCTTTGCGATCGACCACCGTCACATTCCAGCCCAGCGACGCCGCTGCCTCCACGACCGGCACGGCATCCCATCCAGCGCCGAAGACGACAATCCGGGGCGCTTGCTCAATATATTCATGCAGCACTTCGATCCGGTGGCCGTTTACCGGGTAGGCCGCCCAGTGGGTCCTGCCGGACACAAGGCATCGGCGCGCGTCGGCGGCAATCATTGCTGTGCTCCGGTCCGTCGGCGTGATTCCGGCGCCGCGCGATCCTGCTTCGTCAGTGAGCAGCTTCGAGCCCACGCAAATTCCGCTTGCTTCCTCCGACCGGAAGACGGTGGAGATCACTGCACTGTTTCCCGCGGTTAAACATTCGCTCGCGAAACGGACGAAGGCGTCATCCTGTGACAACCGCTCAACGAGAATCTCCACGATTCCATTGCACCCCAGCCCAAGACCCCAGGTGCCATCTTCGTCGGCCGTCGAATCGTAGCGAAGCAGCGCGGCCGAGGTTTCACCGGTGAGAGCCCAGGCCTTGCGTGCCACGTCGCCTTCCAGGCAGCCACCGCTGATCATTCCGCTGCGCCGTGTGCCGCCGGGCCCGACGAGCATCCGCGCGCCGGGACGCCGGTAAGCAGAACCCGACACGCGCACCACAGTTGCCACGGCCGCGGGTTGGCCCTGGTTCCAGAGTTGCTGCACCCCCGCGAGCACTTCTTCAAATTCGGTCATGATCATCACCGCACGCACTTACTCAGCCGTGACACACCTCACACCAGCAAATCCTCGATCTTCACCGGCAGTTCGCGCACTCGAATGCCCGTTGCGTGGTGTACCCCCGTCGTGATGGCTGCTGCAACGCCGGCCAGGCCTATCTCACCGATGCCGCGTGCGCCAAGTTCGTTGATCTCTTTGTCGGGAAAGTTGAGAAAATGCACGTCGATCGGCGGCGCATCGGCATTGACGGCCACCACGTAGTCGGCCAGATTGCTGTTGATCGGCGCGCCGTTCTGCGGGTCGTAATGTGTGTGCTCCAGCAGCGACATGCTGATTCCCATCACGACCGCGCCTTCGATCTGGTTGCGGCCGGCCAGCGGGTTGAGAATGCGGCCGGCATCAATGACCGTTACAACCCGGTTGACGCGCAAGCGAGCGATTTCCGGTTGCCACGTGACCTCGACGAAGTGACAGCCAAACGAATGCGTCGAGAACTTCGGTTTTGGATTGCCAAACGTCGCTTCGGATTTGCCGCTGCCCGTAACCAGGCGGATGTTGGCGCGGCGCAGCAAATCCGCGAACGGCACCCCCCCGCCGGGGCCGTCGGCCTTCACAATGACCTTGCCGCCTTCGAATGCCAGATCGCTGGGCTTGCGCTTCTCGAAGGGCGATCCGGGGGCGCTGGTTGCGATATTCAGCAGCGATGCGATCGCCTTGTCGGCCGCTTCAAAGACGGCCGGCACCATCGAACCGGTCACCATCGAACCGCCCGACACCGGGCCTTCCGGAAGGGACGTATCGCCGAGAACCACTTCAATTTTGTCGAGCGGCACGCCGGTCTTCTGCGAGGTTAACAATGCGAGGATTGTGTAGGTACCGGTGCCGATGTCTTGCGTGCCGGAGGCGACGCGGGCTGTGCCATCATCGCGAAGCTGGACGTTTGCCTCGGCCGGGAAGCGTGCGGAGACCCATGCACACCCGGCCATTCCCCAGCCCAGTATCAAGCCGTCGCGCTTCATCGAGCCGACCTCGGGTGTGCGCTTCGACCAGCCGAACTTCTCCGCGCCGAGCTCCAGGCACTCGAGAAAATGGCGCGAAGAGAATGGTATCCCCAACGACTCGTCGATTTTCGGCTCGTTAAGGACGCGAAGCTTGACGGGGTCGATCTTGAGCTGATCGGCCAGCTCATTTAACGCCGACTCGGTCGCGTAGAGCCCGGGCACTGCGCCAGGACCACGCATGGCGGTGGGTGAGCCCACATTCCTCTTGGCACGGCCGAAAGTCACGCGCAGGTTGGGCACGCTGTAATGAAACCCCGTCGCCTCGCCGCAGTCTTCGTGATAATCGTCGAGGATCGCCTTGTGGTAGATATAGTCGTGTTGGAGCGAGATGAGCTTTCCATCGGGGGTTGCGCCGAGGCGCACGCGCTGCTGGGTGCGAGGGCGATGGCCGACGGTCTGGAACATCATCTTGCGGCTGACCACGAGTTTCACCGGCTTGCCCAGCTGCCGCGCGGCTGCGGCGGCGAGCGGACAATGCGTCCACGGCCACAACTTGCCTCCAAAACCCGATCCCAGGAATTTGGTGATGACGCGGACGCGCTCCTGGGGCAAGCCAAACATCTGCGCGAGAATCCCCTGGAGGTTGAACACCGCCTGCGACGCCTCGTACAGCGTCAACGTCGATCCATCCCAGACGGCGGTTGTTGCGTGCAGTTCGATCGGATTGTGCGTCTCGGTCGGCGTGACATAGGTTTGGTCAAGCTTGACTGGGGCATTCGCGAAAACGGCGCCAGCGTCACCGCGCTGGCTTTCGACGCGGTTGTTCATCCCAAACGTGCTGGGGAGCACGTCCGGCTCATCGTCCGCTTTAAGCTCGACATCGACATTCGGCTTGTCTTTGGAGTACGTCACTCGAACCGCATCGGCAGCGGCTTTGGCGGTCTCGAACGTGTCCGCCACCGCGAGCGCGATGTATTGCCCGTAATAGCGAACGATGTCGTCTTCAAATGGCGGGCGGCGCTCATCGGTGATGCCTCCGAACCCCGGTCCCTGGGTCGAGCGAGAGATCTTTCCGATGTTCTCGCGATGAAAAATCGCTCGCACGCCGGGCATTGTCTCGGCCGCGGCCGTGTCGAGCTTGAGCACGCGCCCGTTGGCGATTGTCGCTTCAACCGGCACGGCATAAAGCATCCCGGGAAAGTGGAAATCGGAGGCGTACTGCGCCTTTCCGCTCACCTTCTGCGGCCCATCGACGCGCGGGGTGCGGCGGCCGATCGGAGACGTTGTCGGTATTTCTTGTGCCATTGGCATGTTTGGTCCTTCGCTGGAATCAGGCTGTCGCGGCCATTTGCAGAGCATGCGTGAGGCAGCGCTTGGCCAGTTCAATCTTGAACCCGTTGTCGCTTTGCGGCTTGGCATCACGCAGGGCCGCTTCCGCTGCTTTTCGGAAATTCGCCTGGTTTGCGGCCTGACCCACCAGCGCTGCCTCGGCCTCGGGGGATCGCCATGGTTTGGTGCCCACGCCACCCAGCGCGATGCGCGCCCGCGTGACATTCCCGCCCGCGAGCGTGATCACCACGGCCGCCGAAGCCAGGGCGAATTCGTAAGACGCCCTGTCGCGCAGCTTCAGATAAACCTGCTTGCTTGCGGCAACGGGCGGCGGAAGGGTCACGTGCGTAATGAGATCGCCGGGCTCGAGGACCGTTTCACGCTGCGGCGTGTTGCCCGGCAGCAGATGGAACTCGCCGAACGGGACCGCGCGAGATCCTTTCGAGCCTTGAACGTGGATCGTCGCTTCCAACGCCGCCATCGCCACGCACATGTCTGATGGATTGGTGGCGATGCAATTCTCGCTCGTGCCAAGGATCGCAAGGCTGCGGTTGCTGCCGGTGATCGCCGGGCAACCACTTCCCGGCTCGCGCTTGTTGCAGGGCATGGCGGTGTCGCGGAAATACATGCAGCGCGTGCGCTGGAGCAGATTCCCGCCAGTCGTGGCCATATTGCGAAGCTGCGCTGAAGCGCCTGCCAGGATGGCCTGCGACAAGACCGGGTAATCCCGCTGCACTCTGGGGTGGTGGGCAAGATCCGAATTCCGCACCGTAGCGCCAATGCTCAGCCCGCCGTCGCCCGTCGCTTCGATCTTGTCGAGCGGCAAACGGTTGACGTCGACGAGCCGCCCAGGCGTTTCGACGTTCAGCTTCATCAGATCGAGCAGCGTCGTCCCGCCGGCCACAAAGCGGATGTCCGCTCCCTGCTGCGCGGTTTTCGCTCCGGCAGCAACGGCCACCGCCGCCGCCGAATCTTTCGGCCGAATGAATTCAAAGGTATGCATGGCAATGGCTCCTGCTTTTACCCAACGCCTAAGACTTCTGGCGAACCTGCTGGATCGCCGCCACGATATTGGGATAAGCCCCGCATCGGCAGATATTGCCGCTCATCAGCTCCTTCACATCGGCATCCGCGGGGCCGCAGGGCTCTTTAAGCAACGCCACCGCCGACATGATCTGGCCGGACGTGCAGTACCCGCACTGATACCCATCATGCTCAACGAATGCGGCCTGCATGGGATGCAGCGCGTCGGGAGCGCCGAGGCCCTCGATGGTGGTGATTTCCTCGCCGTCGTGCATGACGGCCAGGGTCAGACAGGAATTGACGCGCCGGCCGTTCACGTGCACGGTGCATGCGCCGCATTGGCCGTGATCGCAACCCTTCTTTGTACCGGTCAGCGTGATGGTCTCGCGAAGGGAATCAAGTAACGTTGTTCTGGGGTCAATCCGAAGCCGGCGCTCCGTGCCGTTGACGCACAAAGTCACCGGCACCGCCCCCTCGACCGCCGGCCCATCCTTCATCACATCGGCTGAGCCGCGTCCAGGGGCTTGAGTAGACGGTTGGCACCCCTCGATTGCCGCGGCCACTGCCGCCGTACCCGCACTGGAGAGCAATGCCCGGCGGGTCAGCTTGGGCGGGGACGAGTGTTGATCGTCTGGCATAAAGCCTCCGTTCCTGGTGACTTCTGACAAGCATTCACTCTCCCCGTCGTGCCGGGAAGATCGATTTTTGAAAATGGCAGCTCAACCTTCGCCTCCGAAGCGGCGCAACATACGTGCCTCGGAGACCAACGAATTCAACTTTATGCTTCACCTGTTGCAACTGTGTCAACGCACAATCTAAGCGTGGGAGGTGGACAGCCCGGCCGGCCGCTTCCCTCGTAGGCCACTGAAATTCCGCGCAAAGTAATGTGGCCGACCAGGGATAGGATGGCGCATGACGCGGCGATTCATTGCCTGCACTTGCGCGATACCGCAATCCACAAACAGTTCCGTTCCCGTGGGTTATTGCTGTTTCTATTTCGCGTTCTGTGCGATGAAATCCACGACGGTCTTGGGGTCTACTGGCTGTATGAAGTGCCCCTTGTCTTCTTTGATGATCAGATCCAGTCGTCCCCCCAGTTCCTTATAACATTTCTCCAGAACGCGGGTGTTTTCGTCGAGCGCGGGGTCGAGGCTGCCGCAGAAGTGCAGAAGCGGCACGCCGGCTTGTGCCAGCGGAGCCAGATTCTCCAGCAGCGGCGCGTTTGACATGGTGCTGCGGAAAACCGGGTTCTCGGCATAGATGCAGGAAACCTTGTCCGGGTTTCCAATCGCCCATGCATAGACATCGCCCGCCGCCCGGCCAGTTCCTTCCATGACGGGCTTTTTGGAGAAGCTGTGGTCGGTGAGATGTTTGTAAACGGCGTCCCAGTGGGCGCGGTTTGGACCATCGGCGTTAAAAGGAACCGGGCCGGTCACAATATGAAAGCCCCTGCGCAGCAACTCCAGGTCCACCAGCGCATCACGCCCGACAAAGCTCGAGCGCAGCACCCATGGCGTCCCCTCGGCCGCGCTCTTTGGCTCGATGACGGTGATCGGTCCTTCCACGCCGGCAAGTTCGAATGAATAGCGATTGTAGCACTCTGAAAAGAGCGGCCCCCGGCAGGTGATGTAAGTTCCTTCCTTTGGGAAGTCGCGATACGAGTCCTGGATGCTGTAGAAATTGTTCCTGGTGATTCTGCCCGCGAGATAATTCGGCGCGACGACCGGTTTTGCATTCACGCTCCGCTCAATGAAGTCCGCCATCGGCGTTGGATCGCGCAGGCTGTGCGGATGGTGGCCGGCGCCGTCCTTGATCATGACGGAGATTCGTCCTCCCAATTGCTGGTAGATGCCCTCGATGGGTGTCGAGTTTTTTCCCAATACAGGATCGATGCTGCCGCAGACGTGAAGCAGGGGAACATCCTGCCGCGCCAGCAGGCCGAGCTTCGAGAAGATTTCCGGATTGCCGCCGGGATTGTCGGCATAGATGCAGGAAACATTCTCCGGGTGATTGATCGCCCAGGTGTAGGCATATTCACCGCCCCGGCTCATGCCGATGAACGCCGGCTTTTTCGACAGCCCGTGTTTCTCGGTGAGATACGCATACCACGCTTCCCATTCTTTGCCGGGCTTCAGCGTCGCGTTGGCGGAGATGTAGGCGATGTGAAACCCGCGGTGGAGCAGCGCAACCTCGGTTTGCGGCTGATGATCCCAGTAGCAGCCCTGCCAGGACCAGGGCTGCCCCTCCGCGACTTTTTTCGGGACGATCACGATGCAGCGCCGCTGGCCTTTGGCGGGATCTCTCGCGCCAAACTTTTCGCCTTCAGGCGCCTTGAACGGCGTAATCGCGAGCGTCGCTTCATCCATCACGAAGTCGTATCGGTCGAATCCCTCGTGCCAGGTGGTCTTCTCGCCGTCGAAGGGTGCGTAGGCCTCGACCGCGAGTGCCGACCTCGCGGTGGATACAACTACGAGGCACAGAATCGTCACAAGGACGGAAACGATGCGCCGATTCATCAAGTGATTCATGTCATTGCTTCCCGGTTATCGATGCAGAAGATCATTTCGCAACGTCGGCCGCCCAAATTTCGCGAATGGTCTCTTCCTGGCCGAATCCTTCGAGCGTCGCCGCACTCTTGGTGTTCGCGTAATACCAGCGCTTCCCATCCAGCGGCGATCGCAGCGTGCGACTGCCGGGCATCTGAAAATGGCCGGCCGGATCAGTTTTCCGCACCCAGTCCCAGCCGTAGCGAAGCCACTGGTTGCGATATTGCTCGCTCTGTTGCGCGAACCAGGTGATTTCATCGTACCCCCAGATCCAGATGCCGCCGGCTTTTGCCTGGCCGGGCTGGCGGCTGCTGCCAAAGTTGTCGATCTCCACCAGATACGGCAGGTGATCGCATTTCCAGCCGCTGAATGTAACCCCGCCCTTGCTCTTTCCGTAGATGCCGTCGGAAAATCCCACCTTCAAAATCGCCTCCTGCGGCTTTTCGGGTACTTCCATCATCCGCAGCGGAAACGAATGAAAATCCAGCAGCAGTTTCCCATCCGCCACCAAGCCCCCGCTGGGCACGTGGCCGTCGCAGAGCACCATGTGCCGCCGCGCGTGTTTGGCCGCATAAGCACGAACCAGCGCCAAGACCTGCGACCAGTTCGACAGGTCGCGATCGTTGCGATTCATGATCTCCACCTGCCCGAAGTGAATCGCCTCGATGCTCAGATCGATGTAGGAGGCGGCCTGATAGTAAAACCAGAGCTTGGTTTCCATCCGGCTGACGTCGGGCACCGAGCCATTGCGGCCCCAGTCGCGCCGCTGGCCTTGCGGATAGATCATGTCGGCGTAGCGGAAATTCCGTTTCTCCGCCGGCTGCCCCAGCGCGAGAAAGACCCAGTCCGGCACGGGAACCTGCTCGACCTGCGGAGTGACAATCTCAAACACGCAGGCCTGCAAAATCATCTCCGGATCGGCCTGGTGAACCTTCGGCGCCTGCTGCCGCGCGCGTTCAAGGTTGGCCAGGAACTTCCCCTCTCCACCCCAAAGGCACAGGCTTCGGCCAATAAACTTCGCCCCGGTGTGCTTCAGCATGCGGATGTTGTCATCGAGATCGCCGCGGCCGTTGAGCAGACCTTCCATGCTGATCGAACGGGAGAGATAGTTTTCCAGAACCTCGCGAGAGATTGTGGAGTCAAAGCGATAATCGGCCGCGAAAACGGTGCAGGCGAGAAGGCAGATCGGCAGCGCCGCCCAGAGACTGATCGAACGTCGGTTCAAGGGAATTCCTTTCGACGACGAAAATTGGCGAGGCCCGGATGCGATCGCGGGTTCCATGACCAGCTCCGTGTACGCTTGATGTTTCTACTTCGCATACGAAATTATTGAAGCGGCGTTGCCGCAGCAGTCTAAAGTCTCGGTGCAGAACTGCGCGTCGTGTATCACCGACCCGACAATTGTCAGACAAATCAAGTAGCGGTCTCAATCCATCCCCCCCCGAGAAGGACATCCTGATCATAGAGAACGACTGCCTGGCCGGGAGTGATGGCGGATTGCGGGTGGTCGAAATCGACACGAAGTTCAGTTGGCGAGATGAGCGTTGCCGTGGCGGATTGGGGCTGGTGGTTGTAGCGGATTTTGGCTGAGCAGGGGAAGGAATGGCCAATTGGGATCGGGCGCGAGGTGAGCAGGTTGATCTGGTTGGCGGTGAGGGACTTTTTCATGAGCTGGTCGCGCTGGGCGAGGGTGACCCGGTTGGTGACGGGGTCGATGTCGGTGACGTAGACCGGATGACCGAGAGCGAGTTTGAGGCCCTTGCGCTGGCCGATGGTGAAGTGTTGATGGCCGGGGTGTTCGCCGATGATTTGGCCGGCGGGATCGACGAGCTGGCCGGGCTTTACAGCCTCGGGGGTGCGGCGCTTGACGAGGGCGGCGTAGTCCTGGTCGGGGACGAAGCAGATTTCCTGGGAGTCGGGCTTGTTGTAAACCGGCAGCTTCAGTTCTTCGGCGATGGCGCGGACAGCGGGCTTCTCGAAGTCGCCGATGGGGAGGAGGGTGTGGTCGAGAGTGTCGCGGGTCATGCCGAAGAGGACGTAGGACTGGTCTTTGTGAGTATCGAGGCCGCGGAGCAGGGCTTTGTTGCCGGTGATTGGATCGGCGCCGATGCGGGCGTAGTGGCCGCTGGCGACGTAGTCCGCGCCGACGGCTTCGGCATACTGCGCGAGCTTGCCGAACTTGAGCCAGTCGTTGCAGCGGACGCAGGGATTGGGCGTTCGGCCGCGGTTGTATTCGGAGATGAAGTAGTCGATGACGCGGCCGAAGTCTTCCTGGAAGTTGAGGACGTAGAGCGGGATGCCGAGTGCGGCGGCCACGCGGCGGGCGTCGGCGGCGTCGAGGACGGAGCAGCAGCCTTGTTTGTGAGAGTGATGGGTGGCCGGTTCATTGGTTCGCGGAGCGAACCCTGCGTTTGTCGGGAGGGCGGTTGGCGGAGCGAGTTCGGCGTCGCAGGATTCGGACCGTGATTCAACGCCATCGGGGGATCCGAGGCGCATGAAAACGCCGATGACTTCGTAGCCTTCACGCAGGAGGAGGGCGGCGGCGACGGAGCTGTCGACTCCGCCGCTCATGGCGACCACGACCTTTTTGCGCGGGGCGGGCATGGGGCGGTCAAGGCTAGCGCGCTGGGAGAGAGCAGTCAATGCGGTCACCGTACGCATTGACATCCTGACGGAGTTTGACCCTACTCTGGCGTGGGAAAGCAATCCATTGCCTTAGCACTATCAATAGACTACCCCTGCGCGGCGATAACGCCCCTTGCAACTCTAATATCGCACCTTGTGCGCTGCTGTTGCGCCAAACGACAATTCTAAAAAAATCTTCGCTCATTTCCCTTAGAAAAACCCAAATCCCGTTGCGCGACCCAGTTTAAAACGTGTCCGTTTGCGCAACAAGCAGGGGATATATAGAGGGAGGTGTTTTATGCAACGTAGGTCCGGCTCCGCCGGCCACCATCTTCGCCGCAGCCGACTTAGCTTCTCGCCACTTCGTGGCTTGGGCGTCCCGCCCAAGGTCTGCGCTCACTCTTGGTCTTTCCCGCTCTACCAAACGAAGCCATTTTGCAATCCGGCCACTCCTGCCGGCGCTCCCGAAGTTTTCTGCGCTTCAAAACGAAGCCATTTTCTCTTCTCCAATCCGCGGCTTCGCGAAAACGCCGCCCTGACCACGAAACTTTGTACTTCAGAACCGAAAAGTACCGCTTCGGTACCGGAAAGTACCGGATTTCCCCCGGTTTTTGCTCGCTCAAAAATCACAAGCCTCGCCGCTTCGGGGACTTACCGATCCAACTACCCCTCGTACATTTTTTCCCGCCACTCTCGCCTCTCTACCTCGCCCATTTCATTGCTTCGTCGCCCGGCCGCATACTGCGCTACAGAACGAACCCATTTCACCGCTCTGCCTTCGGCATGGCTTCGCTGCTCAACCCCGGAGCACCATTGTTGGCGCGGGGGGTCGGAGGCCATATTGTGCCGGCCCATGTGGCCGGCGGTTGTGGCAGGAATGGTGCGGATTCGACTGCTGGTCAGTCGTGCGCTTTCGCGGTTGGGTTTTGGGGGGGATGGGTTTTTGCTGGTGTTGGCGGTGGTGATTGGAGTGGTCGCGGCGGGGGCGGCGGTGGGGTTTCATGAGCTGATTCGGGGGATTCGGAATTTGCTTTATGGGCGATTGGGGCCACACCTGGGGCTGTATGGGAAGGGGGTGGCGCTGCTGATTGTGCTGCCGGCGGCCGGGGGGTTGGCGGTGGGATTGATCACGCGATACGTGTTTCGGATTCGGGAGGGGCATGGGATCGTGGATGTGATGGAGTCGGTGATTCGCTCGAGCGGGATCATTCGGCCGCTGTCGGCGATTGAGAAGATCGTCACCAGCGCGATCACGATCGGGAGCGGTGGATCGGCCGGGGCGGAGGGGCCGATCGTGCAGATTGGGGCGGGGATCGCATCCGGTGTGGGGCAGATGTTTGGGGTGGCGCGGGCGCAGATGCCGCTGCTGATTGGGTGCGGGAGCGCGGCCGGGATCAGTGCGATTTTCAACTCGCCGATTGGGGGAGTGTTTTTCACGCTGGAAGTGATTTTGCTGGATTTTTCGCTGCGGACGTTCGCGCCAGTGGTGCTGGCCAGCGTGATTGCCAATGTGACGACGAAGGAGATTTTTGCCCTGTGGGGACAGGAGAAATATGAGGCGATCTTCGCGCTGCCGCCGTGGGTGATTGGGAATCAGGCGGAGCTGGGGTGGACGTACCTGCCGAATTTCATTCTGCTGGGGATGGTGTGCGGGGTGGTGGGAGTTTCGCTGACGCGGCTGATGAATCTGAGCGAGCGGGGATTTTCGCGGCTGCGAATTGCGAAGGAATTTCGGCCGGCGATCGGGGGGGCGCTGCTGGGGGTGATGGGGGTTTTTTATGTGATGATTTTTGGGTGGTGGATGCTGGGGCGGGCGAAGCCGATTGAGTTTGGGGCGTATCCGCTGCCGGCGTTTTTCAGCGATGGGTATGGAGTGATTCGGCAACTGGTTTCGACCGGCGGGCCGGCGGGGAGCACGCTGTATGAGCAATATGATGCGCGGATGCTGATGATTTTGCTGGGGGCGCTGTGCGTGTTCAAAATCGCGGGGACGTGCGCGACGCTGGGGAGCGGGGGGAGTGGCGGGATCATTGCGCCGTCGCTGTTTCTGGGAGCGAGCGCGGGGGGATTGGTGGGATTGTTCTTGCGGCAAGCGGGGGCGAAAGTGGAACCGAGTGTATATGCGCTGGTGGGGATGGGGGCGGTGCTGGCGGCCGTGGTGCATGCGCCGCTGGCGTCGGTGTTGATCCTGCTGGACCTGACGGGGGACCACAAGCTGATTTTGCCGGGAATGCTGGCGACGGTGGTGGCAACGGGGATTGCGCGGAATATTTTCCGGGATTCGATTTATTCGGTGACGCTGCGAGAGCGCGGGGTGAAGCTGGGGACGGCCGCGGACTTGAGCATATTGCGACGGCTGACAGTGGAGTCGGTGGAGCTGGAGCCGGCGACGGTGGTGGCGGCCGGGGATTCGCTTCAGCGGATTTTCGATCTGGCGGAGGCGGTGGGGGCGAAAAACTTCGTGGTGCTGGATGAGAAAGGGATGTATGTGGGAATGGTGACGTCTGAGGATGTTCGGGCGGCGCTGTTGGGGCGGGAGGCGGCGCCGCTGCTGCTGGTGAGGGATTTGATGAGGGTGGAGGTTGCGCCGGTGGCGACAGGGGATGACCTGGCGGCGGTGCTGGATCTTTTTGGCAGATACGATGTGGATCATCTGCCGGTGAGTGTTTCGAGATCTTCGGGGAAGATTGTGGGGATGATCAGTCGGGCGAAGCTGTTGAGGAGGTATCAGAGGGGGTTGGAGAGCACATAGGGAATTCTCGCTTTTCGATTTGTGATTTGCGATTGAGTGGGAGAGGCCTCGGTCTTTTTTTGGTGAATAAGCACGGATGACCCCCTTTTTCAAGGAGGCAGGGATCAGCGGGAGAATTGAGATCGGGGGATGGCGTCGAGGGAGAGGGGGCTGAAATCGCTGCGCTCGTGGAAGAGATGGGCGAGGGCGGCGGACATGGCGGCGTTGTCGGTGCAATAGGGGAGAGGGGGGAAGAGGACGGGGAGCGAGAAACTTAAGAGGGCCTGGCGGAGGCCGCGGTTGGCGGAGACGCCGCCGCCGATGAGGATGGATTTGGCTTTGGTGCGCTTGGCAGCGCGTTTGAGCTTGGTGGTGATGACGTCGATGCAGGCGGATTGGAAGCTGGCGGAGATGTTGGCGAGGTCGCGGTCCGTCAGCGAGACTTGCGTGTGTTTGATTTGTTGGCCTTTGGTGGGGACGCCGCGGACGTGATAGAGGACGGCGGTTTTCAGGCCGGAGAAGGAGAAGTCGAGCGAGTCGCGGGCGAGGAGGGTGCGGGGGAATTTGATCGCGTTAGGATCGCCGGAGATGGCGAGGTTGTCGATGATTGGGCCGCCGGGATAGCCCAGGCCGAGGATGGCGGAGACTTTGTCGTAGGCCTCGCCGACGGCGTCGTCGATGGTGGCGCCGATGAGGTGGAGGTCGGTAAAGGAGTTCAGTTCGTAGAGGGCGGTGTGGCCGCCGGAGATGACCAGGCCGAGGGCGGGGAAGATGGGGGTGGGGAGTGGGTCGGAGAGAATGGAGGGTGAGGCGTTGGCCACCAGCGGCGAACGTCCAACTTCCAACTTCCAACGTTCAACTTCCAAAGAGGAGCCCTCACCCCGGCCCTCTCCCGGCGTACCGGGAGAGGGGGAAAGAGCAGGAGAGGAGAGCATGACGCTGTAGAGATGGGCGTGAACATGATCGACGCCGATGAGCGGTTTGCGCAGGGACCAGGCAAGGGTTTTGGCGGCGGTGACGCCGATGAGAAGCGAGCCGATGAGGCCGGGGCGGTGGGCGACGGAAATAGCGTCAATGTCTTGCAGCTTCGTGGAGGATTGCTGGAGGGATTCGCGGATGACGGGGAGGATGTTCTCAATGTGGGCGCGGCTGGCGATTTCGGGGACGACGCCGCGGTATTTGGCGTGGAGATGGGCCTGGGAGGCGACGACGTTGCTGAGGACGGTGCGGCCGTCGGCAACAACGGCGGCGGCGGTTTCGTCGCAGGTGGATTCGAGCCCGAGAATGCGCGCCATGGCTTGGATTTGAACCGGTGGAAGAAGAAAGACCAAGTGGCCGATCCTTTGGTGGGAAACGGACGTAAGAAGGATGGAGCGGCCCCTATTTGAGCGAGCGGCCTGAGCTTTAAAGCGGTTGGGGCGACGGTATTCTTGATCAATCGAGCGGATTGAGCAAGATTTGGTAAGAAAATGGAGATGGGCCGAGGCAGAATTCAACCCCTGGCGGGTCGCAGAGGGTAGGGGCTTGTTGTTGCGGTTGGGGGAGTGCAGCGCACGGTTTTGTATTCTGGTGAGATCATCATGAAGCACCCCAAGAGGCGCCAACGCCTGGCACCGTCGTCGAAATCTATTGGCTTTACGAGCGCGTCGGCGTTTCGGATGGAGATGCTGGAAGACCGGCAGCTTTTGAGCGCAACCATCGAGCTGCGGACGCCGAGCGGGGGGAAGAATGTGACGGTCACGGGTGTGGGACAGGTGATTAATCTGGATGTGTGGGCGGTGGTCAGGGGGGCGGATGATGATGCGACCAACGATGCGTTTCAGTCAGCGCACGGATCGTTTCTGAGCAGCGACGTCAGCGGCGGAACGGCCGCGGGAACGCTTTCGGCAACGGTGCTTTCGCCATTTGACGCGACCGCCTCGCAAAACGGGACCCAGGCGGATCTCGATGGAGATGGCGACCTGGATGTCGGCAGCAACAATGATGCGCAGCCGACCGGGTATTTTATCGCCCGCGCGGGAGGGTTACAGGGCGGAACGAATCCAGCGCCGGCGCAATTCCGAATCGGGACGGTCAGCTTCACGGTCACCAGCCTCAAGAGTGGCGGCACGACCGAAATCAATTATCGCAGGCGCGACTTTAGTCTGGGGGTTGAATGGGCAGAGGAGTTTGACAGCAAGGTGCAGGGGACGGATGAACTTTTGATCGGCGCGCCGGTGGTCCTTTCAGACCCTCCCCCGACCGCCACTGCCAGCGCAGCAAATCTAACCAGCGGCGGCGGAGGCACGTATTCCTTCACCGTCCGCTACGACGACAACATCGCCGTGAAGTCCTCGACGTTTGATAACAACGACATTCGCGTCACTGGTCCCAATGGGTTTAACAAGCTGGCGACCAAGGTTTCGGTGAATGCCAGCGGGGATGGGAAATCGCGGACGGTGACGTATCGCATCGCAGCGCCGGGGAATGTGTGGGATAGCACCGATAACGGAACGTATACGATCGCGCTCCAGGGGAATCAGGTCAGCGATACTTCGAACCACTTCATCGCGGCCAATGCAAATCTGCGCAAATTCACGGTGAATGTGCCCAAGGCAGTGTTGGCGGCCGATGGGACGCTGATTGTGAATGGGACCAACGGTAATAATACGATCAATCTTTCGCTGGTGAGCGGATCGGTGAGGGCGACGGTGGATGGGGTGAGCAAGAGCTTTACGGCGACGTCAGTCAAGCGGATCAGCATCAATGGTCTGGCCGGGAACGACACGATCACGATTGGCGCGGGGGTGAGGGGTTCGGCCGTGGACGGCGGGGTCGGCAATGACACAGTGACCGGCGGAACCGGCAACGACACGCTCGTCGGAGGGGACGGCAATGATCGTCTCAATGGCGGCGACGGCAACGACTGGCTGAAGGGCGGTAATGGGAATGACAATGTCGCCGGCAATAATGGGAATGACCGGCTGGATGGTGGGAATAACGGTGACGTCCTGTTGGGCGGCGCGGGGGAAGATCCGGCCGATTATTCGGGGCGGAATGTTGGCGTGGTGGTGCTGCTGGACAACATCAACAACGATGGGCAGGGTGGGGAGCTGGATAACGTGCGCACGGATGTCGAGAACGTCTGGGGTGGGAGCGCGGGGGATCGGATCACCGGGTCGAGCGCGGCCAATTCCTTCAAAGGCAATGGCGGGAATGACACGCTGTTTGGCGGCGATGGAAACGACACGCTCGATGGCGGCGGCGGAGCCGATCAGCTTTCCGGACAAGGTGGGAATGATCGGCTTTTGGCCCGGGATGGGGTAATTGATATTGTCGATGGGGGTGCGGGGAGTGATAGTGCGCAGGTGGATGGGAACGATAAGCGGACGAGTATTGAGACGCTGCTGGCGTGATCGCGGCGTCCGGCACAGCCGGACCTACGGTATCACTGCTGGTCGCGTCGTTGGACCCGTCGCCGGCGGGGGCGAGCCGGGGCTGCTCTGGAGCACCGTCATCAGGATCAGGGTATCCACCGCTCTTTGCATCTGAATATCCACGGGCTGGGTGGCGGGGTTCGTCGCCTTGGTGGTGGGCTTGGTGGAGGCGCGTTTGAATTTTTCCTGGCCGAGGCGCTCTTCGGCGACTTTGCGCTCGGTGGCTTCGTCCATGGGGACGGAGATCTGGGGTTCGACGCCCCATGTCGTCGCGCCTTTCTTGTGATGGACGAGGCGGCCGCTGGGGAGGTAGTAGTAGGCCACCGTCAGCTTCAATTCACCGTTGTCGCCTTCGAGGCGGATGACTTCCTGCACAGATCCTTTGCCGTAACTGCGCTCGCCGAGGACGGCAGCGCGTTTGTTGTCCATCAGGCTGCCGGCGACGATTTCGGCAGCGCTGGCCGAGTGTTCGTTGACCAGGACGATCATGGGGAACCAGGGGAGAGTGCCCGGGGCCTTGGCCATCTTGATGTCTTCGGGGCGGCTGCGGCCTTTCGTGGAGACGATGGTGCCTTCGCTGATGAAGAGATCGACGACCTCGACGGCCTGATCGAGCTGGCCGCCGGGGTTCCAGCGGAGATCGAGGATCAGGCCGGCCATTCCCTGCTTGAGGAGGTCGGACATGGTGTCGCGCACGTTGGTGAAGGTGGTGGGAGTGAACTGGGTGATGCGCACGTAGGCGATTTTGGGATTGTCGCAGACGTACCAGTCCCAGCTTCCATCCTGATTGCGCTCATAGCCTTTGATGGTGGGAAGGACGATTTCCTGGCGCTTCATGGAGAGGTCGACTTCTTCGCCGGTTTCGTGGCGGACGCGGAGGCGGACTTCGGTATCGACGGGGGTATCGGCGATTTTTTTCACCACATCAGCGCGGCGGAGACCTTCGATCGACTCGCCGTTGACCTTGAGAATGATGTCGCCGGCGAGGACGCCGGCCTTGAATGCGGGGCTGCCGTCGATGGGGGTTACGACTTCCATGGCGCCGTTTTCGAGCTGATTCAATTCGATGCCTATGCCTTTGAAGGTGCCTTCGAGCATGCGGTCGAAGTCTTCGATGCGCGCGGGGGGAACATAATTGGTAAATGGATCGAGCTGGTTGAGCATGCCGTCGATGGCGGCCTGTTCCAGCTTGGATTCATCGACGGGATCGACGTAATTGGCGGCCACCTGGCGTTGAATATCGACGAGGGTGCGGACGAAGAGGTAGTCGCTGTCGCGCTGGGCGGCCGAGGGGCTGCGGAGGGCGACGACGCCGAGTAAGAGGAAACTGAGAAGCCAGGCGATGCGTTCACGGTTCATAATGGCTCCAGAATTGAGTCATTGAGTGATTGAATCATTGAATCATTGCTGGAATCTTCAATGAATCAATGAACCGATGAGTCAATGACTCAATTTATTGTTGAGAGAAACTGCCTCATCGCTTGATTCACCTGCTCGGGCTGCTCCATCGGGCTGAGGTGGCCAGCGCCTTTGATGATCACCAGCTTGGAGTGGGGAATTTCCTTGTGCATGGATTCGGCCACGGCGGGCGGGGTAATCGCATCGGCGTCGCCGACGATGATCAGCGTGGGAACCGCAATTGATGGCAGGCAATCGCGATAATCGGTTCGATCACGCATGGCGGCCAGGGCGTGCTCGATGGTCAATGGGGGGCAGAACTCCATGATGGCCTTCACCTGCTGCACAAGCCGGGGGCGCTTCTGCTGGCTGTCGGAGGTGATCATTTTAGGCATCATGGCGGCGGCGATGGCGGGTGATCCGCTGCTGCGCGCTGTCTCGATCATTTTATTTCGGCCGGCCTTGCCTTCGGGGGTGTCGGCTTCGGCCTTGGTATCGACGAGGATCAGGGCCTTGAGGTCGGTGGGATATTTGCAGTCGTAGGCGAAGCTCATATAGCCGCCCATCGACAGGCCGGCGAGGGCGCAGGGAAGGGCCTTGATCTGGGAGAGAAAGGCGTGCAGATCATCGGCCAGCGATTCGAGGGTGAAGGGGCGGGTGGACTTGGATTTGCCGAAGCCCGGAAGGTCTGGGGCGATGACGCGGGATTTGTCGGAGAGCGCTGAAATCTGCTCTTCCCAAATCCGGTTATCGAGCGGAAATCCATGCACCAGGACCAGGGGCAATCCTCGGCCGCGCTCAGTGTAAGATATGGTCTGGCCGTTGACATTCACTTCAGGCATGAGGCCTCCATGGGAAAGGCCAATACCATACCGACTGCGGGCCCGATGGGGAACGCGGGGAAGGGGCTTGCGGGTTGTGGGTATTGATGTAACCATCATGGCCGGCGAACACGATATGAGGATGCAACCTGCACATTGGCTGCTTTTGGGGTGGTTGATGATGGCTGGAAGTGTCGCCGCGCAGGTTGATGATCGGGAGCGGGAGGCGCCGGAAGACAAGCCGCTGAAGATCAAGCTGGCGCAGGCGTGTTTTCTGTCGGTGGTCGATGGAAAGCTGATTGCCGATTCCAAATTGAAAGGGGCGCGGCTGGTGGATCAGGCCGTGGAAGTGGAGGAAATGGCGGGGAGCTCAATTCTCACGCTGAAGCCCGAATTCCTTCGCTTCGAAAACACGCGCGCTGTCTCGGACGGGATCGAGACACTGCGTATCGAGAATCGCAACGATGTGGTCCGCATCGAGCGGAGCGGCCGGGAGGCGACGGTTTATTATCGGGAATCGTCGGGCGGATTTGGCGCGTTTGGCAATGATGGCGTGCGGATGAGCGTTTACGGCCCCGATGGGACGATGCTGCATAGTTTGACGGCCAATGATTTCCAATCGCTGACGCGCGAGCATCGCGCTGAGGTGTATCAATACCTCGGCCCGATACTGCGGCTGCTGCGAACCGAAGGGGTGATCGGCGCGGATCAGCGCAAGGCGCGGCAGGTGCTCATCACCCGCCGGCCGGCGCGGGAGGTTGAGCCACAGGTCCAGAAGCTGGTTTTGCAGCTCGATGCCGACTCGTTCAAGGAGCGTGAGAAGGCATTGGGCACGCTGAGGGATCTTGGGCCCGATGCCCTGGCGGTCGTGGAGAAAATGAATCGCAAGCATCTGTCTCCCCAGCAGCAGACCGGGATCGAGGCGTTCATCTCCGATGTGAAGCTGGCCAGCCTCGAGGAGCTGGACCGGCTGCGGAAGGACCCGCAATTTCTGGTCGAGTGTCTCTACTGCGAGGATGCGGCCATTCGCGCTGCGGCGGTGGAGCGACTGAAAGCTCTCAATCGCGGCCCGATTGGAATTGACGCCAAGTCGGATCCGCTGGCGCAGGCCGCCGTGATTGAAGAATTGCGGAATAAGCTGGTGGCCCCCCCTGCCACCAAACCTTCCGGCGGATGATTCAATACTGCTCGTGCTCGTTGCTGCCGCCAGAGGAGTTTGAGGCGGCGCCCTTGAATGCGGTGTAGAGGCCGAAGACCACCAATCCCCAGTAGACGGTGTAATGCCCGCCGCCGGTGCTGTTGGCGGCGATGTTGTAGCCGTACCAGGTTGCGCCAATTCCCAGGCCGGCCATCAGCAGGCCGAAGAGAATTTTGCCCATCGAGGTTCTGCTGGAGACGACATAGCGCGCGTAATCCATCTCTTCGACGGAGGGCCCGAGCTGTGGCCCGATGGAGCGGGACTTTTCCACGGATTTCACATCCAATCCGCGGCGAATGGCATTCTCGGCCGCGGCTTCGGAGTCGGTGGCCTCGATACTGACGGTGGTTGGTTGCCCGGTAATTTTCCAGATTCCATTTACGGTGAATCTCATAATGATCCTGAAAAAGGGCCGCCGCAAAACTCCTGCGGCAGGTAAGTCGCCACGGCAACCATGCAGCGCGACTATTCCCCGTTGATTCGTCCGGATTTCCGATCCACTTGATCAAGGCGGGGGACCGAGAGCATCGCCTGAGCACTAATTACCGGACCGGTCGATCGAAAATGTTAAACATGGAGGGAAATTCCCGCGCGGGAATTGAAACTGCGGGCTGGGGTTTCAGGAATGCGTTCTGGCGGCGTTTGCCCCGCCTGGCGGGGGCTCGCACAAACCCTCACCACACTATTGTCCCTGATTTATCGGATGATCCTTTAAATACCCGCGGCAGGGATCGAACCTGCGACCTTGAGTTTAGGAAACCCACGCTCTATCCAACTGAGCTACGCGGGCAAGGCACTTGCCAACGTTATCGGCCTCGATGGGCAGGGTCAACTTACCATCATCCTTCAGCGAAAAAACCGTCATTGCCATGGACTTTTCATCCCCTTGCGTGCCTGTTTTCCGGGCAATTCCCTATGACGTGCCTCAAATTAACCGATGACAAACTGCTGCCGTCTCACTTGGCGATTGCGCATTGGAAGGGCGAACATGATGCAAAACCCCGCCGCTCCCACACCCCGCTCTCCGGTCGCAACCGCGCATGAGCTGATTGAGCGGCCGCGGCCGGTGGAAGAGCGTCAGCCGACGTCCAAATCGAGCTCCACGAGGGAACAAGTTCAATGGTGAGAGCCGCGGACGTCAATTTCACACTTGCCGAGCCGTCTCCCGCCCGGGCGGAGAGCGCTGACAATTTGCGGGTTTCGCAGCTCGTCGAGTTAATCAGCTCGCTCGGCCACAGCGGTGACCCCCACGAAGGGCTCGAAGGGCTGGCCAGCGGAGTGCTCCGATCCGGCCGGGCTGCTTATGCGGAGATCATCACCTCGGCCACCAATCCGCGGCATTACACCATCGAGCGGCTGCGCACCGATGACGGGCAGGACATGCTGCGCGGAGTGGCGCAGGTGGAGGCGGCCCGCGAGAGCAGCTTCTTTGCCAGCCTGATCAAATCACCGCAGCCCAGGCTGCTGCCGCAGATCGATTTGGCGGGAGATCCGGTCTTGCCGGCCGAGATGCAGGTTTATCGGTCAGCGCTGGCCGTGCCGATATTTTCAGATCAAAGCGTGGGGCGATGGGTCGTGCTGCTGGGGCGCGAGCCGGGGCAGTTCGGCGTGGCCGAGTTGGAAGAGCTGATCGTTCGCACCAGCCTGGTCAGCGCCATGTCGGCCAATCTGCAAACCGCCCGGCAACTGTTTGATGCCAATTTAAAAGTCCAGCGCGAGATCTCCGAGATCGCGGACATTCAGCGGGCCCTGCTGCCGGATCAGGTGCCGAACATTCCGGGGCTGCGCATCGCGGCCAGCTATGAATCGATGACCGATGCGGGCGGGGACATGTACGACTTTGTCCCGCTTGGAAAACGGCCCGGGTATTTGCAGCGCGATGATGATCTGCGCTGGGCAATACTCATCGGCGATGTTTCCGGACACGGAATCGCGGCGGCCGTCGTCATGGCGATGCTCCATTCCATTCTCCACGCCTTCCCACAATCGCCGACCGGGCCGGCCGAATTGCTCACGCACGTGAACAATCATCTTTGCGCCAAGCGCATCGGCCGATCGTTCGCCACGGTCTTTCTGGCGTTTTATGACCCCCCCACCCGGCGTCTCACTTACGCCCGGGCCGGGCAAACGCCGCCGCTTTTTATGTCGCCCAATCAGGAACGGCCGCAATACCTCGACACCGTCGGCGATCTTCCACTGGGCGTCTTTCCCGAATCCACTTTCGCAGAATCCACGATCGAGCTGCGCTCCGGCGACACGATTGTCCTCTACACCGACGGCATCACCGAGGCCAAAGGGCCCGGAGGAATTTTCTTCGAAACCAGAGGCCTGGAGACCGCAATGACGCCCCTCACCACCGATCCCGGCACGGCGATCATGCGTATTAAACAGGCCATCCATGACCATTCCCGCGGCGGCCCGGCGAGCGACGACCAGACGATCGTGGCCCTTCAGGTCGAATGAGCAAACGCCTTCCGGATGAGGTATAAAAGTGACCATGTCCGACAGTGGCGATCAACAAGTTCAGACCGCGACAAGCGATCGCGAGCGGGTGCTGATTCTTCGCCGCATCCTGAGCCGCAATTCGTTCTATTCGCTGATATTTTGCAGCGTCGTCTCGCTCTGTGTCCTGGCCGCGCGGGTTTATCTGTCCAAAACCCATGCCTATATGTTTCTGGCGTGGAACCTGTTCCTCGCCTGGATTCCGTTTGCGTGCGCCATCTGGGTGGCGGTGTTGGACAAAATCTGGCCGGCGAAGCGCTGGGCGATATGGGCCCCGGGGCTGATGTGGCTGCTCTTTTTCCCCAACGCGCCCTACATCGTGACCGATTTCATCCATCTCCACCGGGTCGAGCCGTTTGCACTCTGGTTTGATGTTGGCTTGTTGATGCTCTTCGCCTGGACCGGCTGTTTCCTTGGCGTCAGCTCATTGCAAATGATGCAGTCTGTCGTCCGCCGCCGCGTCGGCGCGATTTCCAGTTGGATATTTGTGATCACCACGCTCGGACTGAGCGGCGTGGGCATCTATCTGGGCCGGTTTCTGCGATTCAACAGTTGGGACATCCTGTTTCGCCCCGGGCACCTGCTGGGCAATGTTCTCGCTGCACTGGCCAACCCCTTCGCGCACCAGCGGGCCATCGGTGTGTCGCTGATGTTTTCGCTTTTCATGCTGGTTTTCTACATCACGTTTCTTGGCGCTCGGCGGCGAAGCTCCAGTTGACGGGATGATTGCGTGGGGTTCGCTCCGCGAACCGTTTCATGGAAACGTCAACTTCATCACAAATCCCTCCCATTTCTTCTTGAATGCCTCCATATCTTCCTCGGCCAGAACCTTTTTCAAGGTCTTGAACCCGCTTGGGTCTTCTTTCTGATTGGCCAGAAACTGCTTGTAAAACCCAACGAGCAGTCCCCGCTCCTGGAGGTAATAGCACAGGTATCGCGCCTGGGCGTAATTTGTGCCGCGGTCCTCGTTGTAGAACTCACTGCTGTTCATGGCCATTAGCGCCTTAAATGATGGGACCGAGCCCGCCTTGATCGCCTTCTGCAATCCGCCCAGTCGCCAGTTGGTCGCGCCGGTGATGTGCCCATCGCGCTCGTCACACTGCTCAAAGAGCGACCCCAGCCCCTCGTTAAACCATGGCGGACACTCCGGAAAATTGGCGTACATGAACGGATGCACGATCTCGTGAACCAGCGTGCCGCCGCCGGTGGCGATGTTCATGATCAGGGCCTTGTGCTTGTGCGAGAAATACCCATAGGGCGTGCCCGGCGTGTCGTTGAAGATTTCCTTTGTGTATTTGTTGTAGCTCTCCCGATCCTTAAACAGCCAGATGTCCAGAATCTCCTCCGGGTCCTTCTGAAAAAAATCCGCCTTCAAGTGATCCACCGCCCACTTCACCGTCCCCGTCGAATATCTCCCCACCGCCACCGCCCCACCATCGCCGATCACCACGAACGGCTCCTGAATCACAATAGAAAACCCGGCCGGAACCCGCTCTTTCAGCTTGGCGATGTGCGCATCGTATTCCGCGCGCGTAAACGCACCCGCCTGCGTTACTCCCGCAAATACCAGCAGCGTGAAGGCAATCAGTGATGTCTGCTTCATATTCATATCTTAGACGGCCCCCACCGAATAAGGTTTTTTACACTCGCGTTACCGTTGTCTGGCTCACAAGCCGTTGCACATCCTCCGTCCGCACCTCCCCCGCCATGAGCGTCAGCGCATTGGCCGCCCCACAAGCCGCCCCCAACCGGCAGGCCTCCGATAATGTCTGGCCATCAACCAGACCGGCCGCCAATCCGGCCGTAAACGCATCCCCCGATCCCACCGAATTCACCGCCTTCACCGCCGGCGCTGTCACATGCCAAAACTCGTTTCCATCAAAAGCCATCGCCCCGTCGCCCCCCATGGTGATCACCGCGTTCCTCGCTCCCAACTCCAAAAGCCTCTTCATCGCGCTTCTCAAATCCGCATCAGAATCCACCGCAACCCCCAGAGCCACCCCCAGCTCTTTGCGATTGGGCTTGGCCACCAGCGGCCGGGCTTTGAGCGATTCCAGCAACACTTTTCCCTGCGTATCGACAATCGCCGGAATGCCCATCTCCACGCACTCCCGATAAAAACTCGGCCGCGCCCCCCCCGCCAGTGTCCCGGAGAGCACCAGCATTTTCGCCCCCTTCAGCATCGCCGACATTTTCGCACGGAGCGATTCCCAAGCCCCCTCTTCCACCGCCTGACTCTCCTCCACCAACTCCGTAATCGTCCCCGCGCCCTGATCCAAAATCGTCACACACAACCGCGTCTGCGGCCCGACAGTCACAAAATCATGCCTGATTCCGCGCTTGCTCAACTCCTGACGAATGAATTCCCCGCGCTCTCCGCCAAGGAAACCGCTCGCCAGCACCGGCTTTCCCAACGCCGCCAGCACCTTCGCCACATTCACCGATTTGCCCGCAATCCCCTGACGCACCTCGACAGCCCGATTCACCTCCCCAAACTCGAGCTTCTTGAAGACCATCACCCGCTGCACCGCCGGCGTTGTACCCAGGCAAATAATCATGGCCTCCCCCGTAGGTCCGGCTGTGCCGGACAGAGCCTCCCCCGTGGGTCCGGCTGTGCCGGACAGGAGCTGCGAGAGAAGTCAATAATCATGGCGGGTTGTGCAACAGTTGCTTGAGCTGAGTAATGCTGGCCGCCATCTCCGGCTTATCCGCCAGGTTCGTGTATTCCTCCGGATCGGCCTGGTGATCGTAAAGTTCAACCCCCGATTTGCCCTCATCCCATTCGGTATATCTCCACCGCTCGGTGCGAATGCTCCGGCCCATGATCTGCTTTTTGTTGGCCATCCGCGTCACTTGTGTGTATGCCCCAGGCTTGCTCCATTGCGCTGTCGGATCATCCAGCAGCGGTTTCAAGCTCATCCCCGCGAAGTGAACCGGCACCTGCGAGCCAGTCATATCCGCGAACGTCGGATACAAATCCAGCAGCTCCACCATCCGATCGCACGCCTTCCCATTCCCCTTCGCCCCCGGCGCCGCCACGATCAGCGGAACCCGCGCTGACTTCTCGAACAAACTCATCTTCATCCACTGCCCATGCTCCCCCAGCAGATAACCATGATCGCTCCAGAACACCACGACCGTATTCTCCGCCAGACCCAACCTGTCCAGCGCATCCAAAACCCGGCCCACCTGCGCATCCATAAAAGTCACCGATGCATAATAAGCCTGAATCGCCCGCCGCAGATCATCATCCTTCAGGCTCCAATTCGGCGGCCGCACAAACGGCGCAACCTGCGGCACATCCTTCAGGTCATCCACCCTCTGCTCCGGCAGCTTGATCTGCTCGATCGGATACATGTCGAAATATTTTTTCGGCGCGATATACGGACAGTGCGGCCGGTAAAAGCCTACTCCCAGAAAGAACGGTTTGCCCTTGTGCTCCCCCAACAACTGAATCGCCCGCGTCGCGGCAATGCCGTCGGTCTGCTCTTCATCTCCCCCATCGGCCGCCAGCCACGCCAATGCGCTCCCCAGCCCGCGCTTGGGATTCAAATTGGTGAGCTTGTCCTCCTCATCCTTATCCCGGCCGCGCGGATTGATGACCTCCTCCCACGATTTGGGATCATCAAGACCCCTGGTTCCAATCTGCCCCGGCACGCCATAGTGAAACATTTTCCCCACCCGCGCCACGTAATATCCATTCTGCCGATACATCTGCGGCAGCGTCAGCGCATCAGGAATCGTCTGCGTGCGAAAGTTGGTCTGTAGGTTGTAAATCTTCGTCACATCCGGCCGCAATCCCGTCATCAGCGAAACGCGGCTTGGGCTACAAAGCGGAAACTGACAATAAGCGCGATTGAACGTCACCCCCCGTGCCGCCAGCCGATCGATATTCGGCGACTTCACCAGTTTGTTCCCATAGCAGCCCAGATCGTTGTTCAAATCATCCGATGCGATAAACAGCACATTCATCGGCCGTTTTGCATCGGCGGCCAGTGCCCTGCCCGCAAATCCCATCGCCACAACCAACCCGACCAGCAATTGCATTGGATATCTCATTGCTCACTCCACGAAGTGTCGCCCAAGGATACCGCCATCACCCCCGATCCCGCTACAATCTAGTTATGGTTCAAATTGATATTGCCTATCAGGGTGAGCTGCGTTGCCAGGCGAAGCACGGGCCGTCGGGGATGGTGCTTCAGACGGATGCGCCGGTGGACAACATGGGAAAGGGTCAGTCATTCAGCCCGACCGACCTCGTCGCCACCGCGCTGGGCACTTGCATGCTGACCACCATGGGCATCGTGGCGCAGCGGAAGAACATCGACATTTCAGGTGCGACGGTGACGGTGACCAAGGAAATGGTGACAGCGCCGCTGCGGCGGATCGGGCGGCTGGGCGTGACCATTCATGTTCCGCGCGAACTTGGCGAGGATGATCGAAAACGCCTCGAGCATGCCGCCCATTCGTGCCCGGTGCATAAGAGCATGCATCCGGATGTCGAAATGCCGGTGACGTTTCGATGGGGCCAGTAGGTCGGGCACTCTCGCCCGACATTAATTTGCCGACATCGATTTCCCGGCATTATTTTCCCAACATCCGTCATGCGCATCATCTCTGGTGAATTTCGCGGCCGAAAACTGCTGCCTCCGGAGAGCGACACCACCCGCCCGATCACCGATCGCGTCAAACAATCCCTTTTCGACATCCTCACCCCCCACATCGAAGGCGCACGCATCTACGACCTCTTCGCCGGCACCGGCTCCATGGGCCTCGAATCCCTCAGCCGCGGCGCCAACTTCGCGAGCTTCTTCGAATCTGACCGCAGCGCCCTCCACCGTCTCCAACAAAACATTTCCTCCCTCAAGCTCGAACCGCGCACCCAAATCATCCCTGGCGACCTTTTCAAATGGTTCTCCACCGCCAAACCAAATGAACCCGCCAACCTCATCTTCCTCGACCCCCCCTACCGCTTCTTAAAAGACCACTCCGACAAACTCCACAGCCTCGCCAGCGCCATTGCAAAGGACCATCTCGCCAACGACGGCCTGATCATCTTCCGCCACGACGCCGACGATGAGTTACAATTGTCCCCACTGAAATTGATCGACCGCCGCGAGTATGGAGGAATGGCATTGGAATTTCTAACCAAAAAATGAATTCCATCTGTGTGAATCTGTGCCCCATCTGTGGCTGAAAAAGTATGCCCGTCCCAAAATACCAATTCTTCTCCCCCTCCGACGCCGCCCGCATGTCGCGCCTCTCCTTCATCGCCCGCCAGGTCGTCGAAGGCGTCATCACCGGCCTGCACAAGTCGCCGCACCGCGGATTTTCCGTCGAGTTTTCCGAGCACCGCGAATACGTCCCCGGCGATGAGATTCGCCATCTCGACTGGAAAACCTACGCCCGCTCCGACCGCTATTACATCAAGCTCTATGAGCAGGAAACCAATCTCCGCGCCACCATCGTCCTCGATACCAGCAACTCGATGCAGTTCGCCGGCAAGCTCGATTACGCCCGCCATCTGGCCGCCTGCATCGCCTATCTGCTCGCCCATCAGCAGGACCTGGCCGGCCTTTGCACCGTCGATGAACAAATCAATCTGGAAATTCCCCCAGCCTCCTCCCCGGCGCATCTCGACCTACTTTTCAAAGAGCTGGAGGCGGTCAAGGGCGGTAAATCCACCAACCTCGCGGCCGGACTTCACGAACTTTCCGAGCGCCTCCCCCGCCGCAGCCTGGTGATCCTCATCTCAGACCTCTGGCTCGACCTCGACACTTTCACCCGCGCCCTCCAGCACCTCCGCTATCGCCATCACCAGGGCCTGGTGATCCACCTCCTGGACGACAACGAGCTCAACCTCCCCTACGACCGCCAACTCACCTTCGAAGACCTGGAAACCGGCGAAAAGATCCAGCTAAACCCGGCCGACATCCGCGAAACCTACCAGCAGCAGGTCCAGGACTATCTCACCATCGTGCGAAAAATCTGCTCCGATTCCGATGTTGAATATCACCCGCTCAACACCAAAGAACCCTACGACAAAGCCCTGGTCCAACTCATCCACCGTCGATCTTAGAAGCAAATACTTAAACACAAAGACACCAAGGCACGAAGGCGCACTCGACGTATGCGCGCTGTGCGTTCTGCTCACCTCTCTCTTCCTCAAAAATGAAAACCCCGCGCGCCCCCACTCCAATTCGCGCAATCCGACGAGTTGCCTTCGTGTCTTCGTGCCTTCGTATTTAATCCTCTTCCCCCGACTCGCTGCTACAATCGACGCGCATGTTTGGCTTGGAATTCCTCTTCTCCGCCGCCCTCTTCGCCCTCCCCGCGGCCGCCATTCCCGTGCTGCTTCACATGCTCTTCCGCCGCAAGTCTCCCGTGGTGCAATTTCCCACGCTCCGCTTCCTCAAAACCTCATTGCAGCACACCGCCGCCCGCCGCCGCATACAGCGCTGGGTCCTACTCGCCTGCCGAATCCTCCTTCTCGCCCTCCTCATCTGGGCCATCGCCCAACCCGTCAAAATGATCGCCTCCACCTGGCTCGACTCCGACAAGTCCCTCATCGCCGCCATCGTCGTCGATACCAGCTACTCCATGCAGCTCAAGCGGAATGAATCGACGCTGCTGGAAAAAGCCAACGACACGATCAATGATCTCCTCCGCGACCCACTGAAGAATGCAAAAGTCGTCATCTTCCGCTCACCGGCCGACGAGACGCCTCCGCAGCTCCAAACCACCTCCAAAATCCAATCCGAATGGACCGCCCTCAAGCCAGAGCCCGCCCTCCACCCCCTCTCCCAGCGCTGCGCCGCCGCCATCGAATTCCTCTCCACCCAACAGGCCGGCCAGAAGTGGCTGATCATCCTCACCGATCTTCAATCGCGCGAATTCCCCACGCCACTTTCGGCCATGGATGAAGGCCGCGCCATCCTTTTCGATCTGCACCCCGAAAAACCCCGCTCCTATGGAATCACCAACGTCCGCATCAAACCCAGCCAGCCCGTCGCCGGCCGCGGCAGCGAGATTGAAGTGGAAGTCAGCGGATTTTCCGGCGACGCCCGCGCCACAACCATTCAAATCTCCAAAACCGACAGCACCAAACTCCTCACCCTCGGCCCCCTCATGGCCAGCTTCGACACCGCCGGCCGCACGCGGTTTCGAGCGCCATTGGAAAAGGGCCTGCCTCCCGAGAAATATCTGCTCCTCTCCGCCACGCTCCCCGACGATGACCTTCAGTGGGACAACACCCGATCTCTGCTGGTCGAGCTTCCTCCCAAGCAGTCCGTCACGCTGATCGAGAATCCCTCGCTCCCCAACATCACCCGCTTCGTCAAACTCGCGCTAAATCCCCTTGACCCCGATCGCCCCTGGCCGCTGGCCGTCCAATCCGCCTCCGATCTCACCGGCAAAGAAAACGCCGCCGTCACCCTCTGGTCGCAATGGCCCACCGAGGACCAGCTTCGCCGCACTACAACTTTCGTCCGCAACGGCGGCACACTCGCCATCCTCCTCCAGCCCGGTCTCGAACAATCCTTCGCCAAACTCCCCCAAGCCCACCAACAACTTCTCCTCGACCTTCTTCCCTCCACCCCAATCGCCAGCACCGACGGCGGCTCACTCGGTTCCGGCCAATTCCGCCCCGTCCCACCTTCTCAAATCGATCCCATAATTGAGGACATCGCCGACCCTTCCTTCCGCCTCGACAAACTCACCATCCGCCGCTTCGTCCCCTTTACTCCGGCCAGCGATCCCAATGTCTCCACTCTGCTTTTCCTCTCCCCCGCCGGCTCCGACCGCCGCACCCAATCATTCGGCCTCTATTTCCGCCGCAAACTAGGCCCCGGCACCATCTACACCCTCGCCACCATGCCCGAAACCCGCTACATCAACCCGGCCGCCCATCCCGCCTTCCCCATCCAGCTCGTCAACTCCTGCCTCCGCCCTCTCGACCAGCGCGACACCCAAAACATTGAAATCGGCCATCCGCTCACCCTCTCCAATCCCCGCTTTACCCAATTCGACGAACTGGAACTTCAGACACCCACCAACGAACGATACCGCGTCAAGAAATTGAACAACCGTTTCACCTTCGCCAAAACCTCCGACCCCGGCCTGCATCTCTGGCGAGTCCCCAGCCAAACCGAACCATTGGCCATCGCCAACATCACTCTCCCTGCGCAGGAATCCGATCTCATCTACCGTCCCGCCGAAACCGTCGTCACCCCCGGCCCCAACACATTGATCGTCCACTCCTTCGCCGATCTCCAGAGCACCATGGCCAAACTGAACGAACCGGAGCCTCGCTGGACCCTCCCGCTGGCGCTGGTGTTGATTCTGCTCGCAGTCGAAGCACTTCTCGGCAGCGCACGGCAAACTGGTAGGGTGGGGCTTGCCCCACCATCCTTGGTACAGCCATCCACCACTCGCTAACATTCACCCCATGCAATGGCTCCTCCACGGCCCCATGACCTCCGCGGTAGCCGAAGCCCTCAAACGGCACGAACATCACACCCACGACATCGCCGAGCTTCAATTGAGCCCCGATGCTCAGCCTTCGGACATCCTCAAGGCCGCCCAGAAGAAACAGTGGGACATCCTGACCACCGATCCCACCCTGGCCGATGCTCCGTTCGCCCACGATCTACCCTTTCCCCGCACCATCGTCTTCCTTCAGCTTACAGGCGGCAACGTCGAGCAGGATGACGCCATCGATCGCCTCTTTGACCGCTACAAGCGCCTCTCCCCCAGGCGTCTTTACACCGTCACCGCCACCCGCGTCAAAATCCGCCAACTCCCCGGTTCTGGCTGATCTCTCTTTACTCAGCACTCAGCACTCAGTACTCATTACTCCATGTCTTTACTCGTCACCGGCTCCATCGGCATCGATACCGTCGAAACACCCTTCGGCCGGCGCGACAATGTCCTCGGCGGCAGCGCCATCTATTTCTCCTACGCCGCCTCCTTCTTCACCCCGGTCCGCCTCGTCGGCGTCGTCGGCGATGATGCGCCTCCCACCTTCTTCGACATCTTCAAAGGCCGCGACGTCGATACCAGCGGCCTGGAAATCCGCCGCGGCAGCAAGACCTTTCGCTGGCACGGCTCCTATCTCAAAGACCTCAACTCGGCCGAAACCGTCGAGGTCGATCTCAACGTCCTGGCCGAGCGCGCCCCCAAAATCCCCGACAAATTCCGCGATTCCAAGTATGTTTTCCTCGCCAACACCCACCCCGCCCTCCAACAGACCATGCTCGAGCACCTCCCCTCCTCGCAGCTCATCGTGGCCGACACCATGAACCTGTGGATCCAAACCGAGCGCCACGAGCTGGGCAAGTTGCTCAAGCGCATCCACGGCCTGGTCCTCAACGATGGCGAGGCGCGCCTGCTCACCGAGAAGGACAACCTGATACTCGCCGCCCGCGAAGTCCTCAAGATGGGCCCAAAATTCGTGGCCATCAAGAAGGGCGAGCACGGCTCGCTCATGTGTACCGAGGATGAGCTCTTCGTCCTCCCCGCTTATCCGGCCGAGCACGTCATCGATCCCACCGGCGCTGGCGACTCCTTCGCCGGCGGAATGATGGGCTACCTCGCCACCCACGGCAACTTCTCCGCCTCCACCATCAAGAAGGCCCTCGCCTTCGGCACCGTCGTCGCCAGCTTCACCATCGCTGACTTTTCCCTGGCCGGCCTCCAGAAGGCCACCCGCGCCGACATCGACTCCCGCATCAGCCATCTCAAGCATGCGATGAACTTCTGATCCCCGCCATGCGTCTCTTCGTCGCCATCGAACTTGACGAGCCGTTCCGCAATCATCTGATCCACCTCCAGGATGCGCTGCGCCCCGCCGCGCCGCGGGCATCATTCACCAAACCCGACAACCTTCACCTCACCCTCAAGTTCATCGGCGAGGTGGAAAAGAACAAGGTCCCACCGCTTTGCGATGCCCTGCGCGCCGTGCCGCAACTCAACGAGTTCCCGCTCCACTACACCGGCATCGACCTCCTCCCCGAGCGCGGCCCCATCCGCATTCTCGCGGCCGCCGTCGATGGCGGAGACAAGCTGCTCACACTTCAGTCCGCCATCGAAGACGCCTGCGCCACGCACGATATCCCGCGCGAGAACCGCCGCTTCCGTCCCCACATCACCCTCGCCCGCGCCCACAATCCACTCCCCCGCTCAATTCGGCCCAACATCCTCGCTGCCAGCCAACCAGCCGAGGCCGCCCAGATGCCCGTCCGCCAGTTCGTGCTGATGCAGAGCAAACTGAGCGACAAAGGCTCCGAATATTCTGTATTATATAAAATTGCTTTATTATAGCATTTTTATATATATTCAATACAACCATAGTCCACACAGTTAGATACGACTACACAAATTCAATATTATTTTTCTCATTCGCCTCTTGTCTCTCCATTTCCCGATAGCTATACTGCCTCCGTACAAAGGCCAAACACCGGCCGATGTCACACTGAACCAGGGCGGTCTAGTGGCTTCCGTCGAGTTCAGTTCGCGGCTTTGAGTCAGGATGCTCGGGGCCGCACAAGCCACGCACATTGCCGGCAGGTCCCCTTTTCCCAGGTGGACGAAATTCCCGGCAGACAGGAGATCCCCATGGCCAGGCAGGAAAAGTCCGAGCGCGCTGAGAAGGCCGAGAAGGCCGAAAAACAGGCGATCGCCAACAAGCTTCATCCCACTCCCCAGGCGCACGTCGTCCACGACGCCGCCCGCGATTCCGCCCTCTCCCGCGCTGTTCAGCAAATCGAAAAACAATTCGGCAAGGGCGCGGTGATGAAGCTGGACGGCCAGGCACGATCGCCGATCGATGGCATTCCCACCGGCTCCCTCAGCCTCGACATCGCCCTGGGCGGTTTCGGCGTGCCCCGCGGCCGCGTGCTCGAAATATTCGGCCCCGAATCCTCCGGCAAAACCACCCTCACCCTCCACATCATCGCCAGCACTCAACAACTTGGCGGCGTGGCGGCCTTTATTGACGCCGAGCACGCCCTCGATCCTTCCTGGGCCAAGCGGCTTGGCGTTCGCCTCGATGATCTGCTCGTCTCCCAGCCCGACACCGGCGAACAAGCCCTGGAAATCTGCGAGCTGCTGGTCCGCTCCAACGCCGTCGATGTGATTGTCATTGACTCGGTGGCCGCCCTCATTCCGCGGGCCGAAATCGAAGGCGAAATGGGCGACAGCCACGTCGGCCTTCAGGCCCGGCTGATGAGCCAGGCGCTCCGCAAGCTCACCGGGGCGATTTCCAAATCCAAATGCACGGTGATTTTCATCAACCAGATCCGCGAGAAGATCGGCGTGATGTTCGGCAACCCCGAAACCACCCCCGGCGGCCGGGCCCTGAAGTTTTATGCCTCGGTCCGCATCGACGTCCGCCGCACCAGCACCATCAAAGAGGCCGAAACTTCCGTCGGCGCACGCACCCGCGCCCGCGTGGTGAAGAACAAAATCGCCCCCCCCTTCCGCGATGCCGAATTCGACATCATGTTCGACCGCGGCATCAGCTATGAAGGTGATTTGATCGATCTGGCCGTCCTGGCCAACGTCGTCGAGAAGAGCGGCGCCTGGTACACCTACGGCGCAACCCGCCTCGGCCAGGGCCGTGAAAATTCCAAGCAGTTCCTTTTCGACAACAAGGATGTGGCCGAGGAAATCCGCCAGAAGATCCTCTCCAGCCGCGGCATGATCGACGCCAAGAAGGCGATGGACACGCCAATGGAAGAGGCGGTCGGCGCGGAAGCATAGGCAATTGACCGGGATTAATTGGCCGCCCGATACCATTGGTGTCGGGTGGTCTTTTGTTTGTATAATCGGTCTGGAGAAACAGATGCGATTGAACCTCAAACCCGCGACAGAGCAATTGATCCGCCAGAAAGTCAGCAGCGGCGAGTATTCGACCCCGGCCGACGTTGTCGAGGCGGCCCTGGCAACACTGGAACAACAAACTCGCTTTGATTTCGCGCCCGGCGAACTTGAGCGGTTGATCGCCGAAGGCGAAGAAAGCATCAAGAAATTCGGCACGCTCGATGGTCCCAGCGCATTCAAGAGGCGCCGGCGGCGCCGCGCTTTGGCGCGCCGAAAGAAGTAATCTTTTGAGGCGGCTGCGTCCGCCACATTCACAGGTTTTTCGGCAACCAATCCCCCACTCATTTTTCCCTCCTCCTTCGTTCCTCCTTTTCCTTCCTCCTCCTCCTCTGCTCCGCCAGCCAATAAACCGCGCCCGCGGCCGCTTCCCACGGTTTGAGCAGCTCCAGCGCTGTCACCACCGCCTCATCCTCGCTCCCCGGGCGGAAACTGGGAGGCGGCGCCGCCGGCAGATCCTTTTTCTTCAACAAATACTGCGGCACCATTCCGTTGGCTTCCATCGCATCGCTCAGTTCCTTGCGCGCGGCGTTGGTGTCGCCTTCCCTGCGGAAACGGATCAATGCTTTGGCATAACCCCACAGGGCAGATTGATCGTCGGAAAATTTGGCCACCAGCGCCTCCAATTCGGGCTGCCGATTCAATTCAAGCAGGCTGGAAATCAGCCGATACCGCGCCGCCTGATGATCCGCCGGATTCAGCCGAATCATCTCCTCAAACTGCTCCGCGGCCTGCGCCGGCTGATTCATCGCCCGCAAACACTCCCCCAGCCCCATCATCGCCCGCATGAACGGCCGCGTTTCAATCAGCCGCCAGAATTCGCCCACGCCCTTTTCCCAGATTTGCGGCGAAATCATCTTTCGCCCTGCTTCAACCGCCCGCTCAAACAGCGGCCGCATTTTCTGCAAGTCGCGCTCGCGATAAGCCATGGCCAGATGGGCATCAGCGCAGTCCGGACAAATCTCCAGTGCCTGCCGCAACAGCTTCAGCCGCTTTCGGCCCCGCGCCTCGGCCGCCTGATCCACCAAATCCTCCGCCCGCATCAGCGGCGTGATCGACGCTGCCGGTTGATTCGATTTCTCCAGCTCCTCCCGCAGAAACTGCTCGGCCTCCTGGGGCGTGGCGAATTCGCGATCCACTTCGACACTGTTGAGGCGCGCCAATGCCCGTTCCATTTCGCGGCGCTGCGCTGCGGTCGGCCCACGCTGGCCACTCGGCGGCGCAATCGGCGACTCATCCAAAACCCCCGGGAGCGCCAGCGTGAATTCCACCTCCCCGTCGGCCGTCGCAACCGTCTTCGTCCACCGCCCGCTGTCCATCTCTTCTTCAGTGGTCTCCGCCAACGCCCGCATCACGCCTTCCATGTATGCCAGCGTCGCCGCATCCGGCCGATCGACCGTTCCCTGTGCCGAATCCTGCTTCGCCGCTGTCGGGTAGGCCTTGGGCCCGGCCACCGCAAATGCCTCATCCTCCCAATAATCCGCATCGCTCAGCGGCATCGAGATGATCGGCCCGAAAGTGATCGCCCACAGCCCGCCGTGCTTGCGGTGAAATTTGCGCATGTCGGTGGCCTGCTCAAGCTCCACGTGCTGCGCCGGCGATCGGAAGAAAGCCAGTCCGAAAGCAGCGCCGCCCGCGCCCATGATCGAAATATGACTCAACTCCTCGCGCGGCGCCGGTGATTCAACCCGGATCAGGTCCTCGTCGATCAGGTGCCGCCAGGGCGCAGCGCCATAAAAATCCGCGGCCGCCTCGGCGAAGGAACGCAGCCGCTGCGGCGTCACATCGCTGTCTTTGCGAAAACCATGACCCGAAGCGGCCGGCAGGTTCTGCCGCATGTGCTGGATCACGTTGGCAATGCCCGGCAGCTCGCCTTCAACGCTCACTTCAAACTCAGCCCCAAGCTCAGCCCGCAAAAATTCCGCCGTCGCCTCATCGCCAACCACCACTTTCTCCGGCCTGATCCCGGCCATTCCCTGCCCCCCGCCGCCTTCGCCGGCCATGGCATCGAGGAGCATGGCTGGATTGCGCTCCGCAGGCTTGCGCAGGGCGCTGGTGTTGATCTGGCCTGATTTCATGCTGAACCAGACCGCCAGGATCGGGCGAACCGGGGATTGGCCTTCTTCCAGAACCCATTGCGGGACGCGGATGATCGCGCCCTGCCAGACTTCTCCCCGGCTTTTTCGCAGGCGGCGGATGCGGTCGATGTGCGGATAGGGCATGGGGGAATGAGACATGGAATTGGAGGGGGAAGCAAGGTCGGAAATACTCACCCACATCCCCTTCGCCCGCTTGCGTGTGCCTCAGCACTACCCGTCAACCCGCCCAGAATCTGACAGGGAGGCTTGCCCCAGCCTCCAGCCACTCAAAAATTCCAAAATTCCCACTTGACACATACCTAACAATGTGCTAATACTGCTATCAAGGAGATCGTTGGAATATGGGGTGGAAAACAGGGGTGGGAACAATTCACGCATGCCGCGGCGCTTCGCAATTCCTCGCGCGCGCCCATTCTTCATCCATCGGCCGCCAATTCCCTCACCTTACCATCCCTTCGCCTGCTTTGTCGATTCCCGTCGGTTCCATGTCGGTTTCAGGTCGGTTCTCGGTCGGTTTCATGTCGGTTTTGGTCGTTTTCGGTCGATTTTATGTCGGTTTTGGTCGGTTTTTCACCCTTCAAAAAGGGGCCGCCAAAACTACAACTCTTTAGAAAGGGGGACTTTATGTCCACAGCGTCCGTATCTCGTGCTCAGAATCTTTTCTTACGCTCCTTCCTCACCAATCCCGCCGGCCCCGCGCCGGCCGATTGGCCCACCCCCGGCATCCTCCGCCGCTGGCTCCGCAAAAGAGGCTTCATCAAAGCCCTCGAATCCCTCAAATCCACCCTCCGCTTCCAATCCGACTTCCTCCTCACCTCCGCCGCCACCGCCGCCCTCCGCACCCTTGACTTGCTCACCGCCTCACCCGACCAGGCCCGCCACACCCTCAACCTCCTCCGCCTCTCCCACCTCCGCCAACGCTTCGAATCCACCTCGACAACTCCACTGCCAAACCAACCCATTCCCAAACCCAAGGATCAACCCCAACCCACCCCTCCCCCTCCCGCCTATGTCCCCCCCGAAAAACGCCTCACCGACGCCGAGTTCGCCAAACTC
>DASYUA010000244.1:0-21095 GCA_036001665.1 Tepidisphaeraceae bacterium
CGGATGGGAAGGGGGCGGCCGGGGGGCGGGTGAAGATTCTGGAGGATACGGACGGGGATGGTGTGTATGACAAATCAACGCTGTTTCTGGATGGACTGCATTATCCGAATGGGATTTTGCCGTGGAAAAAGGGGGTGCTGATTACGAGCGCGCCGGAGATCATTTATGCCGAAGATACAGACGGGGATGGGAAGGCGGACATTCATGAGGCGATTTACAGCGGGTTTGTGCGCGGGAATCCGCAGCATCTGGTGAATGGTCTGGTGCCGGGGCTGGATAACTGGATTTACTGTGCCAACGGTGACAGCGGCGGGAGGATCAAATCGATCAAGACGGGGGCGGAGGTGAATATCAGCGGGCGGGATTTTCGCATTCGGCCGGATGAGGGGCTGATTGAGGCGGAGACGGGGCAGACGCAATTTGGGCGGTGCCGGGATGACTGGGGGAACTGGTTTGGGTGCAACAATCCGCAGCCGATGTATCACTTTGTGCTTTCGGATCATTACCTGCGGCGTAATTCGCGGCTGGCTGCGCCGCGGCCAGTGAACAATGTGCCGAAGGCGCCGGCGGCGGGGCCGATTTATCCGGTGAGCCGGACGCGGGCGCGGTTTAACGATCCGGAGATGTTCAATCGATTCACGTCGGCCAATAGCGTGATGGTTTATCGCGATGAGCTGTTTGGGCCACACTTTGCGGGAAATATGTTTGTCAGTGAGCCAGTGCACAACCTGGTGCATCGGGAAATTGTGACGGCGGCGGGGGTAAGTTTTACGAGCGATCGGGCGGTTGATGAGCAGAAGTCGGAGTTTCTGGCATCGAGCGACAACTGGTTTCGGCCGACGACGCTGCGAACCGGGCCGGATGGGGCGGTGTGGGTTGCGGACATGTATCGGTATGTGATCGAGCATCCGGAATGGATTCCGGTGGGGACGAAGCGGACGTTGAATTTGCGGCTGGGGGATGACGAGGGGCGAATTTATCGGGTTTATCCGGTGGGGGCGACGCCGCGGGCGATACCAAGATTGGATCAACTGGATGCGGCGGGATTGGTGATGGCGCTGGATAGTCCGAGCGGGTGGCAGCGTGATACAGCGCAGCGGCTGTTGATCGAGCGGCGGGATGCGAAGGCGATTCCGTTGCTGCGGGAGATGGCGCTGAAGAGTGCGCGGCCTCTGGCGCGGTTGCATGCGCTGTGTGCGCTGGATGGATTGAACGGGGCGGATTCGGTGATTTTGATGGCAGCGCTGAGGGATGGGCATCCGGGAATTCGGCGGCATGCGGTGAGGATCGCGGAATCGCAATTCAATCAGTCGCCGGAGCTGGCGGCGGCGGCGGCGAAACTGGTTGCGGATGCGGATGCGCAGGTGCGGCTGCAACTGGCGTGCAGTCTGGGCGCGTGGGATTCGGCCGATGCGGGGACAGCGCTGGGACAACTGGCGATGCGGGATGCGGGGGAAAAGTTTGCGTTGGCGGCGGTGTTCAGCTCGGTAACGGCGAAAAATCTGGATTCAATGGCGGCTGCGATCATGGCGGCGAGCAAAGGGGCCGCGCCGCCGGCGGCGGTGCTGGAACCGCTATTGAAGATGGCCAGCGCGTTTGGCGACATGCGGCTGATGGGTGAATTTCTGGGGGCGGTGACGAGTGTGCCGGTGGAGGGGCGATTTGCGGCATTGGCGGGGTTGCTCGATTCGCTGGAGGGGAGCGGTATGTCGTTGACAAACCTCGCGCAGAGTCGAGATGAGAAGGTGAAGGAGGCGCTGGGGCGGGCGAAGGGTATTTTTGATGCAGCGCGGAAAGTGGCGGGAGATGCAAAAGCGCCGCCGCCAGAGAGAATCGACGCGGTGCGGCTGCTGGGGCGGGGTTTGGAGAAGCGGCAGGAGGATGTTGCGCTGTTGGCGAGTTTGCTGGCGCCGCAGACGCCGCAGGATTTGCAGTCGGCGGCCATCGCGACGCTGGCGCGGCTGAGACAGGAGGATGTGCCGGCGACGCTGCTGGGCAAATGGAAGGGATTCAGCCTGAGCTTGCGGAGTCAGGTTGCGGATGTGCTGCTGGCGAGGAATGAATGGGTGGAGCCGCTGCTGGAGGCGCTGGAAAAGGGGAAAGTATCGCCGGCCGACATTGATGCAGCGCGGCGGCAGCGGCTGTTGCAGCATCGGTCGAATGCGATTCGCTCGCGCGCGGAAAAAATCTTCGCCGATGCGATCAATCCAGACCGGCAGAAGGTGCTGGAGGCGTATTCAGCGGCGACAACGCTGGGCGGCGATGCCAGGCATGGGGCGGAAGTGTTCACCAAGACGTGCGCGACGTGTCATAAAGTTGGAGAGATTGGCCAGCACGTGGGGCCGGATCTGAGGTCGGTGGGTGATAAATCGCCGCAGTCGCTTTTGATTGCGATCATCGATCCGAATCGCGCGGTGGAGGCGAAATATACGAACTATGTGGCCGAAACGAAGGGGGAGGACGTGGCGAGCGGGATCATTTCCAGCGAGACGGGAACGAGCCTCACGCTGATCAGCGCGGATGGGAAGCCGCAGGTGATCCTGCGGGACAATCTCAAATCGCTGCGCAGCACGGGGACATCGCTGATGCCGGAAAATCTGGAGAATGAATATACGCCGCGGGATCTGGCGGATCTGATCGCTTTCATTCGCGCGGCCAATCCTCCGACTCGCAAGACGTTTGAGGGGAATAAGCCGGAGTTGGTGCGGGTGGGAGGGCAGCAGGCATTGCGGCTCACGCCGGCCAATTGCGAGATTTATGGGAGCACAGTGGTGCTGGAAAAACAGTACGGCAACCTGGGCTATTGGAGCAGCGAGAACGATCAGGCGGTGTGGACGATGGAGGTTTCGACGGCCGGGAAATATGGCGTGTGGCTGGAGTGGGCGTGCGCGGAAGAATCGGCGGGAAATTCTTTCACGCTGGAGATCGGGCCAAAGCGTTTGGGCGGGCGGGTGGCATCGACGGGAAATTGGGACACTTATCACCGCACGCAGCTTGCGGAGATCGAGCTCCAACCTGGGAAGCAGCAGGTTGTGTTTCATTCGGCGGGAAAGATTTCCGGCTCGCTGATTGATTTGAAGTCGATTGAGCTGGTGCCGCCGATGAAGCGGGATTTTAAGTAGAGCAAGTCCTCACCCGCGGAGGCGTGGGAGGTTAGCGGGAAGAGAGGCCGTGGCGTTTTTCGTATTCGGCCATCAGGCGCTGGGTGATGCCGGCGTTGTTGGTTTCGAAAAGGACGGACTGGCCCTGGGAGCTGAAACCGCCGGCGGTGGTTTGCGGGGGTTTGCCATCGCGGAGCTTGTCGAGGGACTGGATGCTGCCCAGGACGTAAACGACGCCCTGATAGGGGACTTCGTAGTAGCCGATGCGATCGCCGTGAAGGGGATCGGTGTCGGTATCGGAGAGGGAGTCGTGGGAGCGGGTGCAGCCGGTCAGATGCGCCGCCAGGGCGAGGGCGAAAAGCAGAATGGCCAAGAGATGCTGGATTCGCATGGGAAGTTTGTTTGCCCCACCCAGTAAACCCTCACCCCGACCCTCTCCGGTGTACCGGGAGAGGGAGAAAGAAGAAACCGATTAGCCGGCGGTGGCGGCGAGGGCTGGGGTTTCCTGGGATGATTCCTTGGGGCCGCCGGCCGATGGGCCGGAGCCGGGGGCTTCCTCGCGCTTGTCCTTGCGCTTCTCGGTGAGGCGGACGGCCTTGCCGACGCGCTGGCGGAGGTAGAAGAGCTTGGCGCGACGGGATTCGCCGCTGCGGCGGACGGTGACGGAGGCGACGAAGGGCGAATGCACCGGGTAGATGCGCTCGACGCCTTCGTTGTTGACGATGCGGCGGACGATGAAGGTTTCGTTGATGCCGCGGCCTTTGCGGGCGATGACGGTGCCGGAGAAGACCTGGATGCGCTCCTTGTCGCCTTCGATGATGCGGGTGGCCACATCGACGGTGTCGCCGACCTGGAATTGGGGGACCTCTTTCTTGAGGTAGGCTTTTTCGACAGCTTCGACAATTCGGTTGGCCATGGGTATCTCCAGGTCTTTCTCAGGGGTTGTGGTTGCGTTCGTGTTCGACATTTTGGTGGGCAGTGCCCACCCTACGGGTTCTTATCTTCGCTACGGGCCTGCCACAGGTCGGGGCGGCGCTCTTTGGTTCTCAATTTCCGCTGCTGGAGGCGCCACTGGGCGATTGCCTTGTGGTTGCCGCCGAGCAGCACATCCGGGACACCCATTCCGCGAAATTCGCGGGGGCGGGTGTATTGCGGATGCTCGATGAGGCCATCCGCGAAACTTTCGTCCGCCGCGCCTTCCTGGGCGCCCAGAGCGCCGGGGAGGAGACGGACGACGGCGTCGATCACGATCATGGCGGCCAATTCGCCGCCGGACAGCACGTAGTCACCGATGCTTACCTCTATCGGCTGAAGGCCTGTGCTAATTCTCTCATCAAAGCCTTCATAATGGCCGGCGATCAGGAGGAGGCGATTTTTATTGGCAAATTCGCCTGCCAGTTGCTGATCGAAACGCCGGCCTTGTGGCGTCAACAGGATCCGCGTGGCCGGCCGCTGGTCGCGCTTTTCGACATGCTCGACGGCATCGAAGACGACGGGGCACATCATGACCATGCCCGGGCCGCCGCCGAAGGGCTTATCGTCCACCGATTTGTGAGCATCGGTGGCGAAATCGCGGATATTGGTCAAGTGGTACTCGACCAGTCCCTTTTCCGCCGCCCGCTTGGGGATGCTGGTTCCCAGGATAGGTGGGAACATCTCGGGGAAAAGGGTCAGGATATCAATTCGCAGCGGCATTCTTCACGATTTGACATCCTGCAAACGCCATTGTCCGGCAGAGCCGGACCTACGATAACCAATTCACAAAAAGCAAACGGACAGCCGACAATATCGGCTGTCCGTGATAGACGTTCGCTACTTCGGGGCCTCGGCGGTTTTTTCTTCCTTCTTTTTGGCTACTACCGGGGGTGGCTTGGGTTTGCCGGGCGTGGGGAGTTTGAGGTGTTTGTGTTCGAGGCCGTTCTTTTTGAGCAGGGAGGATACGGTTCCGGAGGGGATTGCGCCATGGTCGAGCCACCAGCGGCAGCGGTCGAGGTTGACTACGAATTGCTTGGCGGCGTCCTTGTTGCGGGGGTCGTAGTAGCCGAGCTCTTCGATGGCGCGGCCGTCGCGCGGGGAGCGGGCGTCGATCGCGTTGAGGCGGAAGAACGCGGCGTTGGATCGTCCCATGCGTTTGAATCGTAGCTTCACGGACATTTCGAAATTCTCCAAGTCTTCACAGGGAAGGGGTTTTTACCCGATTCGGGCGAAATTTCAAGAACGGAGCAGTATAGCCGGATGAGAGGGAAAAACAAGCAATGACAGGTCATCGGGTCTGCCTTGACATACCCTGTGGTGGCCTTAGGATTGGGTGTTCCTCTTTAATGGGGCATTCGTCGAGAGGCTCGGCTGAGTTGGCCGGGAAGGTAGACGAGCCATGCCGGATCGCGGTTTGAACCGGCGCGGGCCCCCGGGGACGTACCGCGATTGGTCACACCCCATCGCAGCCCTGCGGCACGCCACGGCGTGCCCTAAATCTTGCTGAATTTTCCTTGGCCCGTGGTGTAACGGTAGCACAGATGGTTTTGGTCCATCTAGTCAAGGTTCGAATCCTTGCGGGCCAGGTGATTGCCTCTGGCGGGATGAAGAAGCTATGTCGTTGACGGCGGTCATTCTCGCAGCGGGACGGAGCACGCGGATGAAATCGCGGCGGCCCAAGCCGCTGCATGAAATCTGTGGCCGGCCGATGCTGGAGTACATCCTGCGGGCGTGCTGGGGAGCGGGATGCGGGAAGGTGATCGTGGTGGTGGGATATGGGAAGGAAGAGGTGATGGCCCAGTTTGCGGGGGATGATCGGATTCAATGGGTCGAGCAGGCGGAGCAATTGGGGACGGGACATGCGGTGCGGTGCGCGGAGGCGGAGCTGAAGCAGGTGCATGGGGAGGTATTTATTCTGGCCGGCGATGTGCCCCTGATTCGCGGGCAGGTTTTGAAGACGTTGTTGAAGGCGCATCGGGAAGAGAAGGTCGTGGCCAGCATGGCGACGGCGATTCTGGATGAGCCGACGGGATATGGCCGGATTGTCAGGGATGAGAACGGGGAGTTTGTGAGGATCGTGGAGCAGGTGGATTGTTTGGAGGAGCAGAGAGAGATCAAAGAGGTATTTCCGAGTTATTACTGCGTGCGGGCGGAGGAATTGATCTGGGCGCTGGGACAGTTGAAGAACGACAACAAGAAGGGCGAGTTTTATTTGACGGACATTTACGAACACATTCGCAAAAGCGGCAAGCGGGTGCTGGCGGTGCAGGCGGTGACGGCGGAGGATGTGCTGGCCCCCAATTCGCGGCAGGATCTGGCGATGGCGGACATGGTGATGCAGGATCGGATTCAGCGGGAGCATCGGGAGGCCGGAGTTTCGATCGTGAGCTCGATCAATACATATATAGAAGATGGGGCGAGCATCGGGGCGGATACTACGGTGTTGCCGTTTTCGTTCATCGGGCGGGATGCGAGCATTGGGCATGAGTGCATAATTGGGCCGTTTGGATTTGTGCCGAGGAACAGCGTGGTGCGGGAAGGAACGACGGTGGCGGGGAACGTGACGCGGGAGACCGCGCTTTTGCAGGTGGAGCCATGAAGGCAGACGCGGACAAACTCAAGCTCTTCACGGGGCGGGCCAACCCGCAATTGGCGCAGAAGATCTGTGATTATTTGCAGATTCCGCTGGGCAGGGGAAGGACCGAGTTGTTTCCCGATGGGGAGGTGATGGTGCGGGTGGAGGAGGATGTGCGGGGGCGGGATTGCTATATCGTGCAGCCGACTTCGCATCCGGTGAATGCACATTACTGTGAGCTGTTCATCTGGATTGACGTGCTGAGGCGGGCCAGCGCCAAGGCGGTGACGGCGGTCATTCCTTATTTTGGATATGCGAGGCAGGATCGGAAAGATACGGGGCGGGTGCCGATTACGGCCAAGCTCTTTGCGAATCTGCTGGAGCGGGCGGGGGCGGACCGGGTGGTGGCGATCGATCTGCACGCGGCGCAGGTGCAGGGATTTTTCGACGTGCCGGTGGATCACCTGTACGCGGTGCCGGTGTTTACGAGGTGGATGAGGAGTTTGAAGCTGGATTTGAGCAACACGGTGTTCGTGTCGGCGGATGTGGGGAACGTGAAGCGGGCGCAGATGTATGCGCAGGTGCTGGGGGGGGAGATTTGCATCATCGATAAACGGCGGAAGAGTGTTACGGAGGCGCAGGCGGTACACATCATCGGCGACGTGGAGGGGAAGAACGTGCTGATGGTGGATGACATGATCACCACGGCGGGGACGATTTCGGAGGCGGTGAAAATCGTGCGCGAGCACGGGGCGCTGGATGTTTTTATCGCGGCCACGCACGCGGTGTTTGCGCCGCCGGCGATGGAGCGATTGGTGAACTGTCCATTCACGAAGATAGCGGTGACGGACACGATTCCGATCGGGAACCGGGCGGATCCGATCAAGGACCGGCTGGTGGTGCTGAGTGTTTCGGAGTTGCTGGGGGAGGCGATTCACCGGATTCATCACAATGAGTCGGTGAGTGAGTTGTTTAATGAGAGAGACAGGAAATAAGGATGGCGGACAAGAATGTCCGCCCCACCGCAACGAGGTGGTTTTGATTTGAGAGGTAAATGTCATGGCGGTACAGGCGATTCAGATGTCGGTGAAGCAGCGGGCGGAACGCGGGTCGCGGGCCAGCAAGCGGCTTCGGGATATAGGATTGATTCCGGGAGTGATTTATGGGCATGGCGAGGATGTGTTGCCCGTGACGCTGCCGAAGCGCGAGGTTTCGATTCACCTGAACAAGGGGGCGCACGTATTTGAGCTCCAGGTGGATGGGAAGCAGGAGCGCGTGCTGGTGAAGGACGTGCAATACGATCACCTGGGCAGCGATGTGATTCACGTCGATTTTGCGCGGGTGAGCTTTGACGAGCGGGTGACGGTGACGGTGCCGCTGGAGCTGAAGGGCGAGCCCAAGGGCGCGGAAGAAGGGGGCGTGCTGACACAGGTGCTGGCATCGCTGGAAATCGAGTGTCTGGTGCTGGAGATTCCGGACGCGATCCGGCACAACGTGGCGGAGATGGCGCTGAACGATGTGCTGCACATCAGTGATTTGAAACTGCCGCCGGGGGTGAAGGTGATGCAGGACCCTGGATTGATCGTGGCGACGGTGAAGGAAGTGCTGGAGGCCGCTCCGGCCGAGGTGCTGGAGGCCGAGGGTGCTGCGGAGCCGGAAGTCATTGGGCGGAAGTTGGCTGAAGGTGAGGAAGCGGCCGAGGGTGCAGCGGGTGCTGCCGCGGCTACGGGCGAGAAGAAGCCGGCGGGAGGTGAGAAGAAGCCGGCGGCGGAGAAGAAGTAAAGATGGTCAGTTGTCAGTGTCCGTTGTCAGTCGCAGATGGTTGATAGGGCGGTTTGCAACGGACCACGGACGACGGACGACGGACACTTATGAAACTGATCGTCGGCCTGGGAAATCCGGGCAAGCAATATATCGGGACGCGGCACAACATCGGCTTTGAGGCGGTGGACATGCTGGCGCGGCGGTTGGGATGGATTGGTGCTCGCGGAGAGTTTGAGAAGGCGGCGCGGGCGAATTTTGATGGGCTGGCGATGGATGGATTGGCATCGCTGGCCAGTGGACAGGAAAAAGTGATGCTGCTGAAGCCAATGACGTATATGAACCTCAGTGGCAAATCGGTGCAGGCGGCGATGACGTTTTACCGGCTGGAGCCGGTGGATTTGATGGTGGTGCTGGATGATCTGGCGCTGCCGTGTGGGAGGTTGAGGATCAGAAGCGGCGGAAGCAGCGGCGGACATAACGGGTTGAAGGACATCGAGCGGGTGCTGGGGACCGACCAGTATCCGCGGCTGAGGATTGGGATCGATGCGCCGCCGCCGTTTGTGCCTGGGAAGGATTATGTGCTCCAGCCATTTGGGGCGGAGCAGAGAAAGGCGCTGGAGCCGGCAATCGAGCGGAGCGTGGCGGCGATGATGACGTGGATGGAGAAAGGCGTTGTGGCGGCGATGAATGCGTTTAATGCGAGCGAGGAAAAAGAATAAAACCATGGTGGGCAATGCCCACCACCCTACGAGAGGCAAATGTAATGGCAAAGAAGAAACAGAAAGCGGAAGAGAAGGCCGGGAACCAGTATGAGGCGATGTTTTTGCTGGGGCCGACGGCCACGGCGGAGCCCGAGAAGGCGCTGGAGACCTGCCGCGGGATCATCGAGCGGCACGCGGGGCAGGTGATGGTGATCAAGAAGTGGGATGAGCGCAAGCTGGCCTACGAGGTTGGCGGCCAGAAGCGCGGGACCTACATCATCAGCTATTTCAGCGCGCCGGGAGCGGCGGTGACGGCGATTGAGCGCGATGTGAAGCTGAGCGAGGAGATTCTGCGCGTGCTGGTGCTGAAGGCGGATCATCTGAACATTGACGAGATGAAGGCGGTGGAGCCGCAGCCGATCCAGGTGCGCGAGGAGCGACCGAGCTGGGACCGTCCGCCGATGGGCATGAGTGATGATCGCGGACCGCGGCCGAGCAATTATGAGCGCGGAGCGGATCGGAATCGGCCGCCCAGACGGGATGAGGCGGAGATGGGAATGGGGAAAGAGTAGGGTCAGATTTGCGATTTTCGATTTGCGAATGAAGAAAGGGGCCATTCATGGCCAACTATAACAAAGTGATCCTTGTGGGGAACCTCACGCGCGATCCGCAGTTGCGGTATCTGCCGAGTCAGATGGCGGTGGTGGACATTGGGCTGGCTGTGAATCACAAGTGGAAGACGGCGCAGGGGGAGGATCGTGAAGAAGTGTGTTTCGTGGACTGTAGCGCGTTTGGGAAGCAGGCGGAGATCATCAATCAGTATTGCCAGAAGGGGCGGCCTCTCCTCGTGGAGGGGCGGTTGAAGTATGAGACGTGGGAGGACAAGCAGGGCGGCGGGAAGCGCAGCAAGCACAAGATCGTTATCGAAGGATTTCAGTTATTGGGCGGGAGGCAGGATGGGGGCGGCGGCGGAGCGGGTGGGGCGCCGAGTGAAGAGGGAGAGAGTCACCCAGCGCCGAGGCCGGCGTCGGGGAGGCCGCCACAGGGGAAGCCGGCGCCGCAGCAGGAGGCGCCGATCAGCGATCAGGAGCATTTTAAGGAGGATGACATTCCTTTTTAAAAGGATGGCGGACAAGAATGTCCGCCCCACCAGGAGTGTCCGCCCCACCGGATGGGGCACAGAATGCACACGGATTTTTGAAGAGAATTTCGAGGAAATTATGCCAAGCACAATGAAATTGCTGTTGAAGGAAAGCGTGAAGCATGTCGGCAGGGTCGGCGATGTGGTGGAGGTGTCGGCGGGGTTTGCCCGCAATTTCCTTCTGCCGCAGGACCTGGCGGTGAAGCCGACCGCCGGGAACATCAAGAAAGTGGAGGCGCGGCGGCAGGAGATCGAGCGCATGGAGCGCGAGAGGCGCTCGGAGCAGGAGGCGTTGATCAAGCAACTGGAGGGCGTCGAGGTGACATTGGAACGGCGCGCCAACGAGCAGGGGCATTTGTTCGGCTCGGTTACGGCGACGGACATCGCCAAGGCGCTCCAGGCACAGGGATTCAACATCAATCCGGACGATGTCAATCTGCCGGGGCGGCTGGATCGGATCGAGAAGTACACCGTGAAGGTGAAGCTGGCCGAGGACCTGGTGAGCGATGTGAAGGTGTGGGTTGCGCCCGATGCGGAGAGCAAGGCGTCGATTGAGGCAGCGCAGAAGGCGGCGGCCACGCCCGCGGCGGAAAATGCATGATCGGTTGATAACTTTTGGATATCCTGACGGCGGACGAATTAAGTTTCGTCCGCCGATTTTTTTGCGGTATTAAGGACCTCTGTAAAAGCCGAGTTTGAGGTGTTAGGATTCCGGTTGGGAAAGGAGGCCCGTTGTGAGCCAGTTAGCAGACTCCCTTTCTGGACAATTTGATCGGTTGCCGCCGGCCGCGATTGAAGCGGAGATGTGTTTGTTGGCGGCGATGATGCTGGACAAGGAGATGATCGGGCAGGTGGTGCAGATCGTCGACCGGGAGGCGTTTTATCAGGCCGATCACCAGATCATTTTTGACATCATCGTGAAGCTGTATGAGCAGAATCGGCCGATCGATGGGGTGATCGTCCGCGAGGAGTTGGCCAAGCGGCAATTGCTGGAGGAGGTTGGGGGGTTGCCATATTTGGCACAGATCCTCAACACCGTACCATCGTCAGCGCACGGGGCGCATTATGCGGGGATCGTGCGCGAGAAGTCGCTGCTGCGGCAGTTGATCGCGGCCAGCAATAACATTTTGCGCGAATGTTATGCGCCGCACGAGCAGGCGGATCTGGTGGTGGACAAGGCCGAGAAGCAGATCTTTGAGATTGCCCAGAAGAAGGTGGGCGGGGCGATGGTGCCGCTGGAGTCGGTGCTGCATGAAGTGTTTGAGATGATCGAGAATCGCGGGCAGCGGGGATTGGAGACGGGATTTTTTGATCTGGATGACATGCTCAACGGTTTGCAGAACGGAGAGATGGTCATCGTGGCAGCGCGGCCGTCGATGGGGAAAACGGCGCTGTCGATGAACTTTGTGGAGGGGTTGGCGGCGGAGCGCGGGATTCCGTGCGCGATTTTCTCGCTGGAAATGAGCAAGCAGCAGTTGGCGCAGAGAATGTTGTGCAGCCGGGGGAAGATCGACTCGCACAAATTGCGGCGGGGAATGCTCCAGTCGCATGAGTATGCGCATCTGGCGAACGTGGTGGGGCAATTGGCCAAGGCGCCGGTGTGGGTGGATGATTCGCCGGGGCTGACGATTCTGGATTTGCGGGCCAAGGCGCGGCGATTGAAGCTCCAGCATGACATCAAGTGCATCATGATCGATTACATGCAGTTGATGGACAATCCGGGGCCGGACAGCAGGCAGCAGCAGATCAGTGAGATTTCAAGAGGGATCAAGGCGGTGGCGAGGGAATTGAATGTGCCGGTGATTGCGCTGTCGCAGCTCAATCGGCAGAGCGAGGGAAGGGATGGGCATCGGCCGAGGATGAGCGATCTGCGTGAGAGCGGAAGCATTGAGCAGGATGCGGATGTGATCATGCTGTTGCATCGCGAGGATTATTACAAAATGGCGGAGCCGGATTTTCAGCCGGATAATATTGCGGAATTGATCATTGCCAAGCAGAGGAATGGGCCGACGGGGACGATCAAATTGTATTTTGACTCTAAATCTACGCGATTTGAAAATCTGGCAGCTCAGGCCGAACCATTTTGATTGTTGATCACGGTTCAAGCAGCAGGTTGGCTTGAGCGCTTTCGCTGCGTCGTTGCTGGAGCATCCAGTTCACCACATCAGTCTCGCTGCACGCCCGTGTCCAGCAGTCGTGGCCAATTGAATTGAATTCGGTGAGTTTGGGGTGGCCGCCGGCTGCGCGGATTTTTTGGACCATTTTTTCGGAGCCGCTGGAGGGCATGATGGGGTCGGCGGAATAGTGGAAGGCCCAGATGGGCATGTTGGCGAGTTTCGCGGCCGAGCCGTAGGCGGTGTCGCCGGACATGGGGACCAGGGCGGCGAAGCGGTCGGGGTGCTTGGCGCCGATTTCCCAGGTTCCGCGGCCGCCGTAGGAGAGACCGGCGAGGATGACGCGGTCTTTATCGACGGTGAAATTCTGTTCCACATCATCGAGGCAGGCGAGGACGAGGCGCTCGTTGGATGCGCCGCGCCAGGAACCAACCGTTTGCGGGAAGATGGAGACGAAGGGCCAGTTTTGCGGGTCTTTGGCGATGACCGGGCCGAGGCCGGCGGAGAGGCAGCGCTTGGCGTCGCGGCCGGATTCGAAGAAGCCGTGGAGGAAGACGATGGTGGGATATTTTTTTCCGGGTGTGTAGTCGCGGGGGATGAAGAGGGCGAATTTGCGGTCGTTACCGTCGACAGTAACGGTTCGGGTGACGAAGCCGGTATTGGGGGGAAAATCGCGGGTGGAGCGTTGGACGGAAGCGCCGCTCACGCAGCCAATGGTATTCAATAGAGCAAGCGCAGTCAGGAGCGCAATGGCGCAATGCTGGGCGAGGCGCATTTCTTCCCTCCGCGTGCGCTGCCGGTGGCGCACGAAGCCGTTTCCTTTGGGTGGAATCGGTTAGAGAGAAGCGCGGGTGAATTTGATGAGCGTGGGAATCGGCGCGTCCAATAAATGGCCCAGACAAGCTGCCCGTGCTAGGCCGCGGCGGGACTGGGGTCGGGGGAGTTGTGGCCTTTGATGAAGACTTCGACGTGGGATTTGGAGGCATTGGGCTGCTGAATGAGTCGGCGCTCGCGTTCGAGCAGCTCCTGGGCGTGGGAAGTGAGATGCTGCTCGAGCTGGGTGGTGGCGGTGTGGGCTTCGTGCTCGAGGTGGGCCAGTTTTTCGGCCAGCTCGGCTTCCATGGAGCGCATGGCGGCGGCAGCGCGGCCGCTGAGACCTTCGATGCGCCGTTGAAGCTGGGACTCGGTCAGCTCTATCATGGCGCGGGCGCTGGCGAGCATCTGCGCGAGCCGCTGGTTGAGCATATCGCCGGCGGCGTCGAGGGCGGCGGCGGCTTGGGGACGAACGTCACGCAGGCGCTGGCCGATGCGCTCCTCGGCCTGTTCGAAGAGGGATTCGCCGGTGGAACACAGGTCGTTGATGTGCCGATCGAGAGATTTTTTGATTTCTTCGGCTTTGCCGGCGACGGCGCGCTGGATTGATTCAGCGCGGACCTGCAAATCCTTCATCAGCTCGGATTCGAGATTGCGGAGCATCGGGGTGGTGGCGGCGGCGGCCTTCTCGTGCATTTCGTCCATCGCGTGGCGGAGAACATTTTCCACCATGTCGGCGACGTTGGTGGCGCCTTGCTCGAAGACGGAGAGGCGGTGATGCATCTTGGTGCGGAGATCGGAGGCCTGGACCTGGGCGGATTCCAGTGCCGAGTCGAGCTGGGTCTGAATATTGCCGGCCTTCTGGAACAGGTCCTTCTCGAATGTGCCGACCAGCTCGCCGACACGGCTTTCGAGACAGGAGATGAGGGTGCCGATGCGATATTCCTCTTCGAGGAGGCGCTTGGCAGCGCGCTGCTGCCATTCCTGTTTGATAGTGGCGATGGCCTGGGATGTTTCGGATTCGAGAGTGCGTCGCGCGGCTGAGGTCTGAGTTTCCAGCCATTCTTCGAAGACCATGGCCTTCTGCTCAAACTCCTCGCACTGGGCGGCGACGCGCTGCTGGCTGGCGGAGAGAGTGCGCTCCACCTCGCCCTTGAGAACTTCGATGCGGGCGGCGACGGCATGGGGAAGAGAATCCATCAACTCGCGGGCGCTGGCGGAGGTTTTCTGGGCGGTCTCGGCCAATTTGGAGAAAGTAGCCTGCGCGGATTGGACAATCGTGGAGGTGGTGGCTTGCGCCTTCTCGCGAAACTCGGCCAGTTGATTGATGGTCGCGCCGGCGGCGGAATTGGATTGAGTCAGGGCCGATTGAAGATTGATCAGCCTCTGTTCCGCCTGGGTGACTTGCTCGAGGCGTTTTTGAAGGCGATGTTCGGCGGCCTCGACCTCCACAAGGCGCTGGCAGAGGAGCTGGTCGAGAAAGGCGAGGCGGTCAACGGTCGAAGGCGCCTTGGGGACTACGCCTGGGGCGGATTTTGCGTCAGCATCCGTGCTTAACATGGCCGATCCTCAGCCTGGCGCGACAGCGCGGCCTCGCCCTGTCATCGCATCTTCGCATAAATCGTCAACTGAGTGTTGATTTCGGTAGAAAACGGCAGAAATAAGGCGCAAGAGGCGACTTTATTGAATCCGGAGAGGGTGGCGTTAGCATTCGGGGCACATGAGACGGCGGTGGACGCATTTTCTTTTCCTTGTCGGGGTGTGCGCGGTTTCGGCAATGGCGCGGGGACAGCCAGTGCTCACGCACAGCGCGCCCAGCGCGATTTCGGGAGAAAAGGGTGGCGAATTGACGCTCTATGGCAGCGGGTTGAACCGGCCGCTGTCGCTGTGGTGTGCGCCGGGGGCGGAGGGGATTTTTTCGGCCAGCTCGGGGGACTCGGCGGTTTGTCGCATCACATTTCCGCACGGCGCGCGGGATGGATTGGCGGCGATCCGGGTGGCAGCGCGAACGGGCATTTCCAGCCCGCTGTTTGTCGCCATCGATGAGCTGCCGACGGTGGTGGCCAATGGGAAGAACAAAACCGTGAAGCAGGCGCAGACGATTGAGCTGCCGGCGGCGATTGAAGGGGTGGCCGAGGAATTGACGTCGCATTATTACAAGTTTTTTGGGCACAAGGGGGAGACGCTGTCGGTGGATGTGATGGCGAATCGTGTTGGGTCGAAGATGGATTCGCTGGTGCGGCTGCTGGATGCGGACGGGAAGGAAGTGGCGTATTGCGATGACGATCCGGCGATCGCGCCGGACAGCCGATTTGGGTACACGTTTTTGGCGGATGGGGGTTATGTGCTGGAGATTCGCGATGCGGGGTATGAGGGATCGCCGCAGCACCGGTATCGGATGCGAGTGGGGGAAGTGGAGATTGGGCTGACGGCAACGCGGCCGGTTCATGCTCGGCGCGGGAGGCTTTTGGAGATCGAGGAGAAGGAGCCGAATGATGCGCCGGCGGTGGCGATGGTAATTAAGGTTCCGGTTGAGATCAAGGGAGGATTTGTGAAGGCGCGGGATCGAGATGTGTATCAGTTCGCGGCCAAAAAAGGGGATCATGTGCTGATGAGGTCGAAGACGAGGAGCATCGGGTCGGCGTGTGATTTGTTTCTGCGAATCGCCAAGGCGGATGGGACGAAACTGGCCGATTCGAAGAGCGATGTGGCGGAGGAGGCGTCCGTGGATGCGAGCATTTCGGAGGATGGGACATACTTTTTGATCGTCGAGGAGCTGAGCGGGCAAGGTGGGGAGGGGATGCAGTATCGGCTCGAGGTGGAGCCGTTTGCGGGATTTTCACTGAGCAGCGAGGTGGAAAAGATCGATGTGCCGGCCGGCGGACAGGGGGAGATGAAGATCACGGCGGCGAGGAGAGATTACAAGGGGGCGATTACGCTGGCGGTGGAGAGTGGGCCGGACGGAATTCTGCTGGCCAACGAAGTGATCAAGGAGGGGCAAAATGAGGTGCAGGTGAGGGTGCGGATGCCGTCGGATGCGGAGGTGGGGAGAGCGTTTAGTTTCCGGCTGGTGGGGAAGGCGAAGGTAAATGGGGAGGAATATACGCAGACGGTGAGCACGATGGGGGCGATCAAGAAGCTTTATCCGATGATGCGATATCCGCCGGGGGAATTGGATGGGGAAATTGGATTGGGGGTGAAGCCGGCAGCGCCGACCACGGCGACTGCGCCGAGCACGGCACCGGCGCGACGCAGGGGGAAATGAGAGTCATTTTTCGGCGCGATAGCCCGGCGCGGCGATGAAGCTGGTGATGAGGGAGCCGTCGCTTGCATTCCAGATGCGTACTTCGCCGCCGAAGCTGCCGGCAGCGAGGCGATCGTTTTTTGCGTCGAAGGCGAGGGAGTAAACCCAGTCTTGAAATTCAGGATAGGTGCGCACCAATTCGCGATTCTCGGCGGAGAACTGGCGGACTTTTTTGTCGGCGGAACAGGCGAAGACGAAACCGCCGCCGGTGATGATTTGCAGGACTTCCTCGTCGAAGCCGGCCATCTCGCCGATTTTCTTGCTATCTTTGATTGTCCATGCGTGGATTTTTTTGTCTTTGCCGGCACTGTAGGCGGTCTTGCCGTCGGGGCTGATGGTGACGGAGTAAACGGGCTCCTCGTGGCCGAAATAGGCGTGTTCGACGGAGCCGGTTTTGGCGTCGAGGACGCGGGCGGATTTGTCGCGGCTGGCGGAGAGGATGTGCTCGCCGTTCGGCGTGAAAACAAGGCCCAGGACCCAGTCGGCGTGCTGCTCGATGAGGAGGTCGCGTTTGCGGGTTTTCATGTCGTAAACGCGAATGGCATTGTCAGCGCCGCCGCAGGCGAGGCGGGAGCCGTCGGAGCTGAAGGCAAGGGCGAAAAGCATGTCGTTGGTGCGATCGAGGTCGGCGATGATGGATTTGCTGGCGGGGTCGAGCAGCTTTAGTTCGCCGGATTTACCGGGAGTGCCGCTGGCGGCGGCGAGGATTGAGCCATCGGGCGAATAGACCAGGCGCTGGGTGCGCTGGGCGATGTTGCCGATGCGGCCGGTGAGCTGGCCGGTTTTGGGGTCCCAGAGTGTGACCTCGTGATATCCCCCTGCCGCGATTTGCTGGCCATCGGGCTGTAAGGCCAAGGCCATGATGGGAACGGGGCGCGGATATTTTTGCGGGGCTTGCGGATGGCCGGTCGCGGGGATCAGCGTGACCAGAAGCGCCTTTGGGTCCGCGCCGTCGAATTTTGCGCCTTCTTTGATCCATTGCTCGATGAGTGAAATCTGATCAGGTGTGAGGCGCTCGCCCTTGGCGGGCATGCGGTCATCTTCATCGGACGTGGTGATGAGCTGGAACAGATGACTCTGCCGCGGCTGGGCCGGGATAATGGGGGATTTTTTGCTCTCGCCCGGACGCATGAGCGACTCAAAGGAGTCCATGCGATAGGCGCCTTTGTTTTTCTCCGGATTGTGGCATGTCTGGCATCGTTCAACGAGGATCGACGCGACCTGGTTCTTGAAACTGACATCCGCACGCGCGGCCGAAGCGGCCAAAAGCGCGATTATCACCGAGCGGTAATTCAGACAAACCATCCTCACCCAACCCATTCTACACGATCGGCCCCAGCCGCGATGTTGCGCTTTCAGTCTTATGGATAAGGCGTCGCCGGGGGTGGCTGGTCGTTGGGGAGCTGGAGAGCGCCGATCAGGTCGGTGAGGCGCTCGACCTTGATCTTCTCCATATAGCTCGTGATGCCCTGGCAGATGGTGATCGGCGAGTTGGGATCGACGAAGAGGGCGGTGCCGACGGCGATGGCGCTGGCGCCGGCGAGGAGAAACTCGACGGCATCCTGCCAATACTGGATGCCGCCCATGCCGATGATGGGGACGTTGGCGGATTTGGCGATATTGCGATAGACGCGAGAGACGAGGTGGAGGGCGATGGGTTTGATGGCCGGGCCGGAGAGGCCGCCGGTGACGTTGGCGAGGCGGGGGCGCTTTTTCCAGATGTCGATGGACATGGCGGTGAAGGTGTTGATCAGGGAGAGCATCTGCGCGCCGCCTTCGATGGCGGCTTTGGCGGTGAGGGTGATGTCCTCGACATTGGGAGAGAGCTTGACGATCAGGGGCTTTTGGGGAAGGACTTTTTTGACCTCGTGGGTGAGTTCTTTGAGCCGGCCGGGATGGGTGCCGAAGGTCAGGCCATCTTTTACGTTGGGGCAGGAGACATTTAATTCGACGGCCGCGATGCAATCGAGGCCGTTCATGGCGGCGCAGGTTTCGGTGTAGTCATCAAACGAATGGCCGGCGACGTTGACGATGACGGGGCAGGGCATTTTGCGGATGAGGGGGACTTTTTCGGACAGGAACCGGTCCAGGCCGACATTGGCCAGGCCGATGGCGTTGAGCATCCCAGCGCGGACTTCGACGATGCGGGCCGGTTCGTTGCCGGGACGTTCTTCGCGGGTGATGGATTTGGTGACGAAGGCGCCGAGTTTGGAGAGATCGGTGTAGTCGGCGTATTCAAATGCATAGCCGCAGGTGCCGGAGCAGGTGAGGGTGGGATTGGCCAGTTTTAGGCCGGCGAGGTTAATGGAGAGGTCTGTCGGCATCACTACTGATCGAGATAGATCTTATGCCGCGGGCGGGCGCGGAGCATTTCGGCTTTGCCCCAGGCGACGACTTTGGCGAATTCGGGGCTGTGGATGAATTTTTCGAACTGTTCCTTGCTGTCCCACTTTGACAGAATGAGATAAGACCCGACCGAGGTCACATCTTCATACATGTGCGACTCAACATGGCCGGGAAGGGTTTTGAGGTGTTCGAGGACGCCAAGGAATCCGCGCTCGAACTCCTCTTCCTTGCCGGGGATGACGTCGTAGTGCATGCCGATGGTGGTCATTGCGCTGCGATCCTTCAGGTAGGTCCGGCCGTGCCGGACATCTATGTCCGGCACAGCCGAACCTACAAGGTTTTACCATAAGAGGTCGATGCCGCGAAATACCGGGCCGTCGGTGCAGGCGAGGCGATAGCACCAATCGCGGCCGACCAGAGGTGGCTTGGATGGATCGGGCTTGCGAACACGGATGCAGCAGGATTGGCAGGTGCCCATGCCGCAGGCCATGGCCCGCTCGACGGCGATTTGGCAGTCGATCTGGCGCGCGGCGGCGATCTCGGCGACGCGCTTCATCATCGGTTCGGGGCCGCAGGTGTAAATCGTAAGTGCTGAGTGCTGAGGACTGAGTGCTGAGTCGAGATAGCGTTCGAGGGCCTGAGTAACGAAGCCGCGGAAGCCGAAGGAGCCATCGTCGGTGGTGATGATGGAGGGGATGCCGTGGCGGGAGAATTCTTCGATGATGGGTTGAGGTTCGGTGGAATTGGGGGATAGAGGGGGGAGGTGGGGGTGGACGGTGAGCGGCAGCAGGTCACGGCTGAGAGCGCCGCAGAAGGCGACGGCGCTGCGGCCGGCCAGAAGCTCGGCCAAGTAGAGCATCGGCGGAATTCCAACCCCCCCACCGACGAGAATCGCCTGGCCATTGGGTGGTGGCGGCTGGAACTGATTGCCGAGGGGCCCGAGGATGAAGACTTCGTCACCTGTTTTGAGATGCGCCATCCAGTTGGTGCCGGTGCCGACGACGCGGTGGATGATGTCGAGTTCGATACCCTTGGCCGTATCGCGGCGGCCGGCGAGGGAGAAGGGACGGCGGAGGAGCGCTAAGGGCGCTAGAAGCTCGGACCCGTGTTCGAAGGCTTGGCGCGGGTCGGTTAGATCCCATTCGGGTTCGCGCGCGAAGTCGTCGGAGAGATTGCGACATGAGATTTGGATGAACTGGCCGGGACGAGTGGAAGGGAAGAGGGGGAGATGGAGGACGAGGCGGAAGTGCTCGCGGCAGAGGGGGATATTGGCGGCGACGGTGCAGACGAACTGGCCGCGGGAAGGAGGATGGCGATTGGTGGTGGTGGATGAGGGGTGATGGATTGGTTGCTCGTGGCGCTTCATGATGAGCAAGGCGGAGAGGCGGTCCCCAAAAAAAGACTTCCGGAGGGGTGGCTCCTATCCACCTCCGGAAGTGCGCCACGGCTGAAACAGCCGTTGAAGACTAGGTGATGACCAACGCATGCAAACAGACACAAGGCGGAGGTGACTATAACTCTGGGGGAGGGGGATGTCAATTGAGAGGTTTTGGGTTTAGAAGAAGGGATTTATAGATCGCATATCGTTTATATACAAAGACTTATAAAAAAATGAACATTTTCGTCCAAAGGAGCCAAATTGGTCAATTCTAATGCGGTTCGGCGGGCTGATTTGAGGGAAGTTAACGTGCTTGCGAGCGGCAAAAATGAGAGCCGGTGGCGTGGCTGGTGGAAACTTGATTTAACCAGGACGGAACCCTACATTCTAGCGCGCAAGGGCGATTAGCTCAGTTGGCTAGAGCGCACGGATCACACCCGTGAGGTCGTAGGTTCGAGTCCTATATCGCCCACTGAAATTAATTCCTGCCGATTACGCTAATTAGCGTGTCCCGCCATTGGGGCGGTGCGGCTGTAACCGACTGTCCGCGACGTATACGCGTATACGTTCGCCCAGCGCCGGGAGCCGCACCAATGACAACGAAGCCGATCCGTCCGCCGTCTTATCGCCGCCAAAAATTCCGCAAGAGGGCAAGCCAGCCGAAACGCCAAGACATGGCGTTCGTGGAGTGGAAGTTGCCGGGCCAGGAGCGCCCATCCCGACGCTACCTTGGCGTCTATGGGTCAGAGGAGAGTAAAGAGGCTCATCGGCGGTTTGTAGCTGAATGGGCTTTGAGTTTGGGCCAACCGCCCGCTCCTGCGAACGCCGACACCCGATACACCGTCGCGAAGCTGGTTGCAGAATACCTGAAATGGGCGGAGGT
>DASYUA010000245.1:0-10559 GCA_036001665.1 Tepidisphaeraceae bacterium
CAATTGAGGTTGCTGGTGGAGATGCTCGGGCCGATGGCCGGGGAACCGAAGGGGAAGGCATCGTAATGGATTTCTTTTCGTTCCAGGAGCGAATCAAGAAGCCGGCCGGCGATGCGGCCGCCAGCGCCGGCGCCAAGAAGACGCCGCGCGAAGTGCTCACGGTTTCGCAGCTCACCAGTCAGATCGAAAGATCGATCAAGAAAACCTTTCCTTCCAGCCTGGAAGTGCAGGGTGAAGTGAGCAATCTGCGGCGGGCCCAGTCTGGGCATCTGTATTTCAGCCTCAAGGACCCGCACAACTGCATCGAGTGCGTCATGTGGGCTTCGGATGCCGATGGGCTGAAATTTGAGCCTGACGATGGGATGGAGTTGGTGGTGGCGGGTCGCGTGGGGATCTATGGCCCGCAGAGCCGCTATCAGATTCAGGTGACACGGCTGACGCCGCTGGGGCAGGGAGCGCTCGAGCTGGCGTTTCGGCAATTGTGCGAGAAGCTGAAGCAGGAGGGCCTCTTTGAGACGGAGCGAAAAAAGCCTCTGCCGGCGCATCCATCGCGAATTGCCCTGGTGACCAGCAGGGAGGGCGCGGCGGTGCAGGACATGCTGAAGGTGCTGCGGCGTTTCCCCTGGCTGAAGCTGATGATCTATCACGTGCCGGTGCAGGGGGATGGGGCGGCCGAACGGATCGCGCTGGCGATCGGAGAGATCAATCGCTCTGCCGCGCGACTCGGCGGCGTGGATGTGATTCTACTGGGGCGAGGCGGGGGATCGCTGGAGGATTTGTGGGGGTTTAATGAGGAGATGGTGGCGCGGGCGATTGTGGCGTCGAAGATCCCGATCATCACCGGAATTGGGCACGAAGTCGATGTGACGATCGCCGACCTTGCGGCGGATTATCACGCGCACACACCGACCGAGGCCGCGCAAGTGGCCACCGCGAATTGGCGCAATGCGCGAGGGACACTTGAGGCCGCGGAAATTCGCCTGCGGCGCGAGATGCGAACAAAACTCGAGGAATGCCGGCGGCGTCTGATGTCGGTGGAGCGGCACGAAATTTTCCGGCGGCCGCTGGAGCGCATTCAACAGGCGCGGCAGCGATTGGATGATCGCCAGCGAGCCCTGGTGATGGTGATCGGCAATCGATTGAGGCTATGGGGGCAGAGATTGGGCAAGATGGGCAGCAGGCTTCAGGAGCGGCATCCGCGGCATGCGCTGGCCCTGTTGCGACAGCGCTGTGACGTGATCGGGCAACGGATGACTCGTGGTATGGAACAGCTCATCCTTCGGCGGCGGGGACGGATGGAAGCCCTGACAGGACAGCTTCGCGCCCTGGCGCCGACGGAGGTGTTGAGACGCGGATATTCGATCACGACTATCAAGAAGAGCGGGATAATTTTGCGGAGCACAGCCCAGGTGAAGGCGGGGGATCGATTGATTACGCGGGTGGCCGATGGAACCAGCGAAAGCATCGTCCGGGATACGCGGCAGATGTCGTTGTTTGAGTGAGGCGAATCCCCAGAATTATCCGCTTCATACAAGGGATGCTTTTCGCTGCATTCGGAACCACTTAGTCTGAATCTTTTAACCGCCGATCAAACCGAAATCGTTCCGGCGAGCCGATTTGGACCCGGCGAAACTGCGGATGCATTGGGTTTAGAAGGAAGTTGCTTTCACCTGGAACAATCACACTTGGCGCCTTCAGCACTATCGACTCCCGCCGCGCAACCCACAGATCGCCAATGCGCTTGGTTGAGAAAGGCGCTGGATATTGCTTCCAGTTGGCGGGCAGATCGGCGGCGTCTAATTCGGTGATCAGAGATCGATCAAAGGTTGCGGGGATTAGGCGATAATGCCTGAGGAACTCATCGGTCTCCAGGTGTACCAACATCTCCAGCACGGCCAGCGACTTTGATTCCGCCGTGTAAACGAGAGGGGTCCCGCGGTTGTTCCAGCGGCCACCGGCGCGCTTCGCGCCTTCACCTGTGAACGCGTTCGGTAAATATCTGGCCCTGACAATCCGCCAGGACGTGAGCTGGCTGCTGGACATACATTGGACGGGTGCGAATCAGCTAAAGACCCCATGCTCCAGGCGATCAACAAGGTCCTCTACTTCGCGCGCTCCCACCTCGGTTCGGGCGTAAGCGATTGGTGGCTCATGACCCAAGGCCTTGTTTGGGCGTGTCAACCAACTGCGCGCAGCGGCCACATCTCCTTCGAAAAGCCGCAACGCCTTTTCGAACAGCTCCGCAATTCGCAGCAGCCGTTCCGATTCCTCCGGGCGCAGCCGCCGGGCTGTTTTGCGGCGGGCCAGGGTGCGAGGCGGAATCTGAACAAAATCGGAAATGGTGGCCATCGGCAGGCCCGAAACTTTGTGAAAGCGGATTAGCGCGTTGAAGTGGAACCCTGCTTCGAGGCGCTGAACCATTTCGCTCGTGCTTTTGGCCGACAATCCGAGAATGTTGCCGCGGCTGGAGCCCAATCTGGTCCATTTACCGAGTTTCACGTTCATGGTAAAAAGGTTGTTGGGCATTTGCTTATCATACGAATTATTCGCCAAATTGTCGAAATAATTCTGCCATTTGGCAGTCCTCATTTTCGGCCTTTCAAATCACGGAGGTGTCGGATGCGACTTTTGGGGCTGCTCATCTTGACGCTGATAGACGGATGCTCAGCACGGCCCGTGGAGCGGGCGCAAGTCGTGGTAGACGCGCCGCATCTGCGGGTGATGACGTATAACGTGAATTTTGGCGGGGCGGGGATGGATTTGGCGGTCGCGGCGATTATGGAGGCCGGGGCGGATATCGTGTGTCTTCAAGAGACGACTCCGCAGTGGGAGGCGGTGTTGCGGCGGGATTTGTCGAGCGTCTATCCACACATGGAGTTTCGCCACGCGGGCGGGGCCGGGGGTCAGGGAATTCTGTCAAAGTTCGACCTGGAGGAAGTAGCGTACGTAAAGCAGACGCCCGGGTGGTTTCCCGGATGGATCGTGAAAGCGCGAACGTCGCTTGGGCAAGTGCAGTTGGTCAACGTGCACCTGCGGCCGCCCCTGGCCGAGGGAGGAAGCGTGACGGCTTCTGCTTATCTGGGCACCGGATCGATCCGGCGCGAGGAGGTGCAAATACTGTCGCAAAAGCTGGAGGCGGGAACGGCCGCGATCATCCGTGGGGGATTTCAATGAGAATGAGTCGGGGAAAGCGGTGGCCTGGCTGAGGGAACGGGGATTTGCCGATGCGCTGCGGCAGTTCGATAAATCGGCCAATACATGGGAATGGAGAACGAGCGTCATCACATTGCGCGGGCGCTATGATCATGTGTTGTATTCCAACAACTTGCGCTGCATGGATGCGCGGGTGATGAGAAGAGGGGCGTCGGATCATTTCCCGGTGGTGGCCGTGATGGTTGACAGTAATTAGATTTGGACGCGCTGAACCACCCCCTCACATCAAGACGGAAAAAAAAGAAGCGCTGGAACCCATGATTCCAGCGCCTCATTCACTCAATCGGGCATCGTCCACTGAAGCGGACCCTACTCAAGACGGACGACTACTTGGTCTGGCCAAGGAGGCCGCCCTTCTCGCCGACGCGGATGATCCGGTTGTCGTCGGTCTTGACGATGTAGTGGATATTGCCGTTGTCGGCCTTGACCTTGTAGATCGAGGCGATTTTCTCGCCACGCTTGGTCTCGTCACGGATGGTGTCCTTCACGGAGTTGGGCAGATCGCCGAACTCAACCTTCACGCCGTCGAGCCGGCCGTCGTCGTTCTTGTCGAGATCGCGGCGTCTCTCGAATTTGTTGTTGTCGTTGGCATTGTTGTCGCGATCACGATTGCGCTCATTGGCATTGTTATCACGATCGCGGTCGCTGAGCAGTTTGGGGTTGGTGTCGTGTGACATCACCTTGCCGCTATCATCGATGCGGACGAGGTGGCCGTCATTGGCTTCGCCGACATACCATGTCTCGCGGCCGCGGGTGACCTGCCAGACGCGCTTGGGCTCCTGGCCGTGCGCCTCATTGATCATGGCGCTCTTCACGTTGCCGGGAAGGTCCTTGTAACCGACGCGGACGCGGCCTTCCTCGGTGTCGTTGAGCTCGCGCATCAACTTGCCATCCTGATCAACCCAGATGGTCTTGGCCCGGTCCTCGCCTTCAATCTCAACGCGGTAGACGGTCTTGCCGTTGCGATTGAGCTTCAGGACGTCGGTGACCTTATCGCGGCCCATTTCCTGGCCGACGGTTTGTTTCACATCACCAGGAAGGTTCTCGAACGTGAGCTTCTCGCCTTCGGTGTTGTAACGGCTGCGGTCCTGGCGACGGCGAGCATCGATATCGTCACGGTCATCGCGGCTATCGATGCGGCGGTCGCGGTCGCGGCTGTCGCCACGCTCCGACAGCAGCACCGGCCGATCAACAACGTTGCCGTTGCTGTCCACGCGGACTCGATGCGTCCCTTCATTGTCGTCAATGTTGGCGACGTAGAAGGTCTTGCCATCCCGGGTGACCTTCCAGATCTCCATCGGATGGCCCTTGGCTTCCTTACCGAGCGTGTCTTTCACCTCACCCGGCAGGTTGTTGTATTTCACAGGAATGCGGGCCGGCTCGCTGTCATCATCGGTGCTCTTCACGCTGAGTAGATTTCCTTTGTCATCAGCGCGAATGATCCGCTCATCGTTGGTGTAGGCGACATAAATGATCCGGTCTCCCCGTTTGAATTTGTAGACATCGGTCACCTTGTCGCCGGAATTGAGCTGCGGCTCGATCGCCCGCTTCACATCGCCGGGCACCTGGCCGTAGTCCACGCGATTTTCGTCGCGGATCTGGATCCGACTGTTGTTGTCCCGATCAGCCGAAAACACGCTTGGGGCCACACCCATCAGGGTGAGGCTGACCACCGAAGCAAGGATTAAATTCTTTTTCATGACAAACTCCTATCGTTGTTAACGTCGTTTCACTCCAGCAGTTTGCTGCAAGGTTCAATGCAGCAAATACCGTGCGCCAAGCATCCCGACGAACGGGGGGTTTTATTTTTGTTTCCCCCCTCGCCCGGCGAAATTAAAGACCGTCAGCGCGGAGGTGAGTTAGATGCAATGGGTGCATTTATCGTAGCGGGCCGACTCAGGCGTTCGCTGCGGCCGACCTTACGGAGATGGCGGCATCGTGAAGGAGTACGCGCTGTAGCGGAGTTCGCTCCATGCCAGTTTAGCGAGGGGCCGGCCGGGGAGGAGCGGTATCTCAACGGGCGTAAACTTCACGCGAATGCGAATGGCCGATTTGCCGGCGACCAGGTCGCGACTAATGAGAAATTCATCATCGCGAAAGCGGCGGTTGGAGGTTTGTACTTTGTGCTCGGTCGGATCGAGCTCTCCCTTGGGACGCGAGAAGATGCAGGTGTTGGAGCCGGCCAGGTACCAGATGCCGGCCGATTGGAACTGGCCGATCTTGTCGGTGCTGGCGTCCGCAATGGAAACTTCCGCCCGCTGATTGGGAAAAGAATAGTCGAGCTTGCGTCGAAGCATCACGCCCAGATTGTCCGGGCGTATTTTGAGCGTGAATTCCGATGTCCCGGTGGTGGTGCGGCCTTTGTCAGTTTCGGCCGGGTAGATTTCCTTCCCGTCGATCTTGTCGGGGCCCAATTCATACCGTGACGTGATTTCGATTGGCTCGCTGGCGTCTGGACTGTCATATCCATGACTCTTCTCGCTCTCGCCGTCGCCAATTTTCAATTCATCAGTCAGCGCCAGCGATGCCCCCGGCGTGCCATACCAGTACGTCACGGTCTCATAGTGCTCCTTCGACTCATTCACGCCGCCGTGCTCGAGTTGAATGCGCGCGTTTCTGCCGAAGGGCATCAGATCAGCCAGCAGAAAACGATATGCCGACTGAATTTTGTCCTCCGGCGATCTGGCCGACGCCGCATCCTTCGCTCCCGTTGGATGCCCCGCAAATGGCAGACTCATGTTCAACCCGCCCCAGTAATCGCCGCCCCCGCCCCATTCCTCCGTGCCCGTGCCGTAAGCCTGCGGAGTGCTGCTGTCGTCAAAGAAAAATCGCGGATCGCCTTCGAGCGTGTTGAGCTTCGCATCGTGGGAAAAGATGAACGACGTGCCGATGAAATGCCCGCACCAGTCGGGATTGCCCTCGATGTTGCGCGTATCCAGGAGGATGTTGTCCTTGCCGCGCTCGGGGGCTGGATGGTCCTTATAGGTGGCGTGGAAATAGGCGGAATGATTGGCCGGGCCTTCCAGCGGCGCATAGCGCACCGACCAGCGAACATCGGGAACGACTCCGCCCTTGCTGATGAGCTGCCCCTTCATTGATTTGAAAAAGGGCATCGGAAAATAGCAGGCCATATGGACCCGCTCGGCGTCGAAACGGATGTTCATCGGGAACGCTTTGACGAGGTACTCGCGATTATCGCGGTTGTAGAGCGTCCCTGCGCCGAAGAATAGCGGCAGGGGGGCATCGACCGAGGGCTGTTCGCGGCCATCCCACCACAGCCGCAGCCACACCTGCGACAAATCCAGCGCGCGGTCCTTTGGGGCCGAGAAGTTGAGCGCGCGGATCACCATCGGCTGATCGACTTCCAGCTCCAGGGCAGGTGTTTCGCCGCCAACTTCCGTCTCGCCTGATTCTTCGCGAAGATCCGTTTTCAAAAGCGCGGCCAGATCGCTCCCGGATTTGTTGATCAGGTCGAGGACATCTTGATCAGGAGGCGTTTTGCCATCCCATGCTTTGATGGGCTGCGAGAGTTTTGCGCCGCCAACGTAATGATGATAGATGTAATACCCGGTGCCATAGCAGGTGCGCGAATACGCCAGTCGCAGCGATTTTTCGAAGCCCATGGGGACCCACATCAGGTCCGCGCCCCTGGTTTGCGACCAGGTGAAGGTCAGCGGAGCCGGAAGCGCTGAGGCCGGAAGGAAAGTGGAGTCTCTGACAGGATGCAGCGGATCTTTGGTCGAGCTTTCCGCAATGATGTTGTCGTGGCCGTCGATGACATAATGCCACGGACTGCCATGCCAGTGGTTCGTTCTCACGAAGTAAAGAATGCCGGGGCCTTCGACATCCAGGGTCACGTTGTAATCTTCGGCGAGCTGATGGAGGAAATGAGATGCGTCGGCCGCCTCGTTGCCGCCCGTGCGATCATACGTGCTGCGCATGTACGCCCGCATCCCAATGCGGTGCTGGGCCCATTTGTCCCACATGCGGTACCCGTCGAGGCCCACCGGGATGACAGGGGGATCGTCGGCGCCGTGCGCCGCGCAGGCGACCACCATGATCACCATCAGCAATCCGGCTGTCCTCATTGTTCCTCCTTGCGCTGGCGATGAACGGGCAGGTAAACATCGAACCGAGCTCCCGTGCCGACTGCGCTTTCGACCAGCACATTTCCCCCGGCCTGCTGGACGATCCCATAGACGATGGAAAGTCCCAGCCCGGTCCCTTTGCCTTCTTTGGTCGTGAAGAATGGCTCGAAAATGTGCGGGCGGGCTTCCGGATCAATGCCGCGGCCGGTGTCGGCCACGCCCAGGAGAACATATTCGCCCTCGCGCAGGCCATACATCGACGCAATATCAGCATCGAATTGCCGGCTTAATGTGCTGATGGTCAATTTGCCGCCATCGCTCATGGCATCGCGGGCGTTGAGGGCGAGGTTGAGGATGACCTGCTCCATCTGCCCCGCATCGGCCTCGATATCCGGCAGATCGGGGGCCGAGTCAATGACCAGCTCGGTCTTGCGGCTGAGCACGCGGCGGAGCATTTCCGTCAGGCGCGAAATACTGTCGTTGAGGTTGATGACCTGCGGCTTGACCACCTGGCGACGCCCCAGCGCCAGAAGCTGGCGGGTCAGTGCCCCTGCGCGTTCGGCCGCGTTCTGAATTTCGCTGGCGTGCGAGCGAAGATTGTCATCGGCCAATCGGCGCGTGAGCGATTCCGCATAGCCTGAGATGATGGCCAGCAGGTTGTTGAAATCGTGGGCGATGCCGCCGGCCAGTCTTCCGATGGCTTCCATTTTTTGCGACTGGAGCAGTTGCTCCTTCAAGCGGTTTCGCTCGGTGATGTCCTGGAGAATCCCGTGCAGGTAAATTTTCCCCGGCAGGCGCAGCGGCCGCACCACGATCAGAATGTCCCGCACTTCCCCGCTCTTGGTCCGAAACCGCGTCTCAAACTCATCCCGATCGCGACCAACATTCCGCTCCATGTGGGCCTGGATCTGCTCCTCGGTGACCCCCACCTCCAGCTCGCAGATGCGCTTCCGCGCCAGCTCTTCCCGCGAATAACCCAGTTGCTGCTGTATCGCGGAATTAGATTCCACGATGCTCTGGTTCTGCGGATCGACGATCAGCACGCCGTAGGGCGCATCCTCGAAAAGCAGCCGATACCGCTGCGCTGCCTCGGCCGCGCGCTTCTCGGCCTGACTGATCCGCATCGCCTGCCGCAGGCTGTGCGAGAGCCGCTCCGGTGTCATGTGTGATTTTGGCACATAATCCGTCGCCCCCGCCTTCATCATCTCCACGGCCAGTTCCTCATCGCCCTGGGCCGTGAGAATGATCACCGGGGTCTTGAAACCCTTCTCACGCACGGCCCGCAATACCGCCAGGCCATCGATGCCGGGGAGCTTGTAGTCGAGGAAAACGCAGTCGAATTGCATGCTCGACAGGAGCATGATGGCCGAGTCGCCGGTTTCCTCTTCATGGATGCGAACGTTGGCCGCCGAAGTGTGCAGCGCCCGGCCGATGGCGCGGCGCGTCATCGGGTCGTCTTCGACCAGGAGGATGTGAAGAGCGTCCTCCATCGCGGGATCGCTCATTTGGCCCTGCCCCATCGCCGCGAATTATCGTTCGCTCCGGGTTGTCTTTCCAGCATCGCCAGTAATTATCGCACATTCAGCAAATCTTCGAGATCGAGCGGGCGCGTGTACATCGCCAGAGCCCCCTGCGAGTCGCGCGGCCACATTTCCCGCGGCCGGTCCCAATACAGCTCCACGCCATTGTTGTCCGGGTCACGAAGATAGAGCGCCTCGCTGACGCCATGATCGGCCGCCCCATCCAGCTCAATCCCGGCCGCAATCAGTCTCCGCAGCGCATCCGCCAGCGCCGCCCGCGTGGGATAAACAATCGCCAGATGATAAAGCCCGGTGCTCCCAGACGCAGGCGGACGGCCTCCCTGGCTCTCCCAGGTATTCAGCCCGATGTGATGATGATAACCCCCGGCCGACAGGAACGCCGCCTGTCTGCCGTACCTCTGGGTTATCTCAAAGCCAAGCACTCCATTGTAAAACTTCAGCGCCCGATCCAGGTCGGCCACTTTGAGATGAACATGTCCAATGCGCGCCTGCGCGTCGATTTTCCGGCCGGGAATTGAGTGCTGCTCTTCCGACATGATTCCGGACGGCGGGAGTCGAACCCGCACGGGGATTACTCCCCAACGGATTTTAAGTCCTTTGCAACAATCGCAGTTTACTAAGGAAAGCAGCAAAAATCAGCCGCCGGCCGCGTCTGCTGGCCCAGCCGCTGCCCCACTTGCGGCATCCGAACTGCAAGAAATCGCGGCGGCATGGCCTACTCTGCCCGATGCCCTCAAGGCCGGGATTCTGGCGATGGTGAGGGCCGCGAAGGCGTAGGACGTTGCCCCACAATTGGCCTAAGACGCACGATCAGCGGCCCGGATGACTAACCGGGCGGTTTGCTTTTGCCGCGTGGCATCCGCGCCAGTTACGCCACAACGCGGCCACGCGGCTGCGGAGAGAATACGGCCTTGAGGCGGCCCGCGTAATCCTTGGCCATCGGTCGATTCTGCCGACAGAGATTCACGCCGAGCAGGGATTCCCGCGCGGGCAACGAGAATCATGGGGGAGGTGGGGTGAAACCGGAAACATTCATCGTGCTGCCGGCGGCGCGCAAGAGTCCCCAGAAATTTTGCAAACGTCGGCTTCTTGGTAAAATTACGGAATGAATGGGGCAAGAGTTGCAATTGCGGTAGCGGTAGCGGTGGTTGTCATTGTCGCAGGGTTCATCGTTGTCATGCTCCGCAGACGTGGGCCATCGAAAACTTCTGGGAACCTACTCCGCGGAATCTTTTCGCATGAGCAGGGCGCAGAGCCGAGCGGGATAGTGATAAAGAACGCTGAGAGTAGCCATGGTGGTACAATCGCAACCGACAACGCCGGCCTCGGTGTGACCATGGACGGTGTAAAGGTCAAGAAGGACATAATTGCCACGAATAACCCGCCTCCGAACCCAAAAGTCTAGCCCCCGGTTCGGTGGTCGCACCGGGGGCCGATCAGACGATCACAGCTAGCAACCTGCACGCCACCAATATCTCATTTGTTCAGGAGACCACACAGTACTTCTCGATTTTCAACGAAGGGATTAACCTCCTACCTGGCCAGTTGGTTGCACTCGTCAAACAAGCCGTCCAAGATGCGATAGAACGCCCTACCTCGAATGCCGAACCGCTGTCCAGCACGACGAAAAACCTTTCAGACGAAACCGAAGCAAATAGCGCGGAAGCATTTATTTCGGCGACTCAAGACGCTGACTTCGGCCTATACCCATTATCCG
>DASYUA010000246.1:0-26470 GCA_036001665.1 Tepidisphaeraceae bacterium
AACCGTTCAGGAACTGAAAAGTACCACTTTGGTACCGGAAAGTACCGCTTTGGTACCGGAAAGTACCGCTTTTCCCCCACTTTTTTGACAAATTCATGCCCCGACCCCTCCACAACCTCTTTCTCCAAGCACTTTTGCAAAAAACCGGTTCCGCCACCCCCCTCAAAACACTTTTCATTCCCCCTCCCCCACCCCCTCCACCTCATGTCCCTTGTCCCATGTCCCTGCCGTTTTTTGCCCCACGCCCGATAATGGGGTATATTTCAATTGCAACTCCCGGCCCCCCGTCTGTTTACGGGCCGGAATATCGCAAAAAAGGGGCAGCAGGGCAAACGTTGGAGGGAGCGCATGTCTCGTCGCAATCTAGTCTTAGCATTCTTGTTGGCATCCCTGTCATTTCTCGCTCAGTCGCGGGCCCAATCGCCCAGCGTGCTCTACACCTGGGACAACACCGGCAACGCCGTCCCCAATATCGAGCAGTGGTTCAGGAACTTCGGCGCTGCCAATACCGCCGCAACCCTCAACAACACCACGCCCGGGACCCTCTCGATCGTCGAAACCGGCACCGCCCTCGGCGGGGGGCAGGCCTTCACCGACGACTTCAACCGCATCCGCGAATCATCCACCAGCGCCAGCGGCGGGCTCGATCTGACCGGCCTCCAATTCATGGAATTCGACATCGGCCACAACGGAACCGATCCCATCGCCGTGCAGTTCTTCACGCAAGCTTCCACCGCCGCCACCTTCGTGGCGCTTGGGCCGGACGTGCTGGTCACGCCGGGAGTCAATACCTATTCGGTGCCGCTCGCGGGCCTCACGGCGGATCAGCAGGTTTATATGCGCACGGTTGGCTTCAACATTCGCGATCACACGGCCCAGGGCAATCTCACCTGGCAGGTGGCCGAAGTACGCAGCGCCGGCGTGCCGCTGGCGCAGCGGAATCTGGCCACCTTCGATAACGGCACCGCCGAGGGCGGGTTGCAGGGGATGCTGGTGAATTTCGATGGCGCTTCGGTGTTGGGAAATACCGGCCAGAATCAGACCGGCCTCTCGCACAACGCGTCCGGCAGCGGCTCGGTTCAATGGACCGACGTGGCCGGCGGCGCTGGCGCGGCCGTCAGCATCGGCAATGGCACGGCCTTGAACGGCAACACGTTCAACAATCGCGACACCGATCTGTCCAACTACACCACGATGCTCGTGCGGATTTCGGCCACCGACGCGGCTGGCGGCGGCGGGACGATTGATTTCAACACCTTCTTCCAGGCCAACGGCTTTGCCGTCTTCGAATCACCCGAAGGCGGCGCCACCCGCTCGATTCCAATCGACGGCCAATTCCACGACTTCGTCTTTTCCCTGGCCGGCCTCACGAATATGAACGTCGTCGAGCAAACGGGAATCAATCTGGTGGCTCACCCGCAGACGCTGACGATGAACGTCGACCTGATCCAGTTCAACGGCCCCGTCCCCGAGCCAACCACCTTGCTCGGCCTCTCGGCCGCCGTCGGCCTGATGATGATGCGGAGGCGGGGGCGGTAGCAGAGCCTGGGTGCGCGGGGGGTTCCAGTTGCCGATAATTGTGAGCGATCGGTCGTTCTGCGCGCTATGGATTAGCCCGGGCATGCGGCGGCTGGGGGTGTGCACATAACCGCCGGTTCGGCCGATATTAAGAGTGGAGGCCGGCCGCTCCAAAAAGGGCGCTCCGTGCGTATAATTCTCCAGCCTGCTTCGGGCTTCTCGTGGCGTGTGGAATCATCGCCCAATGGCGGATTCCCACCTTGGCAACGGACCTTTGCCGGGCTAGCCTTTTGGACTCTCCGCGTTTCGGAGTGGCGTTTATTTTGGCTTGGAGCCGCCTTTTATGCAGTCGGATTTTGTCAACAGGGCCAACACAGAATACATAGATCAGCTCTACCAGCGTTACCAGACCGATCCCCGGTCGATCGATGCCCAGTGGCGGGAATTCTTCGCCACCATGGACGATGCCCAGGGCCGCGCCGGCGGCAATGGGGCGGCCGTTGCGAGCACTGGGGGGCAAGCCGTCAGTGGCGCAAGAGCGGCGGTTGAGGAGCCGAACCTGCACCTGGGCGTGAACGATCTGGTCCATGCCTATCGCGAGCTGGGCCACTTCATCGCCAACCTCGATCCCCTCGGCCACAACCGGCCCAATCACCCTCTGCTGGAGCTCTCCGAATTCAACATGACCAAGGCGGACCTGGACCGCGTTGTCGGCCAAGGCACCTTCCTGGGCAAAACCGACGGCACCCTCCGCGACCTGGTCGAGAAGCTCCACTTCACCTACTGCGATACGCTGGGCGTCGAGTTCATGGGCATCTCCGACAAGAACCAGCGTGAATGGCTCATGCAGCGCATGGAGCCGATCTGCAACAAGCCAAAATTCTCGGTCGAGGAATGCCGCTTCATCCTCAACCAGCTCATCTGCGCTCAGGGCTTTGAAGAGTATCTGCACGCCAAATATCCGACCGGCAAGCGATTCTCCATCGAAGGCGCGGAATCGCTCATTCCGATGATGAACGTGCTGATCGAGGATGGGGCCAGCCTCGGGGTTGATGAGTTTGTCATGGGCATGGCCCACCGCGGGCGATTGAACACTCTCGCGCACGTGCTGGGCAAGCCTTATGAGATGATCCTGGGCGAATTTGAAGGCCATCTGCCCGAGAATGATGAAGGGGATGGCGATGTGAAATATCACCTGGGTTATTCGCACGATCGAATCACCAAGTCAGGGCGGAAGGCGCATCTTGCCCTCAGCTTCAATCCCAGTCACCTCGAACTGGTCAATCCGGTTGTCGAAGGGATCGTCCGCGCCAAGCAGTATCATCTGGGTGACACGCAGCGCGGCCGGGTTGTGCCCTTGCTCATTCACGGCGATGCGGCGTTCACCGGACAAGGGATCGTGCTGGAAACGCTTGGGCTCTCCGAAATGCCCTACTGGCGCACCGGCGGCACCATTCACATCATCATCAACAACCAGATCGGCTTCACCACCATGCCCAAGCAGGGGCGATTTACGCCATATCCGACGGATGTGGCGAAAACCATTCAGGCTCCGATCTTTCACGTCAACGGCGATGATCCCGAAGCCTGCGTGCATGCGGCCCGCCTGGCGATCGCATTCCGCCAGCAATTCCACTGCGACGTCATGATCGACCTGTGGTGCTATCGCAAATGGGGCCATAACGAAGTTGATGAGCCCAGCTATACCCAGCCGCTTCTCTACAAGGAAATCGCCGAGCATCGTCCCGCCCGCGACAGATACGCTCAGCGGCTGATCGAAGAGGGCAGGCTGAGCGATGCTGAAATCGAGCGCATGAAGGCCGAGCTGCGCGAAAAGTTCGATCGGGCGTACGCGCAGGCCAAGGAAAGTCGTCCGCGTCAAACCATCGTCACCCTCGGAGGCCTTTGGAAGGGCTTTCAGCGCGCTGGTGCTGACTTGAGCGCCAAGACGTCAATTTCTCCCGAAGTCGTCCGCAAAGTGACTGATGGCGTCACGCGCGTCCCCTCCGATTTCAACCTTCACCCCAAGCTCAAACCGCTTCTCCAGGCCCGCAGGGAAATGGGCGAGGGCAAAACTCAGATCGACTGGGGCATGGGCGAGGCGCTGGCGCTGGGCAGCCTGGTTCTGGAAGGCACGCCCGTCCGATTTGTCGGCCAGGATGCGCAGCGCGGCACCTTCTCGCACCGCCACGCCTGCCTGCACGACTACGAGACCGGCAAAAAGTGGTATCCCCTGGCCAACATGGTGCCTGACCAGGCGCCGATCATCTTCGTCAACACCATGCTCTCGGAACTGGCTGTCCTTGGCTTCGAATATGGATTCTCCAGTGCCGATCCGCGCAATCTCGTCATCTGGGAGGCGCAGTTTGGCGATTTCGTCAACGGCGCGCAGCCGATCATCGATCAATTCATCGCCGGCGCTGAATCGAAATGGCAGAAGATGTGCGGCCTGGTGATGCTGCTTCCCCACGGCTACGAAGGGCAGGGCCCCGAGCATTCCAATGGTTACCTGGAGCGGTTCCTGCAACTGAGCGCTGAAAACAACTTACAGGTCGTCGTGCCCAGCACGCCCGCGCAGTATTTCCACATGCTGCGGCGGCAGATTCACCGCAAATTCCGCAAGCCCCTGATCGCCATGATGCCCAAGAGCCTGCTGCGCAACCGCGAATCCAAGCTTGATGACTTCATCAGTGGCTCGCTCCAGCTTGTGATTGACGATCCGACCATCATCAGCCGCGATCAGGTCCGCCGCGTGCTGCTGTGCTCCGGCAAGGTCTATTTCACGCTCAACGCGGCCCGCGAGAAGAACAACATCCGCGATGTGGCCATCGTCCGTGTCGAGCAGCTCTATCCGTATCCCCAGAAGGAAATCCAGGCGATCATTTCGCGCTATCATCGCGCCCAGGAAATTTCCTGGGTCCAGGAAGAGCCCAAGAATCGCGGCGCGTGGACATTCATGGATCCGCGCCTGCGTGAGATTTTGCCGGATGGCCGAATCACCAAATATTATGGCCGCGAAGAGGCCGCCAGCCCGGCCACCGGCTCGAGCAAGCTGCATCAGATTGAAGAGCAGGAGATCATCCAGCACGCGCTGGAGCTGAGCCCGAAAAAAGCGGCCGAGGCGGCCCCTCTGCCCACGCCCAAGCAGGCCGCAGAACGGGCGACGCCGGTGTCGGATTGACCCAACTAGGCGCACTTCCCCACCAGTTGCGATAAAATCCTCCACCCCGTAGGGTGGGCAATGCCCACCGCATAGAGAAGGATTGCCATGGCCACCCAAATAGAAGTTCCTCCCCTGGGCGAATCTGTGAAACAAGCGATCCTGATCGCCTGGCACAAAAAGGAAGGCGAGCCTGTCGCCACCGACGAGCCTATCTGCGAGCTGGAGACCGACAAGGCCAACGTCGATGTCCCCGCGAAATCGGCGGGGATACTTCATCACCTCAAGGAAGAAGGTCAGACCGTCAATGTCGGCGAGGTCATCGCGCGCATTGATGAAGGCCCGGCCTCCGCGCGCTCCGCGCCGGCTGCCTCGGCCGCCAGTGCTGCCTCATCCTCCAAACCCGCCGCGGCCTCGACGACTTCGGCTCCTCCGTCCCGATCCGAAGATTTGAGCCCCGCCGTCCGCCGGCTCATCGAAGAGCATCAGCTCAACCCCAAATCGATTCCCGCCACCGGCCCGGGCGGGCGACTCACCAAGGAAGATGTTGAATCGTTCATCAAGCAACAGGAGGGCAACGGCAAGGAGCAGCAGGCGGCCGCTGCGCAAGCCCCCTCGGCGCCGCCGTCTTCTCCTCCCGCACCTCGCCCCACCCCGATTCCTCCGCAACAAACTCCCTCGGCTCAGCCGTCGCAAGCGATCACCTTCGATGCCAGCGGGGTGCATCGCGTCCCCATGAGCAAGATTCGCCGGCGAATTGCCGAGACGCTCGTACACGCTCAACAAACCGCCGCCATCCTGACCACGTTCAATGAAGTTGACCTCAGCGAAGTCATCAACCTCCGCAACAAGTTCAAGGACCAGTTCGAAAAGGTGTATGGCGTCAGCCTCGGCTTTGTTTCCTTCTTCGCCCGCGCCACGGTGCTCGCGCTCAAGGAGGTCCCGCGGCTCAACGCATTCATCGACGCCAACGACATTGTCTATCACAACTACGTCAACCTCGGGATTGCCGTCTCCACAGATCGGGGGCTGGCGGTGCCGGTGTTGCGAAATGTGCAGGAGATGTCGTTCGCCAGAATTGAGGCCGAAATCAAGCGGCTGGCCGCGGCCACGCGGGATGGCAAGCTCTCGCTGGATGAGCTTTCCGGGGGGACGTTTACGATTACCAATGGCGGCGTGTTTGGCTCACTTCTGTCCACGCCGATACTGACGCCGCCGCAATCTGGAATCCTCGGTCTGCACGCGATTCAGAAACGGCCTGTGGTGATCAACGATCAGATCCAGGTTCGTTCCATGATGTACATTGCCCTCTCCTACGATCACCGAATCGTCGATGGACGCGAGGCGATCACGTTCCTTGTGCGGATCAAACAACTTCTGGAAGATCCCGCACGGTTGATGCTGGAGATTTAGTTGCGGGTCATATCGCGCGGCTGCCGTCGCATTCCGCGGTGAATCCTTTGCGATATAGTCGTGAATCTCCTGGAGGTCCAACACTGCCCGGGGAGAGAGAATGACGTGATAGCGGTCGGGCATTGGCCGTGGCTACTTCAGGGGATACTTTTTGTTAAGCTCCTCGCGGACTTCACTCCACGGCCTCCCCTCGCCCCGATCCAACTGCGCCAGCCCCTCTTCTATCGCCGCCAAATCGTCCTCATCGATTTCGCCAGCCAATAGCTCCTCTTCAATCCGTTGTCGGGCCACAGCAGCATTCACGGCTTCGTCAGCCGATGTAAACTGCCCGGACTTGACCTGCTCATCAATGAACTTCGCGAGCTCGGGTTTGAGCCGAATAGTCATAAACCGCCTCCATCACTACCAGAATACCATACCTACGATATGCCGTAGTAGCTCTCTAGACCATCGCCTTCGCCCGCCGTATCCTTCGCCTCCCACGAGGGATTTGCCGAGAATCGGAGAAGCAACGTGCCAGAAAACTCATTCGACCTCATCGTGATTGGCGCTGGTCCCGGCGGATACGTCGCCGCGATCCGCGCTGCTCAACTTGGTTTTAAGACCGCCTGCGTCGAGCGCGAATTTCTCGGCGGCACATGTTTGAACATCGGCTGCATTCCTTCCAAAGCCCTGCTTGATTCCAGCGAGCGCTATTACGACGTGAAACATTCGCTCGGCCGGCACGGGATCAAAATAGACGGTTCTTCCATCGACCTCCTCACCATGATGAAACGCAAGGACGAGGTGGTCAAAGGCCTCACCGGCGGGGTTGGATATTTGTTCAAAAAGAACAAGATCGAGCATCTCAAGGGCTCCGGCCGAATTCTTTCGCCGGGGAGCGTCGAAGTTTCCACCCCCGGCTCGGCCCCGGCCATTCGCCGCACTCAGCGCATCCTCATCGCCACGGGTTCCGCGCCGATTCAGCTTCCAGCGCTGCCCTTCGACGAGAAATTCATCGTCTCTTCCACTGGCGGCCTGGCGCTCACTGAAATTCCCAAGCGACTCCTGGTTGTCGGTGCTGGCTACATTGGCGTCGAGCTGGGGAGCGTCTGGAGCCGGCTGGGCAGTGAAGTTCTCATCCTCGAATTCCTTGATCGCGCCCTCCCCGGCATGGACAAGGAAATGGCCGGCCAGCTCCAGAAGCTTCTCGAAAAACAGGGGCTCAAATTCCGTTTCAACACCGTCGCCCAATCCGCAAGGGTTGAATCCGGCCACGTGACCGTGAACTGGAAAACCGGCGAGCAGAGCGGCACCGAGGTGGTGGACAAAGTGCTCGTCGCCGTCGGCCGCCGGCCGGTCACGGACAACCTGGGCCTGCGCGAGCTGGGTGTGGTCATCGATTCAAAAGGCTTCGTGAAGGTCAACGAAAAATTTGAAACCAACATCAATGGCATCTACGCCATCGGCGATGTGATTGGGGGATTGATGCTTGCTCACAAGGCCGAGGAGGAGGGCGTCGCGGCCGCCGAGTTGATGGCCGGCAAAGGCGGGCACGTCAATTATCAAGCCTGTCCCGCGGTCGTTTACACGCATCCGGAGCTGGCGCAGGTGGGCATGACTGAGGAGGATGCGGCGAAGCGTGGGCCGATTAAAGTCGGCCGATTTCCGTTCACCGCCAACGGCCGGGCCAAGGGGATGGATGCGACTGATGGGCTGGTGAAAGTGATCGCGGATGCCGCAACCGATCGCATTCTTGGGGTTCATATCCTCGGCGCTCATGCCAGCGATGTGATTGCCGAGGCCACGCTGGCCATGGAATTCGCCGCTTCCAGCGAGGACATCGCCCGGGCCTTCCACGCGCATCCCACCATGCCCGAAGCGCTCAAGGAGGCCGCGCTGGCCGTCGATAAGCGCTCGATTCATATTTGATCCGTCGCGTCTGACCGCCGGGCGCAGTGCTTGCGAAAAAATAACCGTTACCGCGCTATTGCTGCACGGCTATGCTCGCGAATTCGTTGGGCCCTGTTGTCTGGGGCCCGCTCATTTCAACCTCATCGCGAAGGAGGCACTCAATGCCACGTGGAGACAAATCCAGCTACAGCAGCAAGCAAAAACGCCAGGCCGAGCACATTGAAGAGGGGTACGAGCGGCGCGGCACGTCCAAAGGCGAGGCCCAGCGCCGCGCCTGGGCCACGGTGAACAAGGAAACCGGCGGCGGCAAGAAGAGCGGCTCCGGCCGAGGCAAAAAGACCACCCGCAGCGCCTCGCGTCGCGGCGGGGAGAAGGGCGGACGCAGCTCAGCGCGCTCGCGCGGCGGCCGCAGGGCCAGTGCGCGAAGTTGAAGGCCGTATCGAGCCAGATTTCCACTCATCATTGGCGATCGATGCATCACGGCACGGCGGCCTTGTTTTTCGCCTCCGCGACGGCCTTGCGCACAACTTCAGCTGGAATTGCGTAAGTAAAAGCGCCCCAGATCGTCGCGATATTCACGCCGATCACCTTTCCCTGCGCATCCACCACCGGCCCGCCAAGCTGTTTTCGCGGCACGGTTCCATCATGCGTGAAAACCGCCGGAAACCCGGTCCGGCGGCCGCGAAATTCGTCCATTTGCTGAAACGACTCCGATTCAATTGGAACCTCGACCTTCATCACTTTTCCATCGCGCAGGATCGTGAGCGGAATCGTATCTCCCACGACGGTTGCCGGATCGTCGAGTTGCTTTTCGCGCACGCGCACGAATGTCTCCACATCCGGCGTCGCCACGCCATTGATATGTGTGACAACATCCCCCACTCGCACTACCCGGGCCACCGCGTCGCGGCCTTTCCATACTTCAGTGATCCGCAACCCGGCCACTCCCGCGTCGGCCGGCGCGAGATTGATGGTCAATTGCCCGCGCTCGCGTGGGACATCGATCAACGGCGAACAAACCACGCCAATTGCCAGCGGACGAGGCTCAATGCCGACGCTGGCCAGAATCTGGCCGGGCTTCGCCGCGCCAGCTTCCGCCCAACTTGCGGCCACCAGTTCATCAGCTTTGACTTTTAGAAGTCCCAGATCATGCGCCCGAATTCGCCCCGCAACCGACGCCTCCAATCGCCGACCATCAGCCAGTTGACACACAACCTGGTCCAGCGTGATTGCGCTTGCCTTGGTCACAATCCATCCATCGGCATCGATGATTAACCCCAGGCCCACTGGCTTCCCATCCAGCAGAACCTGCACCACGCTCCGATGCGTCACTGACGCAAGCTCCGCCAATGCGGATGGATCTTCAAACGCACCTTCCAGCGCCTGCTTCTTTATCAATTCTCCCGCCAGCAATCGCTCCCGAATTTGTAGGAAGCACTCCACGCTCGGATGCCCTGCCCCGTGCTCTCCCTTGATCGCCGAGGTACAGTTTGTACCTAACAATTCACCCTTCATATTGAAAAGCGGCCCACCCGAATCGCCTCCTTCGAGCCGGCAGGAGCTGATGATCTGAGGGCCCACAAATCCCAGCACCCGACCCAGGCGCACCAGCGGCGGCCGGCCATCCTGGTAATAAATCTTGGGAAATCCCAGCATGATGCAGGCTTCGCCCGGCTGAAGTTCCTTCGGATTTCCCAGCGGCACGGCCGGCCATGGGCCTTTGTCGTCCAGTTGGATCAAACTCTGGTCGTAATAGTGATGCACCCCCAGCAGTTTCGCGGCCACTTTCCGTTTGCCTCCGATCGCGACAGTCATCGGCGTACCCGGCTCCAGGTCATGATGACCATGCGTGAGAACAAGCCCCTTCGGATCGATGATCACTCCACTGCCTTTGTACTGCATTTGGGGGCCAAAGAGGGTGACTGTGCTCGGCGCCACGCGCTCATAGACTTCCTGCACTTTCTTTTCAAACGCGGGCAAATCGGCCGGACGCGATGGAGCCATCACAATCTCCCCCTGGTCCTTCGCCAGCGCCAGCAAGCCCGCAAAAATCACCGCCGCACACGCAATTCCGCTAACCATCGAAATTGATTTCATGATCTTTCTCCTGCCCTCGACTCAAACTATTTTCCATTGAGCTCCCGCCGCAGCCGGTGATATCCCGGCGTCTCCATCAGCGGAAACGAACGCTTCAAAGTCTTCTTCAATGTCTCTGGTGAAGCCCCCATTTTGATCTGCGAATTCGTCTTCGTCAGCAGCCACTCGCTGTACAACCCGTTGTACTGCACAAAGGATAGAAACAGGCTGCTGCTCCAGACCCCCTGAATCAGCCGCGATCCTTCGCCATCCAGCAGCGCGACCAGATGTTCCTGGGCATCGCTTACGAGGTTTAGCTCCTGCGCTGGAAACTGCTCCATCATGGCCGTCGCCTCGTTGCTCATCACAATCTGTGCCCCCTTCACTTGCGCTTCTTCGTAGATCTTGAGAACAATCCCCACTCCCCGCGCTGCCGCCGTCTCCAGCTCCTCGCGAATTTCTTTCAGCGGCGCTGGATACGCGCTGACCAGCACCACCTGTTTGGCCGAGCTGATCATCTGCCGCGCCCGCTGCATCACCTGCCCGACGCTTTGTAATCGATAGACCCGTTCATCCTCCGGGGCCGATTTCAGCTTCGATAGCATCTGGGCAGCCTGCTGGCACCGCTGGCTCAATACCCGCTCCATCTGCCCGAATACTTCCAATGGAGGCACCGCCCTGCACAGACGGGTTTCCCCATCATCGATGATGACCGCCCCTTTCGCCGCCAGCGCGCCAAGACCTTTGTATGTGTTGGCCACCGGTTTATTGAGCGCCTGGGCGATCCGATACCCCGTGGCCGGCGACTCCTGGAGCAGAAAAGCATAGATCGCCCCCTCCAGCTCCGAAAACCCCAGCTCCCCCAGCATCGCGATGGCCTGTTTTTCTGTGTTCATAGTAGTAGTCTATCAATACTACTATCAAACGCGTTCAAACCCGTCAACGACAAATTCGAAAATTTAAAATCGCAAATCGAAAATTCCCCTAGATCCCTTCCCCCACATCCACTTCGCCCGGCGATTTGGGCGCCTGCGGCTTCCAGTGATCCTCGGCCGCCAGTTGCGCATTCACCCTCGTCACCTCATCCTCGATCTCCCGCCGCACCAGCGACACCAGCTCGCTGATCTGCGGGCTGTCGAAATTTCGCGGATGCGGCAGATCAACATTCACCTCGCGGCGAATTCTTCCCGGATGCGAATGCAGCACGATGATCCGATCCGCCAGCCGCACCGCCTCTCCCACCGAGTGGGTGACGAACAAAATCGTCTTGTGCGTCTGGATCCACAATTCCTGCAACTGCTGGTGGAGCAATGTTCGCGTCTGCGCGTCCAGCGATGCGAACGGCTCATCCATCAACAGCACGGCCGGGTCCATGACCAGCGCCCGGGCGATCGCCACCCGCTGCTTCATCCCGCCGGATAATTCGTGCGGCAATTTTTTTCCGCTGTGCGACAGGTGCACCATCTTCAGAGCGCTCTCGATCCGCTCCCGCCGCTCGCGCTTGGCCATGCCGGCCATGCGCAGGCCAAAGCCGATGTTCTGGGCAGCGTTCATCCAGGGAAACAGCCCGTGATCCTGAAACACCATGGCCCGATCCGGCCCCGGCTCTTTCACCGGCCGGCCATCCAGCTCGACCACACCTTGCTCCGGAAACACCATTCCGCCGGCGACGTTCAAAATCGTGCTCTTTCCGCAACCGCTCGGCCCGACCACTACAACAAATTCCCCCGGCCGGCATTCCAAGGTCACATCTTGCACCGCCGACAAGGCGGTACCCTTAAAACGCTTGGAGATTCCCCGCATGCTCAGGCGACCGCGCTTCGCGGCCGCAGTGGTCGCGCTGAGCCTGGGAACCTCCCGCACTACCGATCTGTTTTGGGCGACAATCGACATTCAGGCCACTAGTTTACTATATTTCCTATAGACTTACTAGGCATAACTCAAATGCCACAACCTAAGCTTGCACAGCCGGTTATGATTTGACCTATAGCCCCACCGTCAAATCTGTCTTCTCCAGCGGCAATTGCTCCACATTCTCCTCGGCCCACGCCGCCGCCTTGGCATTCAGCGGGCTCTTGGTGTTATAGCTTTGATAGCAGAGCATCTCCCCGATGCGACACACCAGTTGGGCGAGGGATTGGCCGGCGCTCCAATGGTCGCCGATACAGATCTTGGCCGGGTCGATGTTGGGATGAAAAACCGGCGTCAGCATCCTGCAAAACGGCGGCTGCCTCGGATAATCGACCGGCAAAAAGACTTCCGCCCGGTGCGTCTGCCCCAGTCCGAAATTTTCCCCCGTCGTCGGCACCAGCGAGCTGATCTTGAATTCGAACGTGTACCGATCCGGAGGATTCCCCTCGCTGCCCACCAGCTTGATGTACGGGTGCCCCGTAAAAATAGCGCTCACCCGCTCCAGATCCGCGTTCAATCGTCTCAGCCGCGACGGCGTCATCACCCATGCCCTCCAAAAATCGAAAACAACAACGCGATCAATATCACCACAACCGTCTGCCCCAGCCCGACGCACACCGCGATCTTCACCATCGCCGAATACATGGCCGGCATCTTGTTGACCGCATCGCGCTTGCTCAAATACCAGATCAGGGCCACGAATCCGGCGATCGGCGCGGTGATCGGCAGCGCGCACAATATAAAAACCCAGATCACCTTCGTCTTGGCCGAATGGGCGGAGCGCTCCAGCGTGAGCCGCTGAAAGAATTCCCCCGTCTCCTCCGGCCGCGCTGATTCAAAAGTCGCCCCGCAATGCCGGCAGCGCAATGCGACTGCCTGGATCTGCTGCCCGCACACCGGACAGGGTTTGTGTTGCTGCCCCCAATAGGAAACCGGGATTTCCAGGTTGCTTTTCTGCTCCTTGGCCGGCACCTGCGAGCATCCATACACCGCGCACCCCTGGTTCTCCTCCCAGCAGTCGGCGTGATAGATCGTCCTGCACTCCGGGCAAAAGGTGGCCGCATCGCTGGCCGCGATTCTGCTCTGACAGATCGGACAGAGCTGCCCCGGCACGCGCTTTGGTTTCACATTGGCAGGCTGCGTCGACTCCATACAACTTATGCTCCCTGTCTCCTCTCGAACACAAACACCGTTCTCCCAATCGCAATCTGATCCCCATGCCGCAACCTCGACAAGCTCGCCGGCCGGCCATTGATCAGGATCGGATTCGGCCGATGCTCATTCTCAATCTCACAATGATCTCCCACCGACCGCAGCGTCGCGTGTACATCCGCCACCAGCGGATCGTTGAACAGATAAATATCACACCTGGGCGATGCGCCGATTTTCATCGCATCCTTGAACAGCAAAAACTCCTTGCCCGCCAGCGGCCCCTCCACCATCCGCAGCCACGCATCGCGCGCCAGCAGTTCGACGATGCCGATCATCGCGCCGACCGTCAGGCCGATGACGGTGATGGAAATGGCGCGTGATATATGACCGCTCATGCCTTCCCCGTTTTTGAACAGAAAACCGATGGGATCAAAGAGCAAACCGCCGAGCAGGCCGCCGATCACGCCGCCGATGAACCCGTACATGAGCAGCCGCTTGGAGCGGAGTGCGATCCCCTGGCCCAGACCCATGGACATTCCAATCAGAGTCCACGCCAGGGCCCGGCCCATGATTTGAATCGTGAGCGGGAAGGCGGACCATTTTCCGGAATCATCCCGTTGATTCGCGGCCGCGACGGTCAGTGGGTGGTAGGCAAGATTTCCGAGGAAATAGAAGACGAATCCACCGATAAAGCCAGTCAATAACCCGACACCGCCTCCCAGCAAGGCCCGCCTTGGCAGGCGACACACAATGCCGTCAGCCGCGCCTATGGCCAGCCCGATCAGCGCCGCCGTTCCCGTGAACAGGAGAATCCCGGCCGAATTACTGCGGGAACTCTGGGCATCGATGCTCATCGACGCGGTCGCCGGAGGGGGCCGCAATGGCTCGGGGAGAACCTTGAGGGCCACGACCAGTTCAGGTTGTTGTGGCGGGGTGTCGGCATAGATGCCGATCACCTGGCCGGGCTTGAGATCGACGCGTTCTCCGTCCTCGCGAACGAGAGCTCTGTCCGGAAGCCACATCTTGTCCTTGTTGACGGCAATCCAGCTTCCCGCAAGCGGACTATTGGTCCGATCAACCAGCGGCGGGTCTTTCAAAAATTCCACCGGACCTTCGAGGTAATAGACGTCATCCATAAATGGCTCGATGATCGCCCAGGCGGCAAACGCCGCCGCACCGGCCGCCAGCATGAAGATGAACCAGTTCTGATAGAACCAGGCGCGCTGCCCCCGCGGCGCGGCCATCCCGCGCTCTCCCCGCATGCTCGCCTGCCGCTGGAGCAGATCATCCACGTGCGAGCTGTTCGCCTCCTCCAGCGTGATCTTCACCACCTGTGGCTTGGGAACGGGCGGCGGTGTCTTAATCGGTTGCTCCATATCACTTCCTCAGTCGCTTCCAACAATGGGTGGCATGGGCAGCCGTACTCGGATGCCCGTGCTTCTGCCTATTTACCCGGCTGCGTGGCCGGCTGTGTCGCCGCCTTCTGCTTCTCCAATTCCGCCGCCCGCCTGGCCAATTCCGCCTCAAACCACGCGTTCTGCAATTCCGGCGGAATCTGCCATCCCTTCACATCCAGATACAACAACACCGTCTTATCGCCAACCTGCACCGGCACCGGCAGCGTCGCCAGTCCCTTGGGCGGCTCAAAACGATACGCCCACGACGAATAAATCGACCACCCGATCCACAACACCACCATGAATGCGATCACCATCGCCACCGTCAAAATGATCCGGTAAAACCAGGCCCGCATATCATCCGATGCCTGGATGAGCTGGCCCATCCGCGTCTCCAGCGCATCGATTCGTTTCTCCAGCGAAGAGCTCACCACCGCCCCGCCCCCATCCCCGCTGCTCTCCGCCGCTTCTCGCGCCGGCACCTTGCAGCGATGCTCCCGCCCATCCACCCAGAACTTGGGGATATATTCAATTCCCTTCTCCGTCTCCACGATCATCGCCACATCGCCCCCCAACGGGTCCGTCACCATTCCCACCTGCGTCGCCGACCGGAAAAAATTCCGCTGGATGAACAAATCCATCTCCGAAAACTCCACGCCGAATCCCGGATGTGAGTGATACCAGCCCACAATCGTCAGCTTCGGATAATCCTTTTCCAGCGTCTTGTGGATCGTGTTCCAGGTCTCCTGCGTGAACGTCACGTGTGTGTTCGCCTGCCGGGCGGCCGATCCGCGAATGGCCGCTTCCACCAGGATGAACGAGCCATCCTCATCCTCGCAAACCTTTCCGGCCAATACTCCGCAAATTTCCTTGTCCAGCGACTCCTTGGCGTGCGTCACCACCGCCGCATACGCATCCTTGGAAAACCCCGACCGCAACGGCGCATCGACCCCCCGCGGCCCCGGAAACTTCCCCCAGCTCGGCCCTTTCTGCTGCACCTCGCGCACCGAAACCTCCGCGCCCTTGTTCGCAGATCCGCCCGCGGGTTTGTCGTTCTCCTTAGCCATGGCGATTGTCTCCGCTGATCTCCAGCCCCATGATCTTCTCCCCGCGCCTCGCCCAAACAATCTCAAACTCCGGCAAGCCGATCTCCCCGATTTTCCTCTCCATCAGTCCGCTCTCCTTGGTGATCGAATGCAAAAACACCGGCGAGCACTCGCTCCCGCACCCGTCGCACTTGATCTGATCTTCCGACAATTTCTCCGCGGCTCGCAACACCGTCTGCTTCCTGCCGCACGAAGGACATTCCAGCCTCTGCACGATCTCTCGCGCCAGATCAATCGCATCCAATCCCGTAGGGCATGCTTCAGCATGCCGATCTGCGAGCCTCTTCTCCCCCTCTCTCCACAATTCCCCAATCGTCGATTCCGATGTCAACTCCAGCGATTGAATCTCGGCCGGCTCATCATGCCACGGACAATCGGGATTCTTCTGATACCCCGTCGAATACGAGTTGTGCCCCAATCCCTCAAACACAAATCCCCGCCCCAGCAGCGCCTCCATCCCGTGAATGATCTTCATCACCTCCTGCACCTGGCAGGCGCCGATGATGGATGCGGCCGTCGGCGTCGTTGGCGTCCCCCGCTGCGCGATCGCCCGCCGCGCCAAAAGCGAGCAGGACCGCCGCTTATTCAACAAATCCCAATCCACCTTGCTCATCGTGCATTCATAACATGCCGTTTGCGGCGGCGCAAATCCCCTCACAATCCCGCTGAGCACATCAATTCCACCATCAATCCACGCCCTGCCCACCCGCGCGCACGAGCTGTTGACGAATACCCGCGCCTCCCGATTATCCAGCGCCCCCACGACCACCTGCGCCCACCGAAACCATCCCAGACCAACATCGGCCAGAAGATTCCCATCGATCGCACGTGCGTTGATGCCCGAATAAATCTCTCGAGCCGCCCTGACTGCGCACGATGCCTTAAACGCTCCCTCATCCTTCTCGCGAAACAGAACGGAGCGACTCAAATTGCTCGCCTCAATCCGATCCATATCCACAACCACGATGTTCCCCACCCCCAGCAGCGCCAGGTTCTTGATGACTTCATTCCCCAGCGCCCCCGCTCCAATCACCAGCACCCGCGCTGTCCGCACCTTTTCCTGATCCCACCACTCAATGGCGCGCAATCGCGCAAATCGCTCCTCCGTCAGTCGAATTGTCTCCGAGGAACAAACCGTCATACCCCTCCTCAATCGCAGTCGTGGTGGGGCAAGCCCCACCCTACACGCCGGCTCTTCGTAGGGTGGGGCTTGCCCCACCATCCCGCAGTAATCTCGGGCTGCAAGCGTAGCTCATCTCCCGCCTTCACTCCCGCTCCCAGCAGGGTTTGATTATCCAGCAACTGCGTCCCCGTCCGCCGATGATGCAGCTTATAGCTCATCAACTGCCCGTCCGGACTGTTCAGCGGCAACCCCATCTTCTCAACCATCAGCACCAGAATCCGATCCACGGTCACATCGTCCGGCGCTTCCACGTCGCAGATCCTGCTTCCGGACACATCCAACACCCGCACCTGCATGCTGGCCATAAAGTCCCTCAAAACTGCGCATCCACAAAATCATTGTCGCCGGCGCCCATGCCCGCGCTTTGCCGCAATCTTTCCACCAAAGCCTCGATCACCCGCCGCTGGTCCTCGTTGTCGGGCTTGTAAAGCACGCCGTAGACCTTCGAATTCACCTGAAACGCAAACACGTGCTCCGACCTCACCGCGCACTCCACGCTTTGCAGCGAAAATTGCCGCTCCACCCCGTCGGGGGCGCGGAACGCCACAAAATCGGCCTCCACTCCGATCGCCCGATCGCCGAACATCGCTTCAATTCGGCCGTTCATCCGCCTCCCCTGGTCAGACCGATGATGATCAAGAGCACTCCGGCCGCCGAGACAATCAGGTTCCATATCGCGGCGACCCACAACGATGCCGGGTTGGAAAATTTCTTGTCGATGGCCCCAAACGCCAGCCCCATCCCGATCAGGCTCGTATCCAGCATGAAAAACTGAATCAGCAGCCCCGCCGCCAGCTCCGGCATGTTCTGAAGCGATCCCGCGAACAGCAACACCGAAAAAATCGTTGACACGATCGCCAGGACATAGGCCGCCGTCATCATGCCTTTGCGCGTGCCCGACATTTCGGGCTTGAGCGTTACGCAGCGCGGGCAGAGGTGTAAATTGCCGGGAAAGGCAAAGTCGCACGTTGCGCACATCTTCGCGCTGCATCTGGAGCAGCGCTGCACGGCCGCCATCTGCGGATGATTCTGACAGGGCCCACCGCCTGCATAACCCGGCGCCGCCTGCGCGTACGGCGCATAGGGCTGTGCATACGCCTGCGGGCCGGATGGGGGCGGTGGCAATGTGGTCGTCGCCAGCGGGATCAGGCCATCATCAACCTGCGCCCGTTTGAAGAGGATCGTGTAATCCCCATGGCGCGCGCAGCGGGCCTGGCTGGCATCCAGCTCGCTCATCGCGGTTCCACACTGTGGGCAGTTAATCGCCATGCGCACCAATCACCCGGCTGAGAATGTTGAGGATTCCGAAGACCAGCGCCACCACGCCGATGATGCGTGCCGCCCGCACCCTTTCCCAACCGGTAAGCTGTGGATTGGTCGTGAGAATTTGCGAAGCCTTGTGCGCCTGCGCCAGCGCCACCGGGCCAAGGATGATGCCGAAGATGAACATCCCGACGATGGCCGTCGTCATCGCCGTCTTGGCCTCTTTGCAGACAACGGTGCCGACCTCCGGCATCGGCTGCCCCTTGAGGGCCATCACTTTGCACGAGCCGCAATACCTCTGGCCATACATCTCCACCAGGCAGTTTTCGCAAAACGGCTCAGCGCACCCCGCGCACCGATCCGCCGCCGGAACTGTTGGATGCGTTTGACAGGCAACAGCCTCGCTCATGTCCCTCAGGCTCCTCAAATTGCCGCAGGCAGACGCCTTCCCGCCCTTTTAATCCCATTCCCGCGAAAAACGGGAAAAATGGGAAGATAGGAAAAACTGACCCGCAAAACCATACTCACCCCTACGAAAAACAGCAAGCAAACTCTGCCCAATCATGTCGCTGTATGCTCGTCCGCCGCTGAAACGGTATCTGCCCGGCCGCCCCCTTCGCTTCGCTCTGTAATCTGCCCCGCATTCGACGCCGCTTCCATCTGCGGCGCTGTCTGTTGCTGCCCCCGGCCCCGCGCCTGAATCGGCGCATGAATCAAATTAAACTTCCCCTGTCTCACCTGCACCCCGATGATCAAAATCGGCTGCGGAGGCTCATAAAACTTGCTCTCATCGTAATAGCCCGACAGGATGAACGATCCCTCCGCCTGGTGCCTCACCCCAAACCGCTCCGGCAGCTCATAAGGCAGGCGTCCATCCCGCTTCAGGTCCCTGATATATCCCGTCATCAAAAACGCCAGCAGCCCTTCCTCGGTCGGGTTCTCCGGCTTGACCAACTCGACCTCGATTCCCTCCGGCTGCTGTGGCGACTTATTAATCCGAATTCGCTCAGTCTTCATCCCCCCAACTATAACCGCAACCACCCCACTCCGCGTAGGGTGGGGCTGGCCCCACCGATCCTGGCTATACCGGCGACCACCCTGCTCCGCGTAGAGTGGAGCTTGCCCCACCGATCCTGGCGACTTTGCGTGGCTTCCGCTTCAGCGGACGCTCCTTGAATTCGTTTGCGCAAAAAAAAGCCGGCGACTCCTCCTGAGACCGCCGGCCACTGCTCCGTGGGAAGGGCCGCTTTTCTTCCAGAAAAGCGACCGGAGCGCAAATCACAAAATGTCTCGCCGCGTCCGTGCCACTGGCAGCCTCCATGTAGGGCATGCTTCAGCACGCCGCTTCTCTGTGCCACTGGCAACGTGTTGCCAGCGCTCTTCATCACTCCCGCTCGGCTGAACTGTGCTGCGCCTTCCGCGCTGCCGCCTTGCGTATCCTTCGCGTCCGGCCCACCGTCTGCTGATCCACCGTCGCCTTTCGCAGCGGATTCCCTTCCGCCACTTCCACCGCGCCGGCCGCATCCGGGGCATACAAATCGGCCCCAATCTCCTCGGCCAGGCCTTCCGCTCGTTTATAGATTCCGCCACAGCACATCACCTGCATGTCCGGACAGCTGTTCACTTCGCGCAGATAATCGATCAGCTTCCGCACCGCCGGCATTCCGCTGGGCAGGGTCCCAAAAAGCACCAGCAACTGCGGCCGAACTTCTCCAATCAGCTTCAACACCTCATCATTGGGAACGCCACCCCCCGCAAACCGCACCGTGTATCCCCGAGACTCAAAAAGGTCCGCGCAAATCTGCCCGCCCAATTCCTCCGGCTCATCATCGCCGCAGAGAATCAAAACCGTCTTCCCATTGGCCGCCCCGCGTGGCAGCAAACAAGTCAACTGATCGGTGATGCTCCGATTCAGCCGAGTTGCCAGGTTCAGTTGCGTGATCGTGATCCGATCCTCGCGATACATCCCCTGTAGCATCTCCATCGTCGGCCAGACCAGGTCGGTCAGCAGGTCCCGCGGGGCAATTCCCTGCTGGAGTGCCGCCTCGATCATGTTCCGCGCTGCCAGTCTGTCTCCCACAAGCAGTTGCTCGTAATACGGTTGTGACAATTCCTGTGCCGAGAGAATCGCATTGCTCTTCATGTGCTGCCCTTATCGTTTTGGGTGCGGCCAAACAATTCCCTCTGGCCGGCCACAACCAAACTCGCTTCCGGGGCTTCCCTGCCACCGCTCCAGTTCCCATGCCTGCTTCTGTTAATTTAGGTAGACTACGACAGTTGAGATATCGACAATGAGCTAAAAATTCTTTATCTATTTTAACAGACCGGCCCAGACCACCGCGCAAACCCCATCCCGTGCCATTGGGAAGCTTGCTGCCAGTGCCCAACGTCTCTGCTGGCTTATGCCTCCTCCCCGATGTAACCTATCGCCCGGGCTAAGCTGTCATGAAACACTACGACCTCGCAGTTATCGGAACCGGCCCGGCCGGGCAAAAGGCCGCCATCCAGGGCGCCAAACTCGGCAAAAAGGTCGTCATCACCGAGAAAAACAACGTCCTCGGCGGCGCAACCATCAACACCGGCACCATTCCCTCCAAAGCCCTCCGCGAAGCCGTCATGCACCTGACCGGCCACTCCAAGCGCGGTATCTTCGGCGAGTCCTATCGCGTCAAACGCAACATCACCATCTCCGACCTGATCTATGTCTCCCAGCAAGTCATTCACCACGAATTGGAATTGGTCCGCGACCATTTCGACCGCAACAACATCGACCTCACCTGGGGCACTGCGTGCTTCGAAGATCCCCACACCCTCCGCGTTGATCGCCCCGATGAAACCGAAAAGCTCAGCGCTGACAAATTCATCATCGCCACCGGCACCCGCCCCGCGCGGCCGGCCAACATCCCCTTCAACAACCGCAACTGCTTCTGCTCCGACACCATCCTCACCATGGATCATCTCCCCAAGACCATGGTCGTCGTCGGTGGGGGCGTCATCGGCACTGAATACGCCTGCATGATGGCCACCCTCGGCGTCCGCGTCACCATCATCGAAGGCCGAAGCGAGCTTCTGGGATTTTTGGATCGCGAAATCGTCGAAGCCTTCCAATACCACATGCGCGCCATGGGAATCACCCTGCGTCTCGGCGAGAAGGTGGCCAAGATCGAAGAAATCGCCGGCAACGGCGCCGGCCGCCTCATGCAGGCCACTCTGGAATCCGGCAAAAAGCTCAGTGCCGAAACCCTCCTCTATTCCGTCGGCCGCCAAGGCACCGCCGACTCCCTCTGCCTCGAAAAATGCGGCCTGTGCGCCGACGATCGCGGCCGCCTCAAAGTGAACAGTGATTATCAAACCGAAGTCGCCCACATCTACGCCGCCGGCGACGTGATCGGCTTCCCCGCCCTCGCTTCGACTTCAATGGAACAAGGAAGACTGGCCGCCTGCCACGCCTTCGGCGCGGAGACGCACTCCATCCCCGAGCTTTTCCCCTACGGCGTCTACGCCGTCCCCGAAATCTCCATGGTCGGCAAAACCGAATTCCAGCTCACCGAAGCCGGCATCCCCTACGAGGCCGGCATCGCCCAATACAAGGAACTGGCCCGCGGCCAACTCCTCGGCGACGACACGGGCATGTTGAAGCTGCTCATCCACCAGGAAGACCACAAAATCCTCGGCGTTCACGCCATCGGCACGGGGGCGACGGAATTGATTCACATTGGGCAGGCGGTGATGGCTTTCAACGGGACGGTGGAGTTCTTCATCAACAACGTCTTTAACTTCCCCACGCTGGCTGAGGCCTACAAAGTCGCAGCGCTCAATGGGCTGAACAAGCTGCGGCATATTTAAGGTCTGAGATTCACCCAACGCCTCCAGTAAGCCGCCGCAGGAGGCGCTACCTTAACGGTTTTCCAGAGGGGTTGCAGGGGGAGGGTACTCCCTCATGCATCTGCGTCTTCAAAAATACGACAAGGAACCATCGCCGCCCCATGAACCACCCCAAATAAGCTAACCTCCACTGTGCTTGCAGAAGCCCAACCTATTTAAATTAAAAACGGGGCGGGGCGATGACAATCATCGCCACCTGCCCCGTCGCACGGTCAATCGTGAAAGAACCGCTCCGCAGCGGTCCATGTCTGCGCAACTAACCCTTCAACCCTCCATGGCCGATAATCCGCCCGCTGGGTACAAAAATTTTCGCCCAACACCCCTCCATTCCCCCCATTTCCCATAACTCCAGCATTTGCCAAGCCTTCAAAATCGTTGCCCCCCACCCCATCCACCGTCTATACTTACTTCCGTAGCAGCGCCCCCAACCCAAGGTGCCATCAAAGACCCAGGCCGCCACCCATCCCGGACCCGGCGATAACCAAATCAGCGTCAGGGACAAGGTCCAGGGTGTGATCAACCTCATCCGCCCGGCCGTCCAGGCCGATGGCGGCGATATCGAGCTGGTCGATGTCACCAGTTCCGGCATCGTCCAGATTCGCTTTCATGGCGCGTGCCACGGCTGCCCCTCCAGCACCATGACCCTCCAGATGGGCATCGAGCGCAACCTCCGCGATCGCGTCCCCGAAGTCACTCAAGTCATCCCCGTCCCGTAGCTTAATTCCAGCCGCTCATGGAGCCGACCCCCAATCCCACCCTCGATTACCAGCACAACGCCACACTCTCCACCGACGAAAATCTCCCTCCCAAAAAATCCTTCGACTGGTTCAATATCATCCTGCAAATCGGCCACCGCTCCATCTCTCTGGCCCTCTTTGTCCTTCTCATCACCCTGGCCGCCATCAAAACCAAATTCCTCGCCCCCCATCCCCTCGCTCGCATCGCCTTCATCCTTGCCGATCTCTCCACCCTCTGCGCCGTCGGCGGCTGGTACCTGGCCACGCTCAAACAAAAATCCCCCCGCGAATCCATCGGCCTCCTGATCTTCAGCTTCCTGCTCGCCGCCGCATCGCTGGCCACGCTTCTTCACACCCGCCCCTGACCTGCTCTGCGATAGAATGAACCATATGAATCCCGTAGGTCCGGCTGTGCCGGACATTCCTGTTGATTCCCAACGCTGGATGCGCGATGCCCTGCTCTGCGCAAACGAGGCTCTCTCCCTCGACGAAGTCCCCATCGGCTGCATCATCGTCCATCTCCCCACGCAAAAAATCATCGGCCGCGGCTTCAATCAGCGCGAATCCCAACACGACCCCACCGCCCACGCCGAAATCCTCGCCATGCGCCAGGCCGGCCAATTCCTCAACCACTGGCGTCTTCTCGACTGTGCCCTGATCGTCACCCTCGAGCCCTGCCCCATGTGCGCTGGCGCAATCGTCAACGCCCGCATCCCCAAACTCATTTATGGCTGCGACGACCCCAAAGCCGGCGCGGTCCGCACCCTCTACCAACTCTGCGAAGACAATCGCCTCAACCACCGCGTCGAAGTCACCTCCGGCATCCTCGCCGATGAATGCGCCCAGCTCCTCCGTGACTTCTTCGCTCGCCAACGCGGCCTGGGGAAGTAGTAACACGGGCATCCTGCCCGTGCTGCGTAAAAAAAGTGGCACGGGCGCCTCGCCCGTGTCCTCACTAACCCATCGCACGTCTCTTATCTCGTGGTACTATTCGCCTGGAGACATCATGCAGAAACTTCTATTTTCAATCTTCACATTCTTCTTCCTCACCGGCTGCGCCACCGCCCTCGAACAACCCGCGGCCGCCGAAAAACCGACTGAAGAGCGCTGGCAACCCATCGTCAAGGAATTCCCCTCTGCCCAGGTCTCCAAAAACATTCTCTCTGTTCAGATTCCCCGCACCGACGTCCAAGTCGGCCACATCGACCTCGGCGAAATCCCCCCGGATGCCGGCCTCTCCTCCTCCATCTATTTCTTCCCCTGCCCCTGCGGAAAAATGAACGCCATCGGCCAGCTTTGCGTCGTTGATTACGAGCTCAACGACGTCATCGACGAGCTGCGCGCTGCCCGCATCAAAATCGCCTCCATCGCCCCCATGTTCCTCGGCAGCCGGCCGCAAATGCTCCTCATCCGCTTCCAGGGCGAAGGAGACAGCGGCAAACTGGCCCAATCGCTCAAGAAAGCGCTAAGCTGGATGTCCGAAGACCGCAACCAGGTCCAATGATTTCCTAACCATCTCACTCACCTATGCACCACCCACAAATCCGTCTCGCCGCCGAAGCCGACCTGCTGGCCATCAACGACATTTACAACCACTACGTCCTGAGCTCCACCTGCACCTACCAACTCGACCCTGAAAAAATCGAGGACCGCCAGAAATGGTTCGCCAATCACGGCGAAAAACACCCCATCACCGTCGCCGAAATTGACGACAAGCTCGTCGGCTGGGGCTCCCTTTCCAAATTCCACCAGCGCGCTGCCTATTCAAAAACCGTCGAAAACTCTGTTTACGTCCACCCCAACCACCAGCGCCAAAAAATCGGCTCCACCCTGCTCGCCGATCTGATCGAGCGCGCCAAAAACGCCGGCCACCACACCATCCTCGCCTGCATCGACGCCGATCAAGCCGGCAGCGTCGCCCTCCACGACCGCTTCCGCTTCACCAAAGTCGGCCACATGAAACAGCTCGGCTTCAAATTCAACCGCTGGCTCGACGTGGTCTACATGCAGCTCATGCTCTGACGCCCGCCCTCTTTCCCGTAGGGTGGGGCTTGCCCCAGCGCCTTCTCCTTGTGCACAACCCCATCATTAACACGGCTCCCGCAACACTTCCCGGTTCCGGCACGGCCACCACCATCCCCCCGCCCGCCAGCGCATAGCTCTTCCCCTCCAGATACGCATTCCCCGGCTCCCGCAAATCGTAATAAATATTCCCATCGCCGCTGATCGAGCTGATCTGCTCCACTCCACCTTTCAAATCCAGCACTCCCACATAAACCGCTTCTCCCTCTATTGCCAATGAATCCCCCGCCCCCAACACCAATCTTCCCCACGCAAAATTATCCTCATACCCATCGAAACTGATCCCCAGATCGCTCCCCGCCGCGCCGAATAGGTGCGCGCCGCCCCCAACAAAATCCAACTCCGCCGCGGCCGTTCCCCACGCCTTTTTCGCCGTCGAACCATTGAGCAAATTCCCAGCCACAAAGAATCGATCCCCCAGTCCTCCCGACCACACCCCGCCCACCCCAATCACCGCATCCTGGAAAAAGTTATCCGCCGGATCCGACAGAAAAGTCCCATTCTCAATATACGTCCCCGAAAACGTCACCTGCGCGCTCGTGTTCTTGAAGATCCCATTGTTCGTAAACGTCCCCGTAAAAATCGCCGGCGTATATCTGACCTCCACCTTTCTTGTCGCCGCATTGGTCACATTCCCGTTCACAGTCGTCGTCCCGCCGGTCAACGTAATCGACCCATTGTTCGTCAACCCTCCGCTGCGAAATGTGCCATACCCGCTGATCTGCCCCGTATTGCTGATCGCATTCCCGCCATTATCAAACGTCCCCCCCGTCAACGAAATCGTCCCCGCGTTGCTGGCCAGCCCCTTCGTAAACAGCACCTTGTTCCCATTCGATGATGCGATCAATCCACCGCTGGTTGACCCAGCGCCTGACAGGATCAACGTCCCACCCACCGCCTCCACCGAGCCTGTCGTATTCCCAATGACGTTCGCGATCGTGCCGAATCCCTGTAGAGTCCCGCTGTTGGTTATCGTCGCACCCACCAGCGTCGCCGTGAGCCCCCCAACCTGTATCGCGCCGGCATTGGTCATTGCGTTGACAATATTGAGCGTCCCCTCGCTCACCACGATGTTCCCGCTGGAAGTTCCCAGCAACGACCCAATGGTGCCGTGCCCGGTGATCGTCCCGCCGGCCAGGTTGCTCAGCGACCCGCTGCTGACAAATCCTCCGCCGAGATTCAGCGTTCCCGTGTTCTGCAATGGGTTACTGCCCAGCCGAAGCTGGCTTCCCGAAGGAACGTCGATCTGTCCCACATTGGAAATTGCCCCGCTCGTCCCCAGCAACGCCAGCACTCCATTGGCCGTCACTTGACCAAAATTAATGAAGCCGCCGGTCCCACCGATCGTGCCGTTTCCCGAAACAACTCCATAGTTGGCAATCGGCCCACTGCCTCCAACCGTCCCGCCACTGAGAAGAAGCGTGGCCTCATTGTCCAATCCCGTCGGCGCGCTGACATTGAGCGTATTTCCCGCTGCAACCGTGATCGTCGAATAGTTCACGATCCCGCCGCCCGCCGTGACGACGCTGCTCCCGAATTCAACGTTCCCGTAATTGGTCAACAGCACCTTCGACGGTCCCTTCGACCTGACGTTCAATGGCGCGATCTCGGCCATGGATGGGCTGCCAACGATTACAGTAAACAATACGACGAGATTCGCGGGGCCGGTCGGGCCAGTTTCCGGAGCATTTGCG
>DASYUA010000247.1:0-50818 GCA_036001665.1 Tepidisphaeraceae bacterium
CGCAAATGCTCCGGAAACTGGCCCGACCGGCCCCGCGAATCTCGTCGTATTGTTTACTGTAATCGTTGGCAGCCCATCCATGGCCGAGATCGCGCCATTGAACGTCAGGTCGAAGGGACCGTCGAAGGTGCTGTTGACCAAACCGTCGAGCACGAGGGGATTGGACAACGTTCTGGCCGCGCCATCCGCACGCACCGCTCCCCCGCCCATCTCCAGCGTGCTGCCGCCCAGCGCTGCATCGTTTCCGATCGCCAGCGTCCCGTCGTGAATTCTCGACAGGCCGCTCATGGAGTTGGCCGTGGGCAGCAGAAGCGTTCCACCTCCCGTCTTGGACCACGTGGGCGAGCTCACTCCCGCGGCGGCCGTGAGCGTGGTTCCCGCATCAACCCGAATCTCCCCGCCGTTGCTTGAAATCGCGTGCGAAAGGGTGAACGAGCTTGATGTCTCAAAGGCCGCTCCGTCACCGATCGTCACCGTCCCTGCGGCTCCCAGCGCACTATCAGCACTGACACGGACGACGCCAGCGTTGATCGTGATTCCATTGAAGTTATTGCTAACAGTATTGTTGCCGCTCAGCAGCAGTGTTCCCAAGCCGGTTTTGGTTAATCCCCCATTGGAAAGCTGTCCCGACACAATCAGGTCATCGCCCGACGCATTGTCCGCGACATCGAAAACACGGTTCATCAACCCAAGATTCATGTTCCCGCTCATCGTCGCCGACGAAGTATTATTTCCCACCAGCGCCACTCCCCCGCTGGTTGGCGCACCGAAGGTGACGTTCGTGGAAAGGCTCACCCCGCCACCCAGCGTCAACGGGGTCGTCCCGCTCTCCAGAAACACACCCACCGCCGTGAAACCCAGCGTACCCCCGTAAAACGTCAGGCTTCCAAACGTGTTGCTCGTTCCGTAAGTCAGTTCGCCGCCGTTGACCGTAATGTTGATTCCGTTGCCAAACTGCCCCGCTCGGCTCGCTGTCACCCATCCGTCGGTGTTGATGATCAGGTTTCCCGCGACCGCCACCGTGCCGGCCGCTTTATCGAGAAACAGTCCGCCCGAATCAACCGTCATCACGCCGTTGTAAGTATTCGCAGTCGTGTCGGCCGCACCAGCGCCCAGAACCACTTTCTGCCCGGTCTTGAGCACCGGCCCGCTTCCGCTCATCACCCCCGACCAGGTTGTGTCGAAGCTCGAGAAGAACGTCCCTCCCGTGGCGCTTACCACAATCGGCCGCGAGGAAGTCACCGGTCCACTGATCCAAAGCATCCCGCCATTCAACGTTACAGCGCTGCCGGCATTTCCCAGCGAGGCGTCGCTGGTGATCCGCACCGATCCCTGATTGATCGTGGTGCCACCTGCGTAAGTGTTGATGCCCGTCAGCCCCAGCGTTCCTGGGCCGGTCTTGATAATCCCGCCGTTTGAAACCACGCCCGTGATGCCCAGGTCATCAGTCGCGCCTCCCTCCGCAACATTGATAGTGCGATTGACGCCGCCCAGCCCAACATTGGCCAGCGTCGTGGAAAAGATGCTCCCGTTGGGCAGATTGATCCCGCCTCCGGAAGCTCCAATGAAATTGAAACCTCCCAGCGTCAGGCCGTTCCCCAGCGTTAGCGCATTTGTCGCGGTGCTGGTCAAATTCAGCGTGCCCCCGGCCGCCGAATAGCCGCCAAACAGCGCTGTTAACGAGCCTATCGTGTTGCTCGCTCCGAAGTTCACCACGCCCCCGCTGAGGGTCACATTGCTCGAAGTCGAAAACTGCCCCGCGCGGTTCGCGGTGATCGTTCCACCGTTGCTCACCACATTCCCCACGATCGCCACCGTCCCCGCCGCTTTGTCCAGTATCAATGTCCCCCCGCCGGCCGTCGTCAGTCCGGTGTATGTATTGGCAAAAGTATCCCCCACGCCATTGCCCAGCGTCAGCGTTCCGCTCCCGCTCTTGGTCAATCCGCCCACGCCCGACATGACCGCGATAATCGACGTGTTCGAATTCCCCGCGACCGTCAATAGGTTCCCCCCGTTGACCACGTTACCCCCCAGCACCAGCGGCCCGCTCGCGGCTGTCCAGGTTTGCGCGGCCCCCAGCGTAATCGGGTCGGCAATCGTCTGCGTGTTCGCGGAATTATTCGTGATGCCCCCACTCCGAATCGTCAGAATGCTGCCCCCCAGACTGAACGCGGCCGCGCCCGAATTGAACGTCACCGACGCCACATCCCACGGAACATTCACGTTCGGCGTCAGCTTCGCCCCCGTGCCAAAAAAGATGTTCGCCGCCCCATTGTTGGCCGGGACAAGGTTCGTGTCCCAATTCAGCGCTGTCCCCCAATTGCTGTCCGCCCCTCCGGAGTCCCACGTTTCCGCCACCGCCGGCGTCACCGCAATCGACACCGCCGCCACCGCCAGCGTAATGCGCAGCGCCCTTCGAGAAAATCTGGACACTCTCCACCTCCTCCACAATGCTTGTTACATCAGAATCGAGCCCGGTAAAGCCCCCTCAGCCTACAGCACCCCTCCCCCTCATTCCAAGCAAATTCCCCACCATCACCGCCCCCAAAGCCTTCTTTAGTCATTCGTCATTCCTTCGTCATTCGTCATTAGACATTGGTACTCCCCACCGCCCCGACAATCTTCTTCGCCGCATCCGTCAGATCATTCGCCGGAATCAGCGTCGGCAGCTGCGCCCTCGCCCCATTCAGGATCTGCCGCGCCTTCTCCACCTGGTTCCCTTCCAGCCGAACCACCACCGGCACCTTAAAGCCAATCTCCTGCCCCGCCTTCACCAGCGCCTCTGCAATCAGATCACACCGCGCAATCCCCCCAAAGATGTTAACCAGTATTCCCTTCACCTTCGGATCGCTCAGGATGATCTTGAACGCTTCATTGGCCGCATCCCCGGTCACTCCCCCGCCCACATCCAGAAAATTGGCCGGCTCTCCCCCGTGCAGCTTGATGATGTCCATCGTCGCCATCGCCAGCCCCGCCCCGTTCACCAGGCACCCGATCGTCCCATCCAGCGCGATGTAGTTGAGGTTCGCCTTCCGCGCCCGCACATCCAGCGGCTTCTCCTGCGTCTCATCCACCATCGCGGCGATCTCCGGATGCCGCGGCAGCGCATTGTCATCAAAGTTGAACTTCGCATCGATCGCCAGCAGCTCCTTCTCCTGCGTCACCACCAGTGGATTGATCTCGGCCAGCGAGGCATCCGTCTTCATGAACGCCTTCGACAAATTCAACATCAGTTTCGTCGCCTCATTGGCCAGCCGATCCCGAAACCCCAGCTCATACGCGATCTCCCGCGCCTGAAACGCCTGCAACCCCAACAGCGGATGCAACGCCTCCTTGATCACCTTTTCCGGCGTCTTCTTGGCCACTTCTTCAATCTCCACACCCCCCTCGGCCGACGCGATCATCGTCACCGTGTTGCGCGTCCGGTCCACCGTGATCCCCAGATAATATTCGCGAAAAATATTCACCCCAGGCGCAACCAGCAGGATCGAAACCGGCACCCCCTCCGGCCCCGTCTGCGCTGACACCATCCGATGGCTCAGCATGAACTTCGCCGCCTCCCGCGCCTCCCCCGCGCTCTTCACCAGCTTCACAAATCCCGCCTTCCCCCTCCCCCCCGCATAAACCTGCGCCTTCACCACGCACATCGGCGCGGCAAACTTCTCAAACGCCTTCCCCGCCTCCTCCGCCGACCTCACCACCTCCGCCGGCGGAACCGGAATGCCATTTTCGCTCAAAATCTGCCGAGCCTGATATTCATGGATTTTCATCGCGTGCGGAGTGTAATGTCCCTTCCCTCTCCCCACAAACCCCACCAACCATTATGCATTTGCGGCCATCACCGTCGGTTCGCTATAGTATCGTTGGTTAAGATGGTGATCATCACCTTCAAAGATCGAGCAACCGAAAAGAAAGCCCTCGGCTTTCTTCTAGGCCGATTCTCCGGCCGCGTCTCCCGCAATGGCGAGCACATCGTTCCCGAGGCTGCCTTGGAAGCATTGGCCGCGCAGGACATCTCTTTTACCGTGAAGGGGAAGGCGACCTATGCCCAGCAAGTGGCGGCGATTCGAGGTGCTGCTCCCGCTTCAGTTCAACGACGGCGCAGAGATTCCTCCAGATTGGCTGGCTGAAGCTGTTTTAGAGATCGTGGACCATTTCGGTGCTACTACCTACGAAACTCAGAAAGTTGAAGGCCACTGGCGTCAGGCAGGCGTTGTCTATCGCGACAACCTCGTCAAACTAGTCGTTGACCTTCCCGACACTCGCACAAACCGCCTGTGGATCAAGGCGTTCAAGGGTCGGTGGAAATCGCGTCTGAAGCAGCTTGAGCTTTGGGTCGTCAGCTTTCCGATTAATCTTGAGTAGCGCGCACATGCCCCCCATCAAGCACCCCATCCCCCCCTGGCTCTATATCATCCTCGCCCTGCTCGCCCTCGCTCCCGTCATCGCCGTCGTCCTCATCGCCAAATATAAGCTCCCCGCGCTCTATTCCGCCGCCAGCGCTGCCGCCTCCGACCGCACCATCCAATACCGCGGCCAAACCATCCAGCTCAGCAAAGCCTACACCGACTTCGACGACTACAAAAACGACCCCAACAACATCGCCCCCACCGAAACCTCCCGCGTCCAGCAACTCGTCTCCTCCGCCCCCATCTCCCCCACCTATCCCACCCGCGAATCGCTCTTCGCCGCCATCTCCCAGATCGAATTCCCCGGCTACGGCGTCACCTGCTTCGCCGAAAAGCCCCAACCCGACGGCGCCATCCTCACCGGCTTCTCCATCGAAATCCCCCGCGCTGACCGCGAGCGCATCATCGTCTACCAGCTCAAGAGCGGCACTTTCACCCTGCTCGACGATTTCACCGGCCCCCCCGACATCTCCGAAGCCCGCCTCCAAAACCGCCAGCTCTCCTACTACGACATGCAGGGTAAACTGATCCTCTCGCGCCCGCTGCCTTCCCGGTAACCAGCCGGCAATCCTCCTGTACAATCCTCCCCCATGCCCTCCATCCCCGCCATCATCCTCTCCTCCGGCGGCCTCGACTCCACCACCTGCCTGGCCATCGCACGCGCCGAGCAATATCAGCCCCTTTATTCCCTCTCTTTCGACTACGGCCAGCGCCACCGCCATGAACTCCTCGCCGCCAAACGCATCGCCGAACTCTTTCATGTAAAAGAACACAAAGTTATCTCACTCGACCTCCGCCAATTCGGCCACAGCGCCCTCACCGACAACATCCAGGTCCCCAAAGACCGCACCGAAAAACAAATGTCCGCGCAAATCCCCATCACCTACGTCCCCGCCCGCAACACCATCTTCCTCTCCTACGCCCTCGCCTTCGCCGAAATCCTCCAGGTCCACGACATCTTCATCGGTGTCAACGCCATCGACTACTCCGGCTACCCCGACTGCCGCCCCGAATTCATCCACGCCTTCGAACAAATGGCCAACCTCGCCACCGCCATGACCACCCAATCGCAAATCGCAAATCGCAAACCGAAAATCATCATCCACACCCCCCTCATCCGCCTCACCAAATCCCAAATCATCCAGCGCGGAACCCAACTCGGCGTCGATTACTCTCTCACCCATTCCTGCTACGATCCCGACCAACAAGGCCGAGCCTGCGGCCGCTGCGACTCCTGCCTCCTCCGCAAAAAAGGCTTTGCCGAGGCGGGCATCGCAGACCCGACGACCTATCAGCCGTCATGAAGCCCTACATCTACCTCATACTCTTCATCCTGATCCTCGCCCTACCCTTCCTCCTCCGCGGCGCACTCACCACCGCCCCCGCCCAGCACGCCGAAGCCAAAATCGTCGTCGTCACCCCCCACAACCAGGACATCCGTCGCGAATTCGCCTACGCCTTCTCCGACTGGCATTCCAAAAAATACGGCCAACCCGTCGAAATCGATTACCGCACCCCCGGTGGCACCAACGACATCAAACGCCTCCTCGAAAACACCTACGGCCGCTATCGCGACAACGACGGCAAGCTTCCCCCCGACCTCTCCGCCGACATCGACATCATCTGGGGCGGCGGCGACTACTTTTTCTACTCCGAGCTCCGCAAGCTCGGCTCACCCCCCATGAACGTCCTCCAACCCATCCGCCTCAACCCCGCCATCCTCCTCCAGGCCTTTCCCAACGATCGCCTCGCCGGCGTCCGCCTCTACGATTCCGCCAAAGATGCCGCCGGCAATCCCCTTCCTCCCACCTGGGTTGGCGTCGCCCTCTCCAGCTTCGGCATCGTCTACAACCCCGACCTCTACGCCACCCTCAACTCAAAGCGCGCCGCCAAACAAGCTCCTCTCCCCGAACCGCGCACCTGGCACGACCTCACCCGCCCCGAGCTTTCCGGCCTGATCGCTCTCGCCGATCCCGCCCACAGCGGCTCCGCCGGCGTCGCCTTCCTCATGGTCATCCAGCGCCGCATGGCCGACGCCGAAGAAGCCCTCCTCAAATCCCGCCCCGACCTCGCCGCCCTCCCCCGCGCTGATGCCGCCAAAACTCCCGACTACCAATCCGCCCTCGCCAAAGGCTGGAAAGAGGGCATGGCCGATCTCCTCCTCATCGCCGCCAACGCCCGCTATTTCTCCGACTCCGCCTTCCTCGTCCCCAACGACGTCGCCAACGGCGAAGCCGCCGCCGGCATGGCCATCGATTTCTACGGCCGGGTTTATCAGGAATCCGTCGGCCCCAATCGCTGCCGTTTCATCTCCCCCATCGCCGCCACCGCCATCACCCCCGACCCTGTCGGCATCCTTCACGGCGTCAAAGGCAAACAGTACGAACTCTCCCTCCACTTCGTCGAATTCCTCCTCAGCAAAGAAGGCCAGCGCCTCTGGATCCTCCGCCCCGGCAACGAAGGCGGCCCGCGCTTCCGCGCCCTCCGCCGTCCCCCCATCCGCCGCGATGTCTACGCCAGCCGCGTCGGCTGGTCCGACGATGTCAATCCCTTCGAAGAAGCCGGCGGCTTCAATCAGCGCTCCGAATGGATGAGCACCTTCACCGACACCCGCATGATCTGGGCCGCCGCATGGGTTGACAGCCGCGACTCTCTGCAAAAAACCTACTCCCGTGTTGTCCGAATCAAAGACCTCAAACGCCGCGCCGCCCTCCTCGCCGAACTCTCCGACCTCCCCATCACCCTCTCCGACGTCCAGGAGCTTCCCCGCCGCATGGAGCGCGAGGCCGCCGGCAACATCGAAGAATGGCGCGCCCGCGTTCGCCTCGAATGGGCCAACCGCTTCCGCAAGCACTACAAACAAATCCTCGACAAAGCCGACGGCGCCGACCGGCCCAAGCGCGCCCCCAAAAAGAAAATCAAATGATGCCCACAAAGACAGATCAACCGCAGAGACGCTCAGACGCAGAGACACAGAGAAATTCACAATTGGTTTTCTCTAGCGGGTGCCATGGCCACATGTACTCGGGTGGCCATGCCTTTCGTGCCACCCCCGCTACCTGGATCGTCTGGCTGGGCGGTGAGGGCCGGGCACCGGAGGGCCAGCGATCCCCGCATCGCGCCGGCCCTCTTATCCCTTTTCCTTCCCCCTCCCTCCCTTTCCTCCCCGCAATTAATTCGGGTGATGAGGTGGGTGTGGGAGGAGAAGAGGGTTGTACTCGACTCTCTTCTGCTCCTGCGCCCGCGCATTTCAAAAACCCCAACCAAACAAGATGAAACAGTTCAAACACCTCAATTAATCCAATCAAATGCCCCTCCTCCCCACCAAAAACCGCAACCGCGCCAAACCAAAACCCCTCCACCTCACCCTCTCCATCCTCCTCTACCTCTTCTTCGCCATCTTCCTCATCTGGCCGATCATCCAGATCGTCGCCGTCGGCTTCCGCAACAAATCCGGCGGCCTCACCCTCTCGTACGTCTACCTGATCTTCAAAGACCGCGTCCTCCTCCAGGGCCTTCTCAACGCCCTCCTCGTCGCCGCCCTCACCTCCCTCGTCGCCCTCCTCATCTCCCTGCCCCTGGCCATCCTCTCCACCCGCTACAACTTCCGTGGAATAAACTTTCTCTCCGGCCTCCTCCTTGTCCCCCTCGTCCTCCCTCCCTTTGTCGGCGCTCTCGGCATGCGCCTGGTCCTCGGCCGCTTCGGCCCCCTCACCCACCTCATCCCCTTCCACGGCCCCCTCGGCATCGACTGGCTCGGCCGACTCCGCCTCGTCGGCATCGTCCTCGTCGAAGCCCTCCACTTCTATCCTCTCCTCCTTCTCAACCTCCAGGCCTCCCTCGCCAACCTCGACCCCGCCATGGAACAAGCCGCCGCCAACATCGGCGCTTCCCGCTTCACCATCTTCCGCAAAATAATCATCCCCCTCATCCGCCCCGGCCTCTTCGCCGGCCTCACCCTCGTCCTCATCTCCTCCTTCACCGAGCTGGGCACACCCCTCATGTTTTCCTACTACACCATCACCCCCGTCCAGGTCTTCCACCAGATCACCGACGTCGCCGACAACCCCCTCCCCTACGCCCTCGTCGTCGTCATGCTCATCACCTCCTCCCTTCTTTACGTGATCGGCAAGCTCATCCTCGGCCGCTCCTACGAAGCCTCCACCACCAAAGCCTCCATCGCCTCCGCCCCCAAAAACCTCACCGGCTTCAAAGCCTTCCTTGTCGCCCTCCCCTTCCTCTTCATCATCGCCCTCGCCCTCCTGCCTCACATCTCCGTCCTCCTCACCAGCCTCAGCGGCACCGGCGCATGGTACAAATCCATCCTCCCCCAATCCTTCACCTTGAATCATTTCAAAGATGCCCTCGTCGACGAGCTGGCCTACGGCTCCATCCGCCGCTCCATCCAATACGCCGCCCTGGCCACCGCCATCGCCATGGTCGTCGGCCTCGCCGCCGCCATCCTCATCGTCCGCTCCGACGTCCCCGGCCGAAATCTCATCGACGCCCTCTCCATGCTCCCCCTCGCCGTCCCCGGCCTCGTCCTCGCCTTCGGCTACCTCGCCATCTCCATCAGCTTCAAACACACTCTCGGCGAACACACTCCTCCCTGGCTCGACGTCCAAAAATACCCCGTCTTCCTCCTCGTCATCGCCTACGCCGCCCGCCGCCTCCCCTATGTCGTTCGCAGCGCCGTCGCCGGCCTCCAACAAACCCCCAAAGACCTCGAGCTTGCCGCCGCAAACCTCGGCGCATCCCGCTTCACAGTCCTGAGAAGAATCACCATCCCCCTCATCTTCGCCAACCTCATCGCCGGCGGCCTCCTCGCCTTCGCCTTCGCCATGCTCGAAGTCTCCGACTCCCTCATCCTCGCCCAGCGCACCGATTACTACCCCATCACCAAAGCCATCCTCGACATCTCCCAGCGCCTCGGCGACGGCATGTACGTCGCCGCCGCCCTCGGCGTCTGGGCCATGGCCCTCCTCACCCTGACCATCCTCAGCGCCAATGCCTTCCTCGGCAAAAAAATGGGCGCAATCTTTCGAATCTGAGATCACCTCTGATATACTCCTTTCCATTCGAGAGGGCACGTCTTCATGAAATTCGAAAAACCACATCGCTCGCGCCTCCCGCGCGCATTCGCATTCATCCTGACCACTCTCCTCCTCTCCCCCCCCTCCTCGCCCAGGATTCCCTCAAAGTTGCCTCCTACAACATCTATCTCGGCGGCACCGGCGCCGGCCAGCCCCTCTCCAAGACCGCCGCCGTCATCCAGGCATCCGGCGCTGATATCGTCGGCATCCAGGAATCCGACGGCAGCACCCCCGCCCTCGCCGCACTCCTCGGCTGGAACTATCGCGTCTTCTCCGCCGATTTCGGCAGCGAACTGGGCAACACCGACAATGCCATCCTCTCCCGATTCCCCATCACCCAGACCCTTCGCGCTGGAATCCGCGTGCAAGTCGCTCCCGGCAAGGAAGCCTTTGTCTTCGATGCCCATCTCTCCCCCTATCCCTATCAACCCTATGACCTCCGCGATCACCTCATCACCACCGAGGCCCAGGCCATCACCTCAGCCAACAACGCCCGTGGTTCTCAGATCAATCAGGTCCTCAGCGAGGCCGCTCCCTACATCTCCGCCGGCCGCGCTGTCTTCCTCACCGGCGACATGAACGAGCCTTCGCACCTGGACTGGACCACCGCCGCCGCCACCGCAGGCCTGCACGCGATCAAAGTCGCCTGGCCCGCCTCCACCTCCACCGTCAACGCCGGCTTCCGCGACTCGTATCGCCAGTTCCATCCCAACGAAGTCGCCTTTCCCGGCAACACCTGGACACCCGCCCCGGCCGCCAACGAAGTCCATGATCGTATTGATTTCGTCTACTCCTCCGGCCCCGGTGTCACCACCACCAACTCCCAACTCCTCGGCGAATCCACTGTCAAAGCCGACATCGTCGTCACCCCCTATCCCTCCGACCACCGTGCCGTTGTCAGCACCTTCACCGCATCCCCCGAATCCCTCGCCATCGTCCGCACCGGCGTCAATCTCATCTCCAATGGCAGCGCTGAAGCAAATCCCGGCGCGGCCGCCGGCGCTGACCGTGTCCTCGTCGATTGGGAGACAACCGCCACCAACAACTCCACAACCGCGCAACTCTACAACAAGTCCGGCTATGCCCCTGCGATTCCCAGTGGCGGCGCAAACTACTTTTATGGCAGTAGCTTTCCCTTCGCCCCCGCCGAAACCCACAGTATCCGTCAGAAAATCAGCGTCGCGGATCTCACGGCCGGGATCGACCTGGGCCTGGCTCGCTACGACCTGAGCGGCTATTTCGGAGGCGTCACTACCCAGAATGATGCGGCAGCCCTGACGGCGACTTTCCTCAATTCGCTCGGCGCCAGCCTCGGCGCCATCACCATCGGCAATGTCACCGCCGCTGAGCGGCTGAATGTGACACGCCTGCTGCTGCGCAACACATCCGGCCTGATCCCGATGTCCACGCGCGACATCGAGCTCACGCTGAGTTTCGCCAAGACCACCGAGAACTCCTTCAACGATGCCTCGGCCGACAACCTCTCCCTGGTCATCAACATGGTCCCCGAGCCCTCGACCATGCTCACTCTCGGCTTGCTTCTCTGCCTAATCCCCACCCGCCCCCCGCGCAAGCGCCCGTATATCCCGCAGATCCCGTGAATCCCGTAGGGGCGGCTTCAGCCGCCGTCCCCTTCCCTCTCCTAGGCTCACTCCTTCTCATCACCATCCCTTGTATCCCCCACAAAAGCCTGCGCTTGCCATAGTGGTCCTCACAACTCCCGTCCCAAATACAAGTTTCGCCTTCTTGTTGCGCTTCCAGGCAAAAATAAATAAATTTTCCTCCCTTTCCCTTGGCAAATCCCAAAATCCGTTGCGCACCCCAGTTCAAAACATGCCCGTTTGCGCAACACCGCAGGGATTAATAGAGGAGGTCGTTATGCGCAACCCAATTCTTCTTCGTGGCATGGTCGCCCCGCCCATGGGCTCCTTGTTCCTTCTGATCTGCGCAAATCCGCGTCATCCGCGTCCTCTGCGTTCCCCTCTTCTTCTCTTCTCACTCCCGTACCGAAACCCCGCATTCAGGAACCGGAAAGTACCGCTTTGGTACCGGAAAGTACCGGTTTTCCCCGCTTTTCAGCCATCCGAAATTCACAACTGGTGTGCCGCGGCCAGGTTGGCCATTTCGGCCCACGATGAACTTTTTTTATCGCGCCATCCGCGCAACACAACCTCAAAAGGAGGGTTCTATGCCTTGGTTTCGGGAATCTCGCTTCACGTTTCACGTTTTACGTTCCAGCCTCTGCCTCCCTCGTCTCACCCCACCTTTCCCGGCACATTCACCAGATGCTCCCTCCCCACCTTCCCATTTTCGATCCCAACCCCTTCCCGCGTCAGCATCCGCCGTTTCTTCTCCAATCCCCCCGCAAACCCCGTCAGCCTGCCATCCGACCCCACCACCCGGTGGCACGGAACCGTCGGCGAATATGGGTTCTTGTTCAGCGCATTCCCCACTGCCCGATATCCGCGCGTCCCCAGCTTCCGCGCGATGCTCGCGTACGTGGTCACCTGCCCCTTGGGAATCCGCGATGTCAGCGCCCACACCTTCTGGTTGAACGACATTTCCTTGCGGATCACTCCCGATTTGATTTCCTTTTCAAACATAAAAAAACCTCCGTTAATTTTGAAAATCATAGCCGTGCCGTCGCCGTTTGTAATGGCTTGCCGACGCCCGTAACATCCGACGCGATGCCATACGCGACACTGGGGGAATATCTCGCGATGCTCGAGAAATCCGGCGAACTCTCACGCATCAAGGCGAAAGTCTCTCCCAAACTCGAGATCGCCGAGGTCTGTGACCGCGTCTGCAAGACTCCCGCGCCTCACGGCCATGAGGAGCGCGACAGGAATCCGGCCGCCAGTCTCGGCGGCAAGGCGCTGCTCTTCGAAAATGTCGATGGCGCGGCCATGCCCGTGGCCATCAACACCTTCGGTTCCTATTGGCGCGTCAATCAGGCGCTGGGCACTGACAACCTCGAAGCCCTGGCCGGCCGCGTGCAACAACTCGTCAAGCCGGAAATCCCCACCACGCTGATGGAGAAGATGAAGCGCCTCCCCGACCTGATCAAGATGGCCAGCTACCCGCCAAAAACCGTGAAGAACGGAATCTGTCAGCAGGTCATCCTCGAAGGCGAGAACGCCGATCTCAGTCGCCTGCCCCTGATCCAGTGCTGGCCGCTGGATGGCGATCTCAGCTCCGGGCAGGTCTTCGATGAGCCGGCCGCCGCCCGCGTCTGTGAGCGCGGCACCGGCAAATACATCACCTTCGGCGGCATCTTCACCCGCAATCCCGAAGATGGCTCGCGCAACATCGGCATGTATCGCGTGCAGCAGTTCGGCCCGCGCAAATGCGCCATGCACTGGCACATGCACCACGACGGCGCACGCCATTTCCGCATGTGGCAGCAGCGCGGCGAAAAAATGCCCCTGGCGATCGTCCTCGGCGGCGAATCGGTCCTCCCCTACGCAGCCACCGCGCCCCTGCCGCCCGGCATCGAGGAGCTGCTCTTCGCCGGATTCCTCAACGGCGGCGGCATCGAGCTGGTGCAGTGCCGCACCATCGACATGCAGGTGCCGGCCAACGCCGAGATCGTCATCGAGGGCTACGTCGATCCCAACGAAAAACTGATGGAAGGCCCCTTCGGCGACCACACCGGCTTCTATTCCCTGGCCGACTGGTATCCCGCCTATTACATCAGCGCCATCACTCACAAGAAGGACCCGATCTACCCAACCACCATCGTCGGCAAGCCCCCGATGGAAGACTACTTCCTGGGCAAGGCCACCGAGCGGATCTTCCTGCCGCTCCTGAAGATGATCGTCCCCGACATCGTCGATTATGCGCTGCCCATCAGTGGCGTCTTCCACAATTGCGCTTTTGTGAAAATCAAAAAAGAATACCCCTTCCAGGCCCGCCGGGTCATGCACGCGATATGGGGCGCTGGCCAGATGTCATTCACCAAGTTCATCATCGTCGTCGATGAGCACGTCGATGTTCACAGCGAACAGGATGTGCTCTTCCACCTCTTCTCCAACTGCGATCCCCAGCGGGACTGCGAGATGGTCCACGGCCCGGTGGACATCCTCGATCACGCCTCTCCCGAAATGGGCGCCGGCAGCAAGATCGGCTTCGACGCCACCGCCAAATGGAGCGGCGAGGGCAAAGTCCGCACCTGGCCAAAGGAAATTGAAATGGACCAGGCGACAAAGGAGATGGTCACGAAGAAATGGAAGGAGTATGGCTTGTAAACGCCCATGTCACAGGACATCTACAAACTCGATCTGCACCGGCACGGCGCGCCCCACGTGGATCGATACAGTCCACAAGGGAAGCTCGTGGGTCGGTAGCGATTGGATGCCACTCCGATCAGGCATAAAGGTCAGTTGCCTCCGCCGATCCCAGGTGCGGATTCTGTGAAATACTTGAAGGCGGTAGAAGGATCGCGGTAGAAAGATGCTTTGGCCGGGCAGAGTTATAAAGGTATAATCAGTCTATGAAGCCAATTCCGGAAATCATCCCCCCGCGCTCAGTCGTTGAGCTGGTTCGCACGGATCGCGCGGCGGCGGGTTGGAGACCCAACCTCGGCCGGCGCTTCCGAATTGGCTATTACAGCTACAGCAGGAATGATGGCTTGGACACCATCTGGTTGGTAAACGATGCGGGGGAGTATGAGCAGACAACGGATCGGGGTTTTCTGTTGAAGTACTTCAAGATCGTGAAGCTTTCCGGGGAGAAGGACTTCTTTGGCAAAAACCGCCGTCGCCTGCCGCGGCTGCGCAGCTCGTCTCACGTTGCATCGTGATCACGCGGGCGTGAGATTCCCCCAATACACATCCGTGTCGTAATCGAAGGGGACGGTTCCATTCTGCTGGAAGCGATCGAAGATGCGATTGAGCTCGCGGAGCATGGGGTCGTGGTTGGGGTGGCCGGCGGCCGGGGCGTAGGAGCTGGAGAGAAGCCGGCCCTGAAGGCCTTCGAAGTCGAAGATCTGCTGGTTGTCCAGGCGATGATGGGTGAAGGTCGGGCCGAGGAATGTACGCAGAGCGCCTTCATCGATGTTGTCGTGGCGGACCAGGGAATAGTCAGTGGCGTACTGCTGGAGCAGTTGTTCGTAGCCTTCGAGAAATGGCGAGGTGCCCTTCTTGCGGCTGTTCCAGATGATGATGGCGTGGCCGCCGGGCTTGAGGATGCGGAGGAATTCGTTGCGGGCCTTCTCGCGGTCGAACCAGTGGAAGGCCTGCATCGCGGTGATGAGGTCCACCCAGTGGTCGGGCAGGGTGGTGGTCTCGGCCGTGCCGTTGAAGGCGCGGAATTTGGGGAAATCGGCCAGGAGACGCTGGGCGGCCAGCCGCATCGCTTCGTTGGGCTCGACGCCATAGACCTTGTTGCCGTTGCGCAGGAATGGCTCGCTGGAAATGCCCGGCCCGCAGCCGATGTCGGCGATGGTGCTGTCGGGCGTCAGGTTCAGCTCGTTCTGAAGAAGGAGGAGCAATGAGTCGGGATAACGCGGCCGATAGCGGACGTAATTCTCAACGCGGTCGGAAAAACGGAGCTTGGGGTCGAGTGTGGGGTTCATTTGGGGAAACGCAGCGAGGAGAGTTTGAGGGATTCGGTGAGGATGACTTTGCCTTTGGTATCGCGGATATCCATGGTAAGCATCGGATCGGCCGCGGACCAGTCGAAAGTGAGCAGGCCGAAGTTGGAATCGACGAAGTTGTGCTGGCCGACGCGGTAGCGATTCGGTTCGTCCTGGGTCTCGGGCTTGCTGGGGCTGTTGAGGCTGGAGGAGGTGATGTCCCAGAGGAGATAGGGAATGGCCCGGTCGATGCGGGAGATCTCAGCGCGATGGCGGTCGCCGCTGATGATGAAGATGCCGTTGGCTTTGGTCTGTTTGATCAGGCGGTAGAAGCGCTGCTGCTCGAGGGGAAAGTTGCCCCATTTCTCCCAGGGCTGATCGTCGGCCACAAACTGAACCGACGAGCCGATGATGCGGATGTCCGCGGCGGTCTTGAGTTGCTCTTCGAGCCACCGCCACTGGGCAGCGCCGAGGAAAGTAGCGGCCGGGTCGCGATTGGGGGCGTTGCGGCCGGTGGACCGGAGGATGAAGCCGTCCTTGTCGGCGTGGGGGTCCGCAGGTTCAAAAGATTTGTAGGGAGGATCCATGGGCTTAAGGGCGGAGCGGTGATAGCGGGTGTCGAGCAGGATGATCTGGATGCGCTTGCCGGCCGGGCCGAAAACGTAGGATTCGTAGACACCCTGGCGCTTCCAGCGCGGCGCGTCCCTGGGCTCGTTGAAGAACTCGAGGAAGAGTTTCTGGGATTCATCGCGCTTGGGATAATCGGCGCCGACGTCGTTGGCGCCCATGTCGTGATCATCCCAGGTGGCGAGGATGCGGGTGGGCGAGGCGCGGAGTTTGGCAAAGCCGGGGATGGCGGCCAGCTTGTCGTAGCACTTGCGCATCACATCCATGTCGGTGGTGTCGGCGTAGATGTTGTCGCCGAGGAAGATGAACAGGTCGGGATGGACGTCGTTGATCGCATCCCAGACCACCTGTGGATACTCCTGGCTGGCGCAGGAGCCGAAGGCGATCCTGGTGAGCGGCTCAGCCTGCTGCGCGAAGGCGGGCGATAGAAAGAGGAGGCAGAGCAGCAATGGGATGTGCCACTGGCAGCTTGCTGCCAGTGTGAGCGGGTGACGAGCACTGGCGGACAAGCCGCCAGTGGCACGAAGTTGTCGCGGGTGGTTCATTCGATGGCCGCCAGTGCGCCGCGGATATAGCCGACGGTTTCGGCCAGGCCGGGCAGCGGATCATCGGCATCCTTCTCGTATTCGATGCCGACGTGGTAGGCATAGTTGATCTTGACCAGCGCTTGGAGGATGGACTTGAGATTGAGTGCGCCGCGGCCGGCTTCGATGGGCTTGCCGGTGGGCGCGGTGGAGTCGATGTCCTTGAAGTGGATGTCGAAGAGCCGCGACTGGCACTTGAGGATGGCCTCGGCCGGATCGACCTTGGCCCGGGCGGTGTGGCCGACGTCGATGCACAGGCCGATGCGCGGGTCCAGGTTCTGGATGGCGTTCCACGGCTCGTAGGGGCTGGGCCAGGTCTTCTCTTCCGGCCCGTGGTTGTGGATGGCCAGGCGAATGTCGTAGTCCTTGATCAGCTTGTCGCAGATCGGCAGGGCGGCCGGGGCGGGATTGCAGACGATGGTGGGGATGGCGGCGGCCTTGGCGTATTCGAAGGCATTGCGGACCTGCCCCTCGTTGGCGGGGAGGGTGATGACGCCGCAACTGATGACAATCAGGCCGCCGTCGGTGAACTTCTTCACGCCCGCCTTGATCTGCTCGGGGGTGCCTTTGAGCGGGAGGTGCATGTCCTTGAGTGACACGTACTTCAGCCCGACGCGCTGGATGGTTTTGACGGCCGCGTCAACATTGAGCTTGCGAAGAGAGTAAGAGGCAACGCCGATCTTGAGATTGTGGAGTGGGTCGGGTTTTTGAGGTGATGATTGATCGGCAAGCGCGGACGGCAGCGCGGCGGCCAATGCGGCGAGCGCGGCGGAGCCGAGGAGATGGCGGCGGGAGAGCGAATTGTCAGTTGGCATACAGATAATTGTAATGCCATGCTGGTATTTTCAAAGGGTGAAGGAGCAACTCGAGGAAGTCATGAAGGAAAAACAGAAGGCTGGCCGCAAACTTTGCACTCTTTGCGGGGCGCCGATACCTGCGGCGCGATTGGCGGCGATTCCGGGGGTGAAGCTTTGCATCGAGTGTGCAAAAAAGAATCCGCCGAAGGTGGATGTGAATGCGCTGGATTTGAGCGAGGCAAGTCCAATCGATCGGACGGGGTTTGCGCCTAGTGATTAGCAAGGGTAACCCGGCCGCATTCCGGGCAGCGCTGGGGGGTGGCGCGGATGTCGTAGCCGCAGTGGGGGCAGAGGCCGATGCGGTGGCGGCGGCGATTCTTGAGCGCGCGGCGAAACCAGAGCGCTGGCACGATCAAAAACAGCACCGTGGGAAGCCAGGCCGGAAACGCGATGCCGTTCTGCATTTCATCTGAGAACGCGGTTGCCATCCCGCCGTAAAAAATATTGAAGCCCAGGCGGTTCCAGAAGGATCGAACGGGCAGATCTCCCCAGAAGACGTGGCCGACGCCGAGGCGACCGTAGGTCCAATGAGGCGTGCCATCGATGGGGTGGAGGGGCATGGTGGTTCTGTGCGAAAAGTAAGTGTCGTCCTCGGAGGCAAGGCGGATGGATCCGCGCGTGAAAGTGAGGGTGTGGGAGTGGTGCCTGACCATGTGGGGCTCGCTTTCGACCAGCACTCGGCGCGAGATGTAATCTGAGCCGAAGTAGCTGCGGATCCAGAGGGTGATGGTGAGGGCGCAGAGGAGGAGGGAGAGGTTGGCGAAGAGGATGGTGAGAGCGCGTTTCATGGTTGGGAGGGTGCGTTGAGGGGAGCGGATTGAATGGGGAAGCCGCGGGTGAGGGATTGGCGACGGCGTTTGCGCCAGGCGCGCCAGGAGAGCAGGGGAGGGATGGCGGTGAGGAGGGTGATGAACCAACTGGGAAAGACGATGACGCGGTCTCCGGAACGAAGGTGGAGGTAGCGGAAAGGTTTCCAGCGCTGGACTTTTTGATTAGCGAATTCTTCGACGGGGTTGCCTGCGCGGAAAGTTCGGGCCTCGATTCTGCCGGAGAGGAAGTCCGGGCCGACGAGGTAAATTCCACCGTTTTCGACGCCGATTCCAAAGCCGTCGAGTTCGAGGACGGCGCCACGCCAGTAACTGATGGGCCAACTGAGGGCGGAGCAGCAGCAGAGGAAGAGGGAGAGAAAGGCGAGGAGATTGAGGAAGCGGCGGAGCATTGGGGCTTTAGTTTTGGAGTGAGGTGAGGTCCCAGAGCTTGATGGAGGTGTCGCCGCCGCCGCCGCCGGAGATCAGGGTTTTGCTGTCGGGGGAGAAGGTGAGAGATTCGATGCGGCCGGTGTGGCCGGTGAGGGTGGTGATTAGTTTTGCCGTTTGGGGGTTCCAGAGTTTGATGGTTTTGTCTTTGCAGCCAGAGGCGAGAAGCTTGCCGTTGGGGGAGAAGGCGACGAAATCGACTTCGCCCTGGTGGCCTTCGAGGGAGTGGAGGAGTTTGTGAGAATCGGCGGACCAGAGGCGGACGGTGGAATCTTCAGCGCTGGAGGCGATGGTTTTGCCGTCGGGGGAGATGGCGACGGTTTCCAGGCCGCCGGTATGGCCGGTGAGAGTGGCGATGGATTCGCCGGTGGCGGCGTTCCAGATGCGGAGGGTTTTGTCGCTCGAGGCGGTGATGATTTGCTTGCCGTTGGGGGTGAAGACGACGGATTTGACGCGGGCGGTGTGACCCTGGAGGGTTTTGAGTAAGTCACCGCTTGCGACATCCCAGAGGCGCAGGGTTTTGTCTTCGCTGACACTGGCGAGCGTGTTCTGATCGGGGGAGAAGGCCAGCCAGCGCACGACATCGTTGTGGCCTTCGAGAGTGCAGAGGATTTTGGTGGTTTTGGCGTTCCAGAGGAGGATGGTTTTGTCAGCGCTGCATGTGGCGAAGAGATCGCCCCTGGGGGAGAAGGTGACGCAGTAGACGTCGGATGTGTGGGCGCTTAGGGTGCGAAGAGGTTTGCCGGTTTTGGGGTTCCAGAATTTGATGGTGTGGTCGCGGCTGGAGGAGACGAGTTGCTCGCCGTCGGGGGAGAAGGTGACGCACATGACGGAGCCGGAATGGGCGCTGATGGTCAGCGGTTTTATGTCGGCGAAGGCGGTGAGAGGTAAAGAGAGAAGCAGAGTGATCAGCAGGCGTTTCATGGAACCCAATGGTACCGCAGTGAGTCAAAGGTGGAACGTGAGAGGAGTAATTCGACATGGGTTGTTCTTGGCGACTGTGCTGTCGCTCCTGATGTGCGGTGCGACGGTTTGGCTTTGGGTGCGGAGTTATCAGGGGCCGGATTATGTGGAGTATGGGGGGAAGGGGAGGATGTTTTATAAGGTGATTTCGGGGCATGGGACGGTGGATTTTGTGGTGATCCTGAGATGGCCGCAGTGGGAGGAGTTTCGGGTGGGGAGATATGACGCGTATGTGTATTACGGCACGAGGTACAGCAAGAGGTTGCTGGGGTTTGGGACGGAGGCGATATGGCCGGAGTATGGGGGGAGGTATGTGAATGTTCCGCATTGGTTCGTGGTGAGTAGTTTTGGAATGATGGCGGTGATTTTTGCGCGCAAGTGGTGGAGGGGGAGGCGCGTCGAGAGCATCGGACGGTGTCGGGTTTGTGGGTATGACATGAGAGCGACGCCAGAGAGGTGTCCGGAGTGCGGGTCCGCGAATGAATACATTCGCACGTCGGGCAAGAGTGCCCGACCTACCGGGCTTGTGTAGTGGTGGGGGCGGTGGCTGGCGGTGGTGGGGGAGCGGTTTGATTGGGGTCGTACCAGTCGCCGCGGAGCCAGTCGGCGATCAAGGCGATGGATTTTTCGTCGAGGATTTTTTTGGCGCCGAAGGCGGGCATTTCGTTTTTCTTGCCGTAGAAGCGTTCGTGGCCGGGGTCGTGGAGGAAGGCGAGGAGCCAGGGGCGGGAGCCGTAGCCGGTGAGGTCGGGGGTGTTGGCGGAGTCTTTGCTGCGCGCGGTGTTTTCGGCGGATTGGGGGCCGGGGAATTGGTGGCAGTCAACGCAGCGGATGTCGGCCGCCAGCAGGAGATCGCGGCCCTTTTTGATAATGGCGGCATCGGTCTGATCCTGATGGCGCTGCGATGGGAGTTGGGCTTCGGCGGAGACGGCGGCGATCACGGCTTGCATCTCGTTCTTGTCGTAATCGGGGACTTCGCGCTTGACGAACTTGACCATTTTGCCGGTCTTGAGTTTGGGGGCGCCGAGATAGTTGGGGGAATCCACTTGCTTGGGGTCGAAGAGGCCAGTGAGCCACTGGCGGGAGCCGAAGCCTTTGAGGTCGGAGGCGGTTTGGGGCTGCTTGGTGGGATCGGGCTTGAAGCCGACGCCATCGTGGCCGTCGTAGCGGTGGCAGGAGGCGCAGTGGGCCTTGAAGAGTTTGGGACCCTGTGTGTAGGCATCTTCGCGGAGGAGGGAGACAGCGCCGGTTGCGGGGATGCCGGTGGGGCGGTTGGCGAGATCTTTGACGCGCTCGGCGTCTTTGTGGGCCTGGGTGACGGCGGCCTGATAGTCAGATTTGCCGCGGTCTTCGGCGACAGCGCGGAAGGTGAGGATGACCACGCCGGTGAGCAGGGCGAAGAGGAAGACGACGTTGAAGCGATGGCCCAGCTTCCAGCGGCCGACGATGGGCATGAGGAAGAGGATGAGCATGACCAGGCCGGGGATGACAACCGCGCCGATGACTTCGCGTTCGCCGGCGAACGATTGCAGTTTGAGGAATTGGTAGAGGAACAGGAAATACCACTCAGGACGGGCCGCGGAATAGGCCTCGGAGGGATCGGCTGGCGCGCCCAGTTCCGCGCCGACGTGGTGCTGGCCGAAAATCAGGGGGCGATAGATGAGGAAGAGAACGACGGCGAGGACGGCGAGGCAGGCGACGGCGTCCTTGAGGAGCTGATCGACCCAGAAATGGGTGTCGGCGGCGCGTTTGGGTTCTTTGAATTTGATGCCGTGGCGGCGGAAGACGTAGACATGGGCGACGATGAAAAACATCATCAGCGCGGGGAGGAGGCCGGCGTGGAGGGCGAAGAAGCGGGTGAGGGTGTGGTGGCCGTATTCAGCGCCGCCGACGACGATGCGCTGGAGGGATGGGCCGATGATCGGCACCGTCAGCATGATGTTGGTGGCGACTTTGGTGGCCCAGTAGCCCTTCTGGTCCCAGGGGAGGAGGTAGCCGGTAAGGGAGAGGCCCAGGACGATGTTGAGGAGAATCAGGCCGATCCAGAAGTTGACTTCGCGGGGGGCGCGATAGGCGCCGTCGATGATGATCTGGAGCATGTGGAGGACGAGGAGGATGATCATGGCCTGGGCCATGAAGTGATGGATGCCGCGGAGGAGTGCGCCGCCGGCCATTTGGTATTGGATGAAGTAGACGCTTTCCCAGGCGGTTTGCGAGGAGGGGCTGTAGCTGGCCCAGAGGAAGAAGCCGGTGATGAGCTGGACAGTGAAGGCGAAGACGAGGGTGCTGCCCCAGACGTAGCGCCAGCGCGAGCCGCCGGGGATGTTTTCGAAGAGCATGGAATGAACCATGGCTCTGTAGCCGGTGCGGTCGTCGAGCCAATCGAGGAGGGCTTTTCTCATACGGTGGTTTTTCTCATACCGGGATTCGCAGGTGAGTTCCGGCCTGGAAATTCTGGAAGCGGACTTTGACGATGCCGGATTTGAGAGATTGTTGATCGACTTCGAGTTCATCGAGGCCGCGGGGACTCACGGAACCGGCGATGAGTGAGCCATCTTTTTGGAACGTTGAGTTGTGACAGGGACACTTGAAGGAGCCGTCGGCGGTGGCATCGACGAAACAGCCCAGGTGAGGGCAGACGACGTTGACGGCGGTGACTTTGTCTTTGTTGCGGCGGAGATAGACCGCGCCGATGCGCTGGGCGGGATAAAGGTTCCACGCATCACGGCGGTCGGCGACGACCTGGAAAGGATGGGGGAGATCATCATCCGGCAATGCATCGAGATTGGTGACGGGAAGGAAATCGGCTTTGTTGGTTTTGCGGCGGAGGGGATCGAGGAGCACGATGAGGCCGGCCGCGGAGGGGATGAGGACCACGATGAGCCCGGCGGTAACGGCGAGGACTTTCTTGAGAAAGTTGCGGCGTTCGTCTTCCGGGGGCGATGGGTGTGTCGTTGCTTCCGCCATAAGGGGGGCTGATTCTATGAGAGGCCCGGTTGGAGGTACAAGCGGAGATCAATCGTGTTGGAGTTCGCATGGCATGGGCGCCTCGCCCATGTCGGTGTTTGAGAGCTCACGGGCGAGGCACCCGCGCCACGAAAAACTGGTGTGCCCATGTGGCGGGCAAGATGGCCGTTTTACTTCACGGCGATGTAGTACAGCTCTCCTTCGCTGAGCTGTTGTCCCGCGGCCATTTCGGCCTGGGGGCCGATTCCCATGTAGATGTCGCAGCGGCCTGAGGCGCGGATGGCGCCGCCGGTGTCCTGGTCCATCATGAAGCCGGTGAAGTGCCACTTTTGCATCGGATTGTCGGTGCGGGGCATTTCGACGGAGAGGAAGGCGGGCATGGCGCGGGGATAGACGGTCATGTTGACGGTCTTGTCGAGGGTTTTGTCGGTGGCGATGGTGGCGGAAGTGGTGACGGGCTGGTTGAGCGCGCCGAAGGGGCCGCCGGGGCGCTCGGTGAAGAAGACGGTGCGGTTGTTGAGGTAGAGATATTTATCCTGCGCCTCGGGATGCGCTGCGAAATAGGCGGCGAGGGTTTTGAGGTTGAGGTCTTCCTTGGCGATGAGGCCGTCGTTGACCATGGCGCGGCCGGGGGATTCGTATTCGTGGCCGTTGTGGCCGGCGTAGCCGATTTCGAAGGTCCTTCCGTCATCCATGCGAAGGATGGCGGAGCCCTGGACGGTGACGACGTAGGCTTCCCATCGCGTTTTGAGATAGATGAATTCCTGGCCGGCGAGGCGGTGGTCGCGCTCGATTTCGGCTCGGGTGTAATAGGGGACGATGGAGCCGTCGGGGAGCTTGCGGCCGATGGTTTCGCCGGTGAGGGGATCACTCGCGAGGTCTTTGGGGCGCTTGTAAAGGGGCCATTGATAAGGGCCGTGGCGGGTGGCGCTGGCGTCGTAGATGGGGGTGCAATAGCCGGTGAAGAGGATGGTATCGGTGAAGCCGGGGCCGTCGGGCTTGGGTGCGCCGATGGATTTGTAGACGTCAAAGCGTGAGCGGATTTGCTGGTCGATGTACTGGCCGGGGTTGGGATTTTGTCCCGCGGCGGCGATGACTTCTTTGAAGGTGGTGAGGGTGGCCAGGGCGCGGTCGTGGGAGATGTCGAGGTAGGGAAAGGAGCGCTGGGAGCTGGGGTGATTCAAGTAGGCAATGCTGTTGTCGATGGCGCGGGGGAGGAGGGCAAGGTTCCAGGTGCATTTGGAGAAGTCGGGGTATTCCGCGGGGGAGATTTTGCGAAGAGCGACCTGGCCGGGGGGGAGTTCGCGGTTGAAGTCGACCTGAGGGGGTTTTTTATGGGTGCAGCCGGTAAGGGGGATGAGTATTGAGAGAGTGAGTAGTGCCGAAATCCATTTGGCCATTCTTTCCTCCATGAATTCAAGGAACATATTACCGTAGCAGGGAGGCGGGTGATAGTTGGAGAGCTTGATTGACGGGCAGACCGCATGTTCCTAAAATTGGAACAGTGCGGATCATTACCTGGCGCGTGCTGCGGGAGTTTGGGAAGAAATGGCCTGCGTCGGCGAGTCCGTTGGCGGAATGGTACAAGATCACGCAGCGTGCAAGGTGGCGCAGTTTTGCCGATGTGCGTGCGACATTCGGCCAGACGGATCAGGTGAGGGTCAGGAGCGGGCAGACTGTTTGCGTGTTCGACATTGGCGGGAACAAGTTTCCACTGGTGGCCTTCGTCAGTTACGCGAAGGGAAAGGTATATGTGCTGGCGGTGATGACACACAAGGAATACGACAAGGGAAGTCAGCGTTGGAAGGATGAGCTATGAGGAAACCCAACTCGATGCGAGCGAAGTCAGAAAATTCGGGCGTCCCGTCGACGATTGCGGCGCTGCCTCAGGGCTATCTGGCGCTGATGGGAGAGTTGCCGCTGCGCCCGATTCGCAATACCGGCGAATATGATCGGGCGGCGAAGATCATTCACAGGTTGGCTTTGCGGGAGGGGAAATTGGACGGTGGGGAGGAGGCCTACCTGGAGGTTCTGGAAGGGCTCGTCGAGAGGTACGAGGAGGAACATTTTCCGGTCAATACAGATGAGGTTTCGCCGACCGACGCGCTGCGGATGCTGGTGGGGCAGGCGGGGATGAGCGTGACGGAATTGGGGGCGCTGCTGGGGAGCAAGGGGGCGGCATCGGAGCTGCTCAACGGGAAGCGGAAGGAGCCGAGTAAGGCTCAAATCGCCAGGCTTTGTGCGCGGTTCAAAGTGGATGCCAGTGTGTTTCTCTTGCCGGCCGCGGTACCCGCGGATGCCGCGTAGTGCCTGCGTGCAAAGGATTGGCGGGCAAAGGGTTAATTACTTCGGCGATTGTTGCTAAAAGTGTTGTGCAACGGGAGGTGGGGGGTTTAGTATAGCGCAATGAAAGTCAGGTCGGGACGGGCGGCGCTGGCGGAGCGTCGTCGGCGATGTTGGTCCGGCCGCATCTCTTATGAAATGGGTAGGCGTGAAAGGTAAATCTGGCATGTGCAAGTGGTTGGCGATGGCGCTGGTGGTGGGAGTCTGGCCATGCGTCGGGCGGGCGGCGGAGGCGCTGAAACCCATCAGTTATCAGAAGGATGTGATGCCGATTCTGACGGCGAGCTGTATCGGGTGCCATTCGCCGGAGAAGAAGAAGGGGGGATTGGATATGAGCAGTTTTGGGGCGATGGCGAAGGGGGGAAAAGAAGGGGTGGCGTTTGTGGCGGGGCAGCCAGATAAGAGCAAGATTATTTCGATGGTGAGCGGGCCGGAGCCGGAGATGCCGGAGAAGGGGGATAAACTGACGGCCGCACAGGTGGAGATTTTGAAGCGATGGGTGGCGGAGGGGGCGAAGGATGATTCGCCGGTGGCGGTGGTTAAAGAGGGGCCGGCGGGAGAGCCGGGGCCGTCGCCGCTTTCGCAGCCGCCGAGGTATGCATCGTTGCCGGTGATTACGGCGATCCAGTATTCGCCGCCGGATGGGAAGGTGATTGCGATTTCGGGATACCACGAGGTGCTGCTGCACAAGCCGGATGGGTCGGGGATTGTCGCGAGACTGGTGGGGGGTTCGCCGCGGATTGAGTCGTTGATGTATTCGGGGGATGGGAAGATGCTGGCGGTTTCGGGGGGTGCGCCGGCGCTGTTTGGAAATATTCAGGTGTGGGAAACGGGGGAGAATAAGCTGGTTAAGAATTACAAGGTTTCGCGCGACAGTGTTTTTGGGGTGAGTTTTTCGCCGGATGGGCAGCGGATGGCGTTTGGGTGCACGGATAAATCAGCGCGAGTGATCCAGGTCAGCAATGGGCAGGAGATCATGCGGCTGGATCAGCACAACGATTGGTGCCTGGGGACGGCTTTTTCTCTCGATGGCAAGAAGCTGGTGACGGGGAGCCGGGATCAGGCGATGAAACTGTCGGACCTGATGCTGGGACAGTTCATCGATGACATCAACAATCCGCTGGAACCGCTGGTGTGCATGGCGCGGCATCCGAAGGAAGACAAGATTCTTTATGGCGGGGCGATGGGGAAGGCGCGGATTTACAAGATTTCGGATAACCAGGGAAGAACCGCGGCCAGGACGGACAACAACAAGCTCCGCGAGTTTGAACAGCAGCCGGGGCCGGTGCATTCGGTGGCCTGGAGCGCGGATGGGAAGCAGGTTTGCCTGGGAAGCGTGCGCGAGGCGCGGGTTTATGCGGACGATGGGAAAAAGATCGCCACGCTGAGCGGGCACGAGGGGGCGGTGTTCGCGGTCGCGTTTTCGCCGGATGGGAAGCAGGTTTGCACCGGGGGGTTTGATGGGATGGTCAGGATTTTTGATGCGCAGAAGGGGACGTTGATCAAGGCATTTGAGCCGGTGGCGGTGGAGAAGATGCAGCAGGCGGCGAAGTGAAGAGTGGCCGCAGATTACGCAGATTTGCGCAGATGAGATGAGGAGATTAGATGAAGGGATGCTGGATTAATAAACGGATTGGGTTGGGAGTTGTGGTCGCGGTGTTGGCGGGGATTTCGTATGCGAAGGATTCGATGCCGGATATGCCTGCGCCGCCGCCTCCGCCGTTGCCGGCGGTGACGGCGATCAAGTTGTTGCCGGAGCGGCTGAACTTGAGTGATGGGCGGGATGCGCGACGGGTTCTGGTGATGGGGATTACAGGCTCGGGCAAGCCGGTGGATTTGACGGCGTCAGCGCAGTTTCAAAGTGATTCAAAGGCGATTGAGATTGGGGCGGATGGCTATGTGCGGGGCAAAGAGAAGGCGACGGTGGAGGTGAGCGTCCATGCTGGGAATTTGCAGGCGAAGCTGCCGGTGAATGTGGCCAGCGTGGAGGTGCCGAAGATTGGGTTTGTGCGCGATGTGCAGCCGATTCTGGCGAGGGTGGGATGCAATGCCGGCACGTGTCATGGTTCGGCCAAGGGGAAAGAGGGATTCAAGCTGTCGCTGCGGGGGTATGACTCGGAATATGACTATGGGGCGCTCATCAATGATTTGGGCGGCCGGCGGTTTAATCGGGTGGACCCGGCGGGGAGCCTGATGCTCCAGAAGCCGACGGGTGAGGTGCCGCACGAGGGTGGGAAGGTGCTGAGCAAGGACACGGAATATTACAGCACGATCAAGAAGTGGATTGCCGAGGGGACCAAGGAACAGGAGCCGGAAGCGCGGGCGATTTCGCTCGAGGTTTTGCCGGATGATGTGTATCTGGACCTGCCGGGGCGGAGCCAGCAGATGCTGGTGATTGCGCACTACAAGGATGGATCGACGCGTGATGTGACGCGCGAGGCGATTTACAGCAGCAGTAATATTGAGGTGGTGGCGGTGAAGGACAACACTGCCACTGCGTTGCGCCGCGGCGAGGGGGCGGTGTTGATCCGCTATGAGGGGAATTACGCGACGCGGCAGGTGATCTGCATGGGGGACCGCACGGGGTATGCCTGGGTGGAGCAGCCGAAATACAACTTCATCGATCAGCATGCTTATGAGAAGCACAAGATGATGAAGATTCTGCCGTCCGATCTGTGTACGGATGCGGAATTTATCCGGCGGGTGTCACTGGACCTGACCGGGCAGCCGCCGACGGCGGAGAAGGTGAAGGCGTTTCTGGCCGATCCGGCCGAGAGCAAGACCAAACGCGAGGCGCTGGTGGATGAGCTGCTGGCGAGCGAGGCTTATAACGACTACTGGTCGAACAAGTGGGCGGATTTGCTCCAGTGCAACAGCAAGAACCTGGGGCAGAAGTCGTTGTGGACGTTCCGCGGGTGGATTCGCAGTGCGGTTGCGAAGAACATGCCGTATGACGAGTTTGTGAAGACGCTGCTATTGGCCAAGGGGAGCAGCTATACAGCCCCGGAGGTGAATTACTATCGGGCGCTGGGGGAGTCGGGGAAGATCACGGAGGATGTGAGCCAGACATTCCTTGGCGTGCGCTTCAACTGCAACAAGTGCCACGATCATCCGTTCGAGAAGTGGACGCAGAATCAGTATTACCAGTTTGGGGCGTTCTTCGCGCGGATCGCGTTCAAGAAGGGGCAGGGGCCCGATGAGCAGATTATTTACAACAATTACAACGGGGGCGAGGTCAATCATCCCAAGACGGCGGTGGTGGTGAAGCCGAAAGTGCCGTATGGAATGGCTCACGAGACGATGGGGGATGAGGATCGAAGGGTGGCATTTGTCGAATGGCTGACGTCGGCACAAAACCCTTACTTCGCCAAGTCGATGAGCAACCGGGTGTGGAGCTATTTCTTCGGGCGGGGGATTATCGATCCGGTGGATGACATTCGGGCCAGCAATCCGGCCAGCAATGCGCCGTTGCTGGATGCGCTGACCGAGGATTTTGTGAAGGATGGGTTTGATGTGCGGAAGCTGATGCGGACGATCTGCACGTCGCGGACTTATCAGTTGTCGATCAATCCCAATCGCTGGAACGAGGATGACAAGATCAACTTCAGTCATGCGCTGCCGCGGCGCCTGGGAGCCGAGCAGTTGGTGGATGCGGTCGCTGTGGCCACGGGATTCAGGGCAAATTACGGCGGCATGCCAACGGGAACCCGGGCGGTGATGCTGCCGGATGGGACGGGAGAGACGATTGATGTGCTGGGGTTGTTTGGGAAGCCCAAGCGGCAGTCGGCGTGTGAGTGTGAGAGGACCAGCAACTTCACGCTGTCGCACGCGATCAACCTGGTGAATGGGGCGACAATTGGGGATGCGGTATCGTCGCCGACGAGCCGGATTCCGAAGATCGTGAATGACAACAAGGACGACCGGAAAGTGATCGAGGAGTTGTATTTTGCGATTTTGAACCGGCCGCCGACGGATAAGGAGCTGGAGGGGGTTACGCTGGGCGAAGGCGCGAAGAGATTGGAGACGGCGCAGGATATTGCCTGGGCTTTATTGAATAGCCCGGCATTCTTGTACAACAGATGACCTGACTGTGGCATGGGCGCCTCGCCCATGTCCAGGATACGGGCGAGGCGCCCGTGCCACAAAAGAGACGGAGCAGACTATGCTATCCATTCCAGGTATCTCGGGAAGCACATGTGATGGATTCTCGCGGCGCGAGTTGTTGCGCGTCGGCGGGGTCGGCCTTTTTGGGCTGAGTTTGGGGCAGGTGTTGAAGCTGGAGGCGGCGGCACGCGCTTCCGAAGCGCCCAAGGGCAAGAAGAGCGGGTGGGGGAAGGCCAAGTCGGTCATTTTGATTTTCCTTCAGGGTGGCCCATCGCACCTGGACATCTGGGACCCCAAGCCGGATGCGCCGGCGGAGATTCGGGGGAGTTTCAAGCACATCGAGAGCAGCGTCAAGGGGATCTATCTGACCGAAGTGATGCCCAAGCTCGCCAAACAGATGGACAAGTGTACGCTGATCCGCTCGCTGAATTACACGCCGGCCGGTTTGTTCAATCACACGGCGGCGATCTATCAGATGATGACTGGCTATACGCCCGACCGGGTTTCGCCGTCGGGGCAATTGGAGCCGCCGGCGGCCAATGATTTTCCGTGCATCGGGTCGAACATTTCCAAGATGAAACCAATGGAAGGCTCGATGCTCCCCTTCGTGATGCTGCCGCGGCCGCTCCAGGAGAGCAACGTCGTGGGCAAGGGCGGGACGGCCGGATTTTTGGGGGCGGCTTATGACCCGTATTACATGTTCCAGGATCCGGCCGGGAAGGTGAATCTGTCGGATTTGGCGCTGCGGAGCGATGTGCCCAGGGAGCGGATGGAGCGGCGGGCGAATCTGTTGCAAAAGGTCAATTCGGCGATGCCGGAGATCGAGAAAGCCGTCGCGGCCAATGCGATCGACAGCTATTACCAGAAGGCGCTGGACCTGGTGATCAGCGGCAAGGCCCGCGATGCATTTGACCTGGAAAAGGAGTCCAAGGAGCTGCGCGACAAATATGGCCGGCATACTTTCGGCCAGGGATTGCTGATGGCGCGGCGGCTGATCGAGGCGGGGACGCGGTTTGTGCAGATGAACTGGCCGGCCGTGGCCAACGGCAATCCGGCCATCGATGCGTTTGACACGCACGCGGCCAATTTTGGTCCGCTGAAGGATATTCACTGTCCGAAGCTGGATTCGGGACTGGCAGCGCTGCTGGAGGATATGCATTCTCGCGGATTGCTCGATGAGACGATCGTGGTGGCGGTTGGAGAGTTTGGACGCTCGCCCAGGCTGGGCGTGAGCACGTCGGGGAATACGAATGCCAAGGATGGACGAGATCACTGGCCGTATTGCTACACGGCGATGATCGCGGGCGGCGGGATTAAGCGCGGATCGATTTACGGGTCATCCGATGCGACGGGTTCGTCGCCGAAGGACAACCCGATGCACCCGACGCAGATTCTGGCGACGATTTATCACGCGCTGGGGATCGATCCGGGGACGATTGTTTTTAACCACCTCAATCAGCCGCGCGAATTGGTCAAGGCGGATGCGGTGGTGGAATTGTTTGGGTGAGAATTCGATGGGGACAGAACTTTTGAATGGGCCGACTTATCCGTGGCACGGGCGCCTCGCCCGTGGCTCTTTTTTGGGGACATGGGCGAGGCGCCCATGCCACGTATTGTGCGCGGTCGTGCTGTTCGTCGCGGCCGCATCGACGGCGGTAGCTCAACCAGTTCCCAACATCACCGGGGCATCGACGGATGTGATCGTGGTGGGGAAGACGACTGAGATCACGCTCAGCGGTGAGAATATCGGGGATGGGAACAGGATTCTGGTGGTGGGGGAGCCGGGCGTGAAGGTTGACCTCCCCAAGCCAACAACGCAGCCCGCGACAACCCAGCCGACGACCAAACCGGCGGAAGCGGCCAAGATCAATCCCAAAGAGCTGAAGGTTGTGGCGACGGTGAGCGGCGATGCGTCGCGCGGGGCGCGGGAGATTCGCGTCGTAACGCCCAATGGGATCACAAAGCCGTTTTTGCTTTATGTCGAGGATTTCGCGGCCGTGGCGGAGAAGGAGCCGAACAATTCGATCGTCGAGGCGCAGATGGTGCGGCTGCCGGCCATCATCGTGGGGGCGATTCATCAGCCCACGGAGAGCGATTATTTCCGGTTTGAGGGGCGCAAGGGACAGCGGCTGATTTTTGAGGTGATCGCGGCGCGCAATGGGTCCAAGCTGGATTCGACGTTGAGCTTGTACAACGCGCAAGGGCGGGAGATCGCGCACGATGAAGACACCAACGGGATGGATTCGCTGATCGATTACACGGTGCCGGCGGATGGGCAATACGTTTTGCAGATTCGCGACCTGCGATATCAGGGCGGCGGGGATTTTGGGTATCGGATCAAGGCCGGGGAGATTCCGTATGTGGATGTGATTTATCCGCTGGGTGGCAAGCGGGGGCAGGAGATTTCGCTGGACCTGATCGGGCGGAATCTGGACAAGCCCAAAATGAGCATGATGCTCGATGGGCCGATGGGCAAGCGCGACGTGATGGCGGCGACATCGAAGGGTGTTTCCAATGCCCGGAGTTTTGAGGTGGGGGATTTGCAGGAGACGTTTGAGGCCGAGCCGAATGATGGAGTGGCCAGGGCGACGCCGACGACGATGCCGATCGTGGTGAACGGGCGGATCAATCAGGCCGGGGATGTGGACAGCTTCAAGGTGCGGGTGCCGGCGACGCAGCCGGTGGTGTGCGAAGTGTTCGCGCAGCGATACGGCTCGCCGCTGGATGCGCTGCTGAGCGTGTCGGACGAGAAAGGAAATATTTTGCAGCGCAACGATGATGCGATGGGGGCGGATGCGCGAATCGAGATGAAGTTTGATAAGGACAAGGATTATTTCATTTCCGTGACAGACCTGCTGGGGCGGGGCGGATCGAATTATCCGTATCGACTGCAAATCACGCCGGTGGCCGCGGAGCAGCCGGATTTCGAGGTGATCTTTACGCCGGAGATGCCGCGGGTGGCGCGGGGGAGCCGGATGAAATTGTGGTGCCAGGTAAAGCGCAAGGGCGGGTTTGATGGGGATGTGGTGGTGGCGCTGATGGACATGCCGGCGGGGATTTATTGCGAGCCGCTGCTTTTGAAGCAGAAGGAAGCCAGCAGTGGGTTGATGGCAATTTCGGCCGCGCCCGATGCGCCGCTGGGGATGTTTCCGCTGCATCTGATCGCCAGCGGGAAGGTGGGGGATCGAATTATCAGCAGGCAGTTGTTGCCAAAGGGCGTGAGCCGCTCCGCGCCGGAGGTTTATCTGGCGGTGCTGGACGCAGCGCCGTTTGCGGTGATCCGGCTGGGCGATCCGGCCGGAAATGATCCGAAGAAGACGGCCGCGGAGATGGCCGAGCTTCAGAAGAAGCTGGAAACGCAGCCTCCGGAGCTGGATGCCGCGCAGGCGAAATGGGAATCAGAGACGCTGGCGAAAAATCAATGGCAGCCGCTGGAATACACAGCGCTGGTGTCGCGGTTCGGCTCGAAGCTGACCAGGCAGCCGGATGGGGCGATTCTGTCCGAGGGGATGAATCCGCCGCAGGAAGTTTACAACATCACGGCGAAGTCAAAGCTGAAGAACATCACCGCCTTCAAGCTGGAAGTGATTGCGGATGACAACAAGGGGCCGGGCAGGGCCGATGATGGAAATTTTGTGCTCTCGGACCTGGAAGTGTATGCAGCGCCGGCCGGCGGGGAATCGCAGCGGACGCTGGTGGATTTGAAGAGCGCGAAGGTTGATTTTGTGCAGGCGGGCTTTGACGTCAACATGACGCTCAACACGCGCGAGCCGGGGCACCAGAGCGGATGGGCGGTCCATCCGCAGGTGGCGCAGTCGCACTGGGGGGTTTGGAATTTCAACAAAGCGGTGGCGAATGAGGCGGGGACTACGCTGTCGTTCACGATCAATCATCACTTTGGGAACGGCAAGTTCCTGTTCCGTAAATTCAGGATCCTGGTTTCGGACAGGGTGAATCCCGAGGGTGGGTTTTCGCTCTCGGATAATCTGCTGGCGGTTTTGACCACGCCGCAGGAGAAAAGGGATGCGGAGCAGAAGAAGACGATTGCGACATACTACCGCTCAATTGCGCCGGAGCTGAAGGAGACGCGGGAGCGGCTGACCTTCCTTCAGGGGGCCAGCTCGCCGTTTCCGCCTGTCGTCGTTGGAAATGGGACGACGAATGTGATGGTGACGGTGGCGCGCAATGGGTTTGAGGGGGATATCAATTTATCGCTGGAGGGATTCTCCAGTGGCCTGGATCCGAAGACGAATGAGCCGCCGAATATCAATAAGAATCTGGATTTCAAGCCGGTGACGCTCAAGGGGAAGGATACGCAGGGCGTGATCAATTTGAAGACGAGCGGGAAGACGGATCATGCGACGAGGACGTTGGTGGTGAAGGCGGAGGGAGTCGTCAACGGCGTGGGGTATGTGGAATACGGTCCGCTGTTTCCGCTGACGGTGAAGGATGCGCCGCCCGCGCCGCCGAAGTCCGAAGCGAAGAAACCCGAGCCCGCCAAGCCCGAAGCGAAGAAGACAGAGACGCCCAAACCCGAGGCGAAGAAGCCGGATGCGGCAAAGCCAGATGCGAAGGCGGACGTGCCAAAGCCTGACGCCAAGAAGGTGGAAGCTCCAAAACCGGACGCCAAAAAGGTGGACGCTCCCAAGCCCCCGGCCGCCGAAAAGAAAGAGCCCGCCAAGCCGGACGCCGTCAAGCCAGACGCCGCAAAGCCTCCCGCGGCTCAATAAATTTCATCTCGACGTCGCAGCGTGGGCGTGGACCTGTTTTTCCGCGTGATAGGAGGATCGCACCATCGGTCCGGATTCGACGTGGCGCAACCCCAGCTCTTCGCCTCGAACTTTCCATTGTTTGAATTCATCGGGATGGACCCAGCGCTCGACGGGCAGGTGCTGCGCGGACGGCTGGAGATATTGGCCCAGCGTGAGGATGTCGCAGGAGATGGAGACCAGGTCGTCCAGGACGGCTTCGATCTCGTGGGACTCTTCGCCAAGACCGAGCATCATTCCGGTTTTGGTGACGAACGCTTGGTCCCTGGCGATCTGGAGGAGTTTGAGCGAGCGCTGATACTTCGCTTGCGGGCGGACGGTCTTGTAGAGCCGGGGAACCGTTTCGACGTTGTGATTGAGGATCTCGGGCTTCTCGTCGAGCACCATCTGGAGCGCATCCCAGTTGCCGCAGAAGTCGGGGATGAGGACTTCCACGCTGGTCCCCGGCGACTGGCGGCGGACTTCGCGGATGGTGTGCGCCCAGACGGCCGCGCCGCCGTCGGCAAGCTCATCGCGATTGACGCTGGTGATGACCACGTGCTTGAGGTTCATCAGCCGCACCGCGTCGCCAACGCGGAAGGGCTCATCGACATCAAGCCATTGCGGTTTCCCCGTGGCGATGTTGCAGAAGCCGCAGGAGCGGGTGCAGACATCTCCCAGGATCATCAATGTTGCTGTCCCTGCCGCCCAGCATTCGCCCATGTTCGGACATTTGGCGCTCTGGCAGACGGTGTGAAGGCGATGGTCGTTGACCAGGTTGTAGAGCTTGGCGAATTCCACGCCGCCGGGCATTTTCATTTTGAGCCAGGGGGGTTTGCGGCCGGAGGGAGCTGCCGCCGAAGTGCTTGTGAGGATGTTGAGGGGGAGCGGCATGGATGCTCTTCCACATCATAGGAGTGGAGGGACAGGGGGCAAGGGAGATGAGGTCAACGTGCATCAGGCTTTGACTTTTTTACGCGCCGGGCGGCTTTTGGAGGCGCCTGGGAGCCAGGGGATGGGATCATCAATCACTTCGCTGGGGCCGACAAGGTTCGGGGATTGGTCGTATTTGTTGTCCTTCAAAACGCCGGCGGTGTCGGCGACAAGGGTCTCCCAGGAGATGCTCCTGTGCTGCTTGCGGGCCGTGCTCAGGGCGGTGGTGAGGGCGAATGTGAAAGCGCCATAGGAGGTGACGCCGTCGCGGTACTCATAGGAGAGCTGATCGGCCTGGCAGGCTTGAATGAGCACGGGCATGTACGGGCCCTTGTGGCCGTATTTCTTCTGCCGCGTTCGCTGCTCGGCCTTGGGAAGACGCAGGAAGTTGGCGCGGCCGAGGCGCATCTCGACGCGGGATTTGCCGGTGTAATCATCGTCCCGGTTGGTTTCGGCGAGATCGGGATTGACCTTGGTGAGATCGCGCTCGACCCACATCTGTGAAACCCAATCCCACCTGAGCATGCGATGGCGGACGTCGTCGGGGGGAGTGATGCCGCGGACCTTGTGGGCGCTGCTGCGGGTCATGCCGCCGGAATGACAGCAGTCGAAGGCGGCGATGAAATGACTCTTGTAGGGGAGCTGGCTGTAGAAATCATAAAACTGGGTGTCCATGATGGCGTGTTCGGGGGTCCAGTCGAAATCATAAGGGACGAGGCATTCGTTGACGTGATCGACGCGGTCGCGCGCGCCATAGGCTGGCATCTGCGCGCCATGGCCGCTGTAATAGAGGAAGCGGATGTCGTCGGGGCAGACGCCGTCCAGGAGCCAGTGAAGTCGTTCGAGAATTCCGGCCGCGGTGGCGCGGTCGTCAAAGACGGTGCGGATGTCCTCGGGCGCGAAGCCGGATTCCTGGAGCGCGGCCGAGATGCGAAAGACATCGTTGACGCATCCGTCGAGGCGATTGGCGGGATCGGGATACTCGTTGATCCCGATGAGGAGGGCTCGTTTTTTGGGTCTTTCGGCGACGGTGCTGAAGGCGGCATGGGTGCGCGAGATGGCGCGGGAGCCGCCGATGGCCCGGGACGGCGCGGGGTTGGCCAAGTCGTACCAGACGGTGCTGACCACGTTGGGATGGGCGAGGTACCTGATGGCGTCGTGGTTGATGACTCCTTCCTTGAACTCCGCGCCGACCTCAACAAAATTCGGGTCGGTGAGGCGCAGGTCCTGGGCGAAAGCGCGGTCGTTGGGATTGAAGAGGTGATACCAGTTTTGCGCATCCTTGAGCGGCTCGATCCGGCCGGCGAAGGTGGAGCGGACAAAGGGATTGGCGATCTGCGAGCCGAAGGTGATGAAGGTGCGGTTTCGCGCCTCGCGCGGCCTTTGCAGGAGCACGGGGTTGAGGCGCAGCGTGTCGTAGGCGATGAGGCTGCCGAGGCTGTGGGCGGCGATGACGTCGGGTTTGAATTTCACGATGGCATCGGTGACCCGGCCGCGAGACTCTGCGCGAAGATCGGCGTCCTCGCCCCATTGGGCGACCATCCCGGCGGTCCAGCGCAGCTCAGTGGGAATGTCCATGAGGCCGCGGGGGCGGCGGAAGAGGTCGCCGATGCCGTGCCAGACGCCGCTGGTGCCCAGTTTCCAGATAGCGGAGGCGACGGTGCCGGGGTTGAGGTCGGCGGTGTCGAAGAGATCATCGTAGACGACAAAGTCGGTGATGGCGGTGGCGGCCGCGTCCCAGGTGCGCAGGCCGGCGAGGATGGCGTCGGTCCATGCGCCGCGCCAGGCGAGGCTGGTGTGATGATCGCCGACGCCGTGAACGCAAAGGACTCGCAGGGGCGGTTTGCCCAGGGCGCGCGAGCGCGGAGCGGGGGCGGCGGCCGCGCGTTTGCCGCGTTTGGGAGGAGCCATTCCGCGGGAGATGCCGCTGATGGCACTGATGGCTCCTTGGACCTGCGTGGCAAGATCGTTGAGCTTGGTGATCGCGCCGGCAAGGGGCGGCTCGCCGGAAGCGCCGGCGATGGCGGCGCGCAATTCGGCCACCAACGATTGGAGCAGAGAGGTTCGGCGCACGATCTGATCGAAGGACTCATCGATCATGGCATAGCGCAGGCGGGCGATCTGGCTGTAAATATCACGGAGGCGGTCGGCATCCGTTTCGGCGGCCGCGAGCTGTTCGAGGTCAGCGATGGCTGCTTCGAAATATTCTCGTGTTGGGGTTGTTTCGCTCATTTGGTTTTTGCCTCCCTTGCGGCCAGATAGGCCTGGCGCAGGTTATAGACGTCGTTGATAAATCCCATGACGGCCGCGCTGCGGCCGGATTTGAGTGCGATGCGAACCTGAGTGAGGGCCCGTTGGGTGGAGGCGAGGACATTCTTGTACTGCTTGATGACAGCGGCCTGAGCATCGATTTGCGCCAAGATAGTGTTGTATGCGGTGACGTGGGATTGCATCTGGTCGTTGATGGTGGCGAGCGATTCGAGCGCCAGGTCATCCTGATTGGGAGCAGCGCCGGCGGCGGGGTTGTGGGCAAAGGGCTGGGAAATCCCCTGGCGGAGCTTGCCGTGGGCGGCGAGGAGCGATTTGAAGCGAGGTGAGAGGGTGGCTTCGGAAAATGGGTGGGCGTTGGCCAGCGTGGCGAAGCGGTTGGCAAGGAGTTGCGCTTCCTGCTTTTGGGGGTCGGCCTGGAGCAGTTGCAGGCGGGCCTTTGCGATGTTGAAAAAGTTGTCGGCATCCTGGGAGAGGATATCGAGAATAGCCAGGACGGGTTTTTCGCCGGCTTCGATGGCCGCGGCGAAGCGTTTGGCCTGGATCAGGTTGTCCACCAGCGTGACCGCGCTGGCGAAGACGTTTCCGTAGGGCGCGACATCAGCGACGAGTTTGGAGAGGCCTTTGATGTTGAAGCTGGCCAGGCCGCTTGCGAAATTGTCGAGGCTGGCTTTGACGGCGGCGGGATCTTCTCCGGATGCGAGTCGGGCGAGAGCGTCGTTGTACTGGGCGACGACCTGGAGGGCTTCCAGCCGCGCATCAAGCGCATCGAGGCGCTCCTTGAGCTGGCGGGTCCGATCGGTGACCGACGCGGGATTGCTGGGATCATCGGCCAGCGCCTCGGCGGCGTTTTTGGTGCTGAGGATCAGATCTTCAGCGGTGGTCTTGGCGGTTTCGAACTGGGTTTTGTACGCGCTGAGCTCCGCCCGTGGAGGTGAGCTGCAACCGCAGATCGAGCACAACAACAGGAGTATCCCAATGCGGCCGGTGCGCAATGAGGGCAGAGGAGTGTATTTCATGTTTCCTTCCCGCGTTCAGCAGAGGCGTGTTCGGCGGAAAACAATGTAGTCAGCGGTAGGCGAATTGCAACGACGTCGATGGAATTATGCGATCCCACGAAGATACGGCGCGGGTGGGCGGTTTTCCAGCGGAGGCGTTCCTGTGTAGGCTATAGAGAATGCCACTGCGCATTCTTTGCCTGGGAGATATTGTCGGCCGGCCGGGGAGGCAGGTGGTGGCGCAGAAGCTGCCGGGGATCGTGAGGGAGCGGAATATCGACCTGGTGGTGGCCAACGCGGAAAACATCGCGGGGGGGAGTGGGATTACCACCAATCTTTTCAACAAGATCCGGTCTTACGGCGTGGATGTGGTGACGCTGGGGGATCATCTTTATCGGCGCGCGGACATTATTCCGACGATGGCCAGCAGCGAACGAGTGGTTCGGCCGGCAAATCTGGCACGGGCGGCGGCGGGACGGCGCTATACGGTGGTCACGACCAATTCGGGCGTGCAGGTGGGAATATTTTGCCTGCTGGGGCGGATTTACATGAACCTGCCGGCGGACGATCCGTTTGCGACGGCGGATTGGGTCTTGCAGCAGCTTCCGCAGCAGGTGCGCTGTTGTGTCTGCGACATGCACGCCGAGGCATCCAGCGAAAAAGTGGCCATGGGGCACTGGCTCGATGGCAGGTGCTCGATTGTGTTCGGAACGCACACGCACGTGCCGACGGCCGATGCGCGAATCCTGCCGGGAGGGAGCGCGGTCATCAGCGATGTGGGAATGTGCGGGCCTTATGATTCGGTGCTGGGGCGAAGAAAAGACAAGGTGCTGAAGTACATGACAGCGCAGATGCCGGTGCCATTTGAGGTGGCGACCGGGGATGTGCGGATGTGCGGCGTGCTGGCGGAACTGGAGGCCGAGACGGGAAGGGCCCTCTCGATTGAGCGGATCGAGGTGTGCGGCGGCAACGCGGATGCGGCCTACGATGCGGATGATGCGAAGGGGAAACAAGGTGAAGAATAAGACCAGCGATGTCCCCATTCGCACCACGGTGGTGGGGTCTTATCCAGCGCCGGACTGGCTGGTGAGCGCGCCGAGCCAGCAGGCGCTGATCGATGCGACGCGGGTGGTGTTCAAGATTCAGGAGATGGCGGGGATCGATGTGGTGGCCGATGGGGAGCTGTATCGGTTTGATATCAATCATCCGGATACCAATGGGATGATCGAGTATTTCATCCGGCCGATGGCGGGGATTCGATCGGCATTGGGGCGGGGCGAACTGGCCGAATTTCGCAAGATGAGCGGGATGGGCTTTCGCTCCGAGCCGGCCGGGCTGGTGGAGGGGCCGATCGGGGAGGGGACGCTGAATCTGCCGAAGGATTATCGCCGGGCGCGCGAGTGCACCGATCATGCGATGAAATTCACGGTCACCGGCCCGCACATGCTGAGCAAGACGCTGCTCGACCATCACTATCGCGATCGGGAGAAGCTGGCGATGGCGGTGGCGACCGCGCTGGCCGGACAGGCGGCGGAGATTGATCCAGAGGTGATTCAGATTGATGAGGCGAACATCTCCGGGCATCCGGATGAGGGACCGTGGGCGGCGGCAGCCATTAACGTCGTGCTGGATGCGGCCAAGCACGCAAAGGAAAAAGGGGTGCATGTTTGCTTCGGGAATTATGGGGGGCAGAGCATCCAGAGAGGGGAATGGCGGAAGCTGATTGATTTCATGAACCGGCTGCATTGCGATCATGTGGTGCTGGAGTTCGCGTTTCGGGGGTATGAGGAGCTGAAGTATTTCAAAGATGAGCTTGATGAGCGGATTGGGCTGGGGATTGGAGTGATTGATGTCAAGGTAAACACGGTGGAGACGGCGGAGGTGGTGGCGGAGCGCATTGAAGCTGCGGCGAAGAGGGTCGGTGCGGGACGGATCACGTGGGTGCATCCGGATTGCGGGTTCTGGATGAATAAGCGGTCGGTGGCGGATCGGAAGATGATCAACCTGGTCAAGGGGAGGGATCTGTATCTGGGGCGGAAATAGGACCGATTCGAGCGGTGACATCTCCTTGATTGGAGAGGGGCTCTCGCCTAGCTTTAGCGGCGTGACACCGCGGCCGCTGGAAGACAAAGTGATTGTCATCATCGGAGGAACGACGGGCCTGGGCCTTTCGGCGGCGCAGGCGTGTGTGAGGGCCGGGGCGAAGGTCGTTGTCGTGGGGCGCGATCGCGACAACGCCAGGGCGGCGGCCAGCGGGCTTGGGCCGCAGGGGAGATCGCTCAGCGGTGATGCCAGCGATCCGGATACTTCGCCGAAGGCGATTGATTTTGCGGTGGCGAATTTTGGCGGATTTCACGGGCTGTATCACGTGGCGGGAGGAAGCGGCCGCAAGGCCGGGGATGGGCCGCTGCATGAGATCAGCGATGAGGGCTGGGCATTTACGCTCCAACTCAATCTCACCTCGCTGTTTTGTTCCAATCGCGCGGCGGTGCAGCAATTCTTGAAGCAGGGCGGCGGGGGAAGCGTGCTCAATATGGGATCGGTGCTGGGATATTCGCCGTCGCCGAAATATTTTGCGACGCACGCGTATTCGGCCACGAAGGCGGCCGTGATCGGAATGACCCGGGCGGCGGCCGCGTATTATGCGCCGCAGAACATTCGCTTTAATGTGCTGGCGCCAGCGCTCGTGGAGACGCCGATGTCGCGGCGGGCGGTGGGTGATCCGGACATCGTGAAATTCATCCAGAGCAAGCAGCCGCTGGATGGAGGACGGGTGGGTGAGTCGGCCGATCTGGATGCGGCAGTGGTGTATTTTCTGTCGGATGGGTCGAAATTCACGACGGGGCAGGTGCTCAGCGTCGATGGCGGATGGGATGTGACCGAGGGGCAGTATCCGGAGTGAGCGATGCCGCATGCGATCGGAATCGACATCGGCGTGACCTATGTGAAATGCGTCGTGGTGAGCGACGCGGGGGAGATTGTCTTGCGCGATCAGACGGGGACGCACGCGGAGAAATCGGATTGGCCGGAAGGTGTGAAAAAATATATCGGGGGCATCGAGCGGCAGCGCGGCGAGGCACAGTGGCTGGGATTTGCCGCGCCTGGGCTGGCCGCGCCGGATGGGTCGTGCATCAGTTGGATGCAGGGGAGGCTGGAGGAGGTGGAGGGGTTGAAATGGACGGAATTTCTGGGGCGAAAGCGCGCGGTGCCGGTGCTGAACGATGCCCAGGCAGCACTTTTGGGAGAGGTATGGAAAGGATCGGCCGCGGGCGCGCGGAACGCGATTTTGTTGACGCTCGGGACAGGCGTGGGCGGGGCGATTTTGGTGGATGGGCGAATTTTAAGGGGACAAATCGGCCGGGGGGGGCATATTGGGCACATGTGTCTGGATGTGGATGGCGAAAACGACATTGTGAAGACGCCGGGAAGCCTCGAGGGCGCCATCGGGAATTACACAGTTCAAAAGCGATCGTCAGGAAAGTTTGAATCGACGCTTGACCTTGTGGCGGCAGCGCAGCGCGGCGATCAAAAGGCGCTGGAAATTTGGGAGCGGTCGGTGCAGCAGTTGGGCTGTGCGATTGTGTCGATGATCAACATCGCCGATCCGGAAGTGGTGATTATTGGCGGTGGAATTGCGACGGCCGGATCTGCGCTGTTTGAACCGCTGAAACGAGTGCTGGATGAACATGAATGGCGGCCGCACGGGCATCGGGCACGGATTGTGGCGGCCACATTGGGAGAATTCGCGGGAGCGCTTGGTGCGGCGTTCAATGCCATGCAACCGGAGAGGGGGAATCCGTGAACTCAGCTGAGAAATATCTGGAACAAGCCCGTGGTCTGCTCGCGAATGTGCAGGCTCAATTGCCGGCCATCGCCCAGGCGGCCGATTGGTTTGCGGCCTCGATCCTGGCCGGGCGGATGGTGCACGTGTTTGGTTCGGGGCACAGCCGGATCATGGTGGAGGAGATGTGGCCAAGGTATGGCTCATTTCCGGGGTTCAATCCGATCGTGGAACTCTCGCTCACGTTCCATAATCCGGTCGTCGGCGCCAATGGGCAGCGGCAGGCGATGTTTCTGGAGAATGTGTCGGGCCTGGCTTCGCGCATTTTGAGAAATTTTAAATTATCGCCGCAGGATTGTGCGCTGGTGATTTCCTCCAGCGGATGCAATGTGGTTTCAATCGAAATGGCCGAGGAATTCCGCCGCTTCGGGATGAAGGTGGTGGTGATCATCAGCAAGCGGCATTCGGAGGCCACCCCCAGTAATGATCGGCGCGGGAAGAAGCTCCAGGATTTCGGCGATCTGGTGTTGGACACCGGAGCGCCGCCAGGCGATGCGATGGTGAAGATTGATGGCCTGAAGACACCGGTTGCGCCGGGATCGACAGTGGGGGGGTGCTTGCTGATCAATTGCATCAAGGCGGAGGTGGCCAGCCGGCTGACCAAGGCCGGACAGCCGCCCAAGGTGCTGGCCGGCAGTGCGGTTGTCGGCGCGGAGGAGGCGACACGATTGTTTGAGGCCGCTTATGACGAGCACGCGCGGCGGCTGGCGAAATTGTATGAAGACATAGGTCTCTGAGTGTGGCACGGGCGCCTCGCCCGTGATTCAGGAGCCATGGGCGAGGTGCCCATGCCACAGAACATGAAGAATTGTCCCTTAAGAACCACGGTGATCGGCAGCTACCCCTTTCCCGGATGGCTGGAGTTTGCCTCGCGCCATCTCGACCAATTTGGCTCGGCCGATCTGGCCGAGCTTCAGGAAGATGCGGTGATCGCGGCGGTGCATGATCAGGTGGCGGCGGGTTTGGATTCGATCACCGACGGCGAGCAAACCCGATTGGATTTCAATCTCTCGTTCTATGGATTCATCGAAGGGATCGAGCTGGAGGGCGCATCGCCGCGGCGCTTCGGCCCGCCGGCCCACGACCAGCGGGGACGGCACCCGATTGTGGCGGAGCTGGCCGCGCCGCGGGGGCTGGGGGCGGTGGAGGAATTTGAACGCCTGAAGCGAGTTGCTGAGGCGCAGAAGGTCCGGTCGGTGGTTTTGAAGGCCAGCGTGCCGGGGCCATATACGCTCAGCGGCCGGTTGGTGCCCGGGAAGATTTACAAGGATCGTTATGCGGTGACCGAGGCCCTGCGGCCGATTGTGCGGAAGGAATTGGAGGCGCTGGTGGCGGCCGGTTGCACTGAAATCTGTGTCGATGAGCCGTCGATGAGCTGCTATGCGCACAAGGAGGATACAACGCGGTTTGTGGGCATTTTCAATCGCACGGTTGAATCGGTGGCGGGCAAGTGCCGCCTCTCGACGCATCTGTGTTTCGGCAATTACAAAGGCCGCGCGGTCGGCCCGCGTCGATACGCGCCAATGTTCCCGGCCTTTCTGGACATGAAGGTGGATGAGATTCACGTCGAGATGGCCAGCCGGGAATTCGCCGAAATCGAAATCATCAAAACCATCGCGGCGAAAAAAGATGTGGCCGTGGGAATCGTCGATGTGAAAAGTTATTACGTTGAAACCGTGGAGGATGTCGCCGAGCGGGTGCGGATGTGTCTCAAGCATGCGCCGGCCGAGCGGCTTTCGTTCGCACCGGATTGCGGCCTGAGCCAGACAGCGCGCTGGGCGGCGAAACAGAAGCTGAAGAATATGGTGGACGGAATACATACGGTTCGCGGAGAGATCGGCGTTTAGGCGTGGCATGGGCGCTTAGCCCATGACTGAATTTTGGAAGCTCACGGGCGAGGCGCCCGTGCCACCTCGGAATTTATGATCGCACCGTTGTTGAAAGATGACGCGTTCCTGGCGGATGTGCGGCGTGCTTCGGCGGATGAATTTGTCGTGCACCTGTGGTGGCTGGGGCAGAGCGGGTTTTTGGTGAAGTATGGGAATCGGTACCTGCTGATCGATCCGTATCTGTCGGACTCATTGACGAAGAAATACGCGAATACGGACAAGCCGCATGTGAGAATGACCGAGCGCGTGGTTGATCCAGCGCGGTTGGATTTTGTGGATGTCGCCACTTCGAGCCACAATCATACCGATCATCTGGATGCCGAAACCTTGATTCCATTGTTGCGGGCAAATCCGGCGGCTAAGATTGTGACGGCGGCCGCGAATCGGGAGTTTGCGGCGGAAAGACTGAAGATTGATCCTGCGATGATTGTGGCGGCTGATGAGGAGAAAACAGTCAATGTCGCCGGGTTTTTGATCACCGGCATCATCGCGGCCCATCCGCGGATGGAGCGGGATGCACAGGGGCGAAGTAAGTATCTCGGGTACGTGATTCAGGCCGGCCACTGCACGATTTATCACAGCGGCGATACGCTCTGGCACGATGCGATTATCGAGCAGGTGAAGCGATTCAAGATCGACATCGCGCTGCTCCCGATCAATGGGGATCGGCCGGAAAGACGCGTCGCGGGAAACCTGGATGGTCCGCAGGCCGCCCGGCTGGCCAAAGCCATTAACGCCCGCGAGGTGATTCCCTGTCATTACGATATGTTTGAGTTCAATACCGCCTCGCCGGTTGAATTTGAGCGGGAATGCCACAAGATCGGCCAATCCTACGGCATCCTCCGCGCCGGCCAGCGCATGAACCATCGGAGAATCCCATGAAGAAGTGGCGAATCGCCGGCATCAATTTCGACCACATGCACATGGGGGACAATTTGCGCATGGCGTTCGAACATCCCGACGCGGAAATTGTGGGCATCTGTGATGAGCAGCCGGAGCGGATGGCGGCGGCGAAGAATAATTTCAAGATCCCCGATGAACATGTTTTCACCGACTATCGCGCGTGCATCGAAAAAACCAAGCCCGACATCGTGATCCTCTGCCCGGCCACGGCCCACCACGCCGACTGGACGGAGAGAGTCTCGATTTTTGATGTCAACATCATCATGGAAAAGCCCTTCGCCGCGTCGCTGCGAGAGGCCAATCGCATGATCGCGGCCATGAATTCATCGGGGAAATTGCTGGCCATCAACTGGCCGCTGGCGTGGTATCCGCCGCACGTCACCTCCAAGCGGCTGATCGACGAGGGGCGGATCGGCAATGTAATCGAGGTGCATTATTACGATGGCAATCGCGGGCCGCTGTGGCACGTGGCGGACAAAAAGACGACCGATGCCCAAACCGTCGCCCGGGAGAAACCACAGAGCTGGTTCTACAAAAAATCCCACGGCGGCGGATCGCTTCTGGACTACCTTGGCTACGGAACGACTTTGGGCGCCTGGTACATGAACGGCCGATCGCCAATCGAAGTCACCACCATCGTCGATCAGCCGGCCGGGCTCGAAGTCGATGAGCATTCTCTGACCATCGCGCGCTACGAAAGCGGTCTCTCCAAATTCGAAACCCGCTGGGGCACTTTCACCGATCCCTGGGTGCTCCAGCCGCAGCCCACATGTGGATTTGTCATCGTGGGCAGCGAGGGCACGATCAGCAGCTATGACTATGAGAAAGTCATCCGCATTCAAACCAAGGAACATCCAGAAGCGCGGGAAATGCCGGTGGATGAGTTCCGCCCGCCGATGCAAAATCCGGTGCAATACATGATTCATTGCCTGGAAACTGGCAGGCCGATTGAGGGACCGCTTTCGCCGCAGCTTTGCCGCATCGGCCAGCAGATTGTGGATTCGGCCGTGAAAAGCGCGCGCGAAGGGCGGACCGTTCCACTTATTTCATAGACAAAAGCATGGCGAAGAAGAAAACGGACTATGGGCTGGCGGTGCAGGCGGCGACCCGGGCAATGAAAGCTCAGAATCTGCCCTATCGCCCTCGCGATCCGAAGAAATATTGGCCGAACATCGCGCTCATCGCCTGCGGCGGAATCACCGAGCAACATCTCAAGGCATACAAGGCAGCGGGTTATAACGTAGCGGCTCTGTGCGATGCCGATCGCGCCAAAGCGGAAAAACGCCGCGAGGAATTTTATCCGCGGGCGAAAATTTACACGAATTACCGCGAAGCGCTGCGGCGCGATGATATCGAGGTGGTTGATATCGCAACTCATCCCGAGGAACGATTGCCCATCCTGCGGGCCGCCATCGAGGCGCGAAAGCACGTGCTGAGCCAGAAACCGTTTGTGATCGATCTGGATGAGGGTCGGCGGCTGGTGGAGCTTGCGAAAAAGCGGAATGTGAAGCTGGCCGTGAACCAGAACGGCCGCTGGGCGCCGCATTTCAGTTACATCCGCCACGCAATCGCCGCGGGCCTGATCGGCGACGTCTTTGCAGCACACCTGTCCGTGCACTGGAATCACAACTGGATCAAAGGCACCCATTTTGAAAACGTGCGACACATCGTCCTCTATGATTTTGCCATTCACTGGTTTGATGTCCTGACCACCTTCATCAATCGCAATCCCAGGCGCGTCTTCGCATCCTTCACGGCCTCGCCATCGCAGCAAGCCCGGCCCGCTCTGCTGGCCCAGGCGCTGGTGGAATATGAAAATGCCCAGGCAACGCTGGTGTTTGACGCCGATGTGAAATTTGGCCAGCGCGATACCACCTACGTCGCCGGCTCGGCCGGCACGATTTCCAGCAGTGGCCCAAGCCTCACCGAGCAAACTGTCACTCTTCACACCGAGCGCGGCTATGCGACGCCGAAGTTGAAGGGCAATTGGTTCCCCGACGGCTTCCACGGAACGATGGCCGAGCTCCTCTGTGCCATCGAAGAAAATCGCGAGCCATCCAACAGCGCCGAAAACAATCTCAACAGCCTGGCCCTCTGTTTCGCGGCTGTCGAATCCGCCGAAACCGGCAAGCCGCAAATTCCCGGCAAGGTCAGAAAACTTCACATCTGATCCAACAACCTGCCCGTCCCCTTGAGCATGTCCTTCAGCAGTTTCATCCCATCCTCCGTCAAAATCGGCACCGCTTCCGGCGTTATTGACGGTTTCGTGGCCGTCCCTGAAATCTTGAATTGATACAACAATTTCCCCGTCGCCGTATTCAGAAGTTTCTGTATTCCACCGAACAACTCCGCGCCCACCGAATCCAGCAGCGGAATGTTGCTCTTCTGCAACTGCTTCTTCCAATCCGCCAGCGGAGCGGCCACCAGCTTGAAATCTAGCTCCCCGTCAAACGTCGCCTTGCCCGCTCCCTGCACCCCCAGCACCGGCGCGGCCACGGCGATCCGCTTGAACTCAATCTCCCGATGCTCGACTTTGAACCTCCCCGCGGCCTGCCCCACCTCGGCGGCGCCCTTGCTCACCGAGATGGCCGAGGCGATGTCGGAGAGGATGGGCAACTCGTAAAATTCCCCGTCCAGAATCTCAAACACTCCCTCGCCAGTGATCAAATCCAATGCGCGGTGGCCGCCATGTGAAGTGGCCCCACTGAGTTGCACCGTCGCGAAAGCGCGGCCACTCAGCTTCGATAGTTTCTCCTCGTTCCTGGTCCAATCGCGTGCGAAAGCGCGCAGATCGACGTCCGTGATGCTTCCGGCCATGTCATAGTGAGTGGGTTTACCGGTGCGAATAGCGCCGTGGCCGATCAATGATCCACCATAAAGATTCGCGCTGATGGCCCGATGCTGCGGATCCTCATCCACAAACTGCACCAAACCCGGCGTGATCAGCATGTTGCACGAGACATTGGTGGCCACCAGGCGCCGCGGCGTCATCATCAGCTCCGGACAGCGCACCTTCAAATTGATCTGAAACGGCCGGCGCGCTCCAGCCCCGCGGGGTTTGATCATGCTGCCCTGGCCATCGAGAGTGATGTCAACCACACCAAAAAACTGCGGCTTCTCCGTCGCCGCGCGAATCGGTTTGGGCAATTCCTCTTTATGCTTCCCCAAGGTCAGCGTTCCCCGCGCCTGCTTGATCTGCCACTCCCGCAGCCGCCGGTCATAAGCCGCTGCGGCATTCGTTACGCGAAGCAGATTGTCCCCCATGACGATCTCGGCCTCTTCCACCAGCAGATAGGCCGCGGGCATTTTCCTGTTTTTCGCCACCGCGGTCGTCGGACGGGTGCCGGGACGAGTCACCGCCGCGCGCAGGTCTCCAGCGGTGGCCATCAACCCCTGATCCTCGGTCAGTGGTTCGCTCGAACAGTGGAATTTGCCAACGATCCGATCGAACGTCGTCTGGTCCGTGTCCTTCTCGCTCTGCCACCTGGCGATTCGCGCTGCGCCGTCGCTGAGACTCACGTGCACATCAAACGCTGCTTCCTCCATCTTCCTCAGGGGAGCCCGCGCGGTCCCCGCGATCGCAAAATTGCCGCTCATGTTGTTGTCCAGCAGCAGCCGCTGCAAATTCGCCGGAATCGGGCTCTCTTTTTGGCCCGCTTTGAGGTTCAGCTTAGAAGTGATCTGCGCGACCACCAACTCCAGGCTATCGACATTGAAGCTTCCCGCCGCGTGAAGTTCGGCCAGGGTTCCATTGATCGCGGTGAAATTGAATTGATAGAGCGGATTGGCCGCCGGAGTCGTGGTGAGATCGATGTCGATGTTCCGCCACGCCGCCGGAACCGTTTCCGGAGACTCCCGATCTTCGTAAATGATCTGCGCATCCTTGATCGTCACCCGCCGCAGTTCGAACATCTCCGAGAGCTTCTGCCATCGGTCTGGTATTGTCGGCTGCGTCGCGGACGCGTCTGCCTTCACCAAAGATCGCCTTCCGACGATCCCCTGCTCGCTGTCGATCAGGTGAATGGCGGGCTTCTCCAAAATCAGCTTGCGGATGACCAGCGGCCCCTCGTGAAACGGCAGCCGCGCCAGAGCCAGCTTCAACCTCGGAATTCTGAGCAGCTCCACCGCCTCCCCCTGCTGATCCTTGGCCACCAGCACCGCATCAACCACGGTCACGCCATATGGAAACCAATATGACACGCTCCCCATTTTCAGTTCCGCGTTGAGCTGGGTGGAGATCTGCTTCTGGAGCCGCGCCCTGATCATTGGCGTGACGATCAACGGCAAAATGACATAAACCACCACCCCCAGCACCCCAATGGCCACCCCCGCCCACCTGAGCCGCCGCATCCATCTGTTTTTGCGCTTTTGTTCCATTGGGATCTGAAACTTTCCGGCCGGTCCAGCGTCAACATTATCAGGAATCAGCAATTTCCAAAGCGGGCGCAGTATTTGCGCACCGCTCTTTGTGTGTATTAACTTCCGCGCATCGATCTACATTGGCTTGTGACCCGTTGTCACACGCCAGGTGTGCCAGCAACTGGCCGAATTTGTCTTGCGGCCGCGCAGCCGCAAATTTAAGCTGCTCATGCACCGCGCGTTAGAAACGCCCGCTCGTTCCAGTCGTATGTAGTAGCGGAGCCTCGCGAAAAGTTCTCAGGGAGGATCGTCATGGGTGCAGCTCGCCGTCTGGGTTTCCCGGCGTCTCTCGGCCTCACGCTTTTCATTTCCACCACGCTTTCCGCCAACGTCGTCATGCGAGGCATCTCCCTTGACCGGCCATTGGTCCTCGATGAGAACACCGACTATGAGCTGCGGAGCGTGGCCATCACCGGCCTCTCCGATTGCGCAGCACTGACCCTGACCGGCCGGATCAGCTCCGTTTTGCTGGATCGCTGCACTTTCGGCCGCGTCTGGGCCGGCGAAGAGGGCAAGGCGGCGGCGATGGAGTGCGCCGGCGCAGTCGTTGGCACTCTCACCGCCCGTCACACCACTTTTTTCGATGCGGAAAACCAGCTCGCCGCATTGCGCGAAGGGAGCTTTGGCCGTGTGACTTTCGAACGTTGCCGCTTTGCCACCAGCGACAGTTTTCTGAAGCAGATTTACGCCAACAACCCCTGGCGCACCACGCCCCCCGTGGCCGAGTTTTACAATATCGACCGGTTGGAATTGCTCGACAATGAATACAGCAACACCATCATCATCATCCATCCCTCCGTCAAGCAGGTGGTGGTCCGCGGAACGCTGCCGGGGCTGAAGCTTGAAAATCCACAGGCCACGCAGGTCATTCGCATCAACCCCGGCCAGCTCGCTTCAACCGTCCCTTCGCCCGCGGCTTCGACTTCCCCTTCACCGTCGCCTTCGGCTTGCTCTTCGCGCCCGACGCCAATCGTTTTGGCTGCGCTCGTGAAGTGACCGCCGCGCCTCCCCCTCCCCGTGCCACTGGCAGCTTGCTGCCAGTGCCTTCTTGCATCAACTTCGCCAGCGCCGGCCCATACGGCGGCTTGATCACGCCCTTCTCCGTGATGATCGCGCTCACCAGCTCCGCCGGCGTCACATCAAACGCCGGATTGTAAATATCGCTCCCCTCCGGCGCTGTCTGCCTTCCCAACCCGTTTGAAATTTCCTCCGGCGGCCTCTGCTCAATCGGAATCTCCCTGCCGCTCTTGAGGCGCATGTCGATGCTGCTCGTCGGCGCGGCCACATAAAACGGAATTCCAAAATGCCGCGCATTGATCGCCACCGACAACGTCCCGATCTTGTTCGCCACATCCCCGTTGGCCGCCACCCGATCCGTCCCTACCATCACCGCATCCACCTTTCCCTCCGCCATCACGCTGGCCGCCATTGAATCGCAAATCACCGTCACCGGAACCCCATTGGCCTGTAGCTCAAACGCCGTGATCCGACTCCCCTGCAAAAGCGGCCGCGTCTCATCCGACCACACATGAAACCGCACCCCCTGCTCCGCCCCCACATAAATCGGCGCCAACGCCGTCCCATACTGCACCGTCGCCAATCCCCCTGCATTGCAATGCGTCAGCACCTCAATCGGATTTGCCTCTCCCGTACCACGGGCATCTTGCCCGTGCGCATTTTTACCCCTGCGCTTTGAAATTTTAGATTTCAAATTTGAAATCTTCTGAAGCAGCTTCAGCCCATGCTCCCCAATCGCCTTGCTGGCCTTGATGTCCTCCTCGGCCATCGCCAGACACTCTTCCAACAGCCGCTTCTTCACCACCTCAATCGCATCCTGCGGCCGCTGCGCCCCAAACGAATCCCTTCCCGCCTCGCGCGCTGCCCGCCGCATCCGATCCACCGCCCAAAACAAATTCACCGCCGTCGGCCTGCTGGTGGCCAGATAGTCCGCCACCTCATTGAGCCGATCATAAAACCCAAACAACTCCGGCCCGCGATAATCCCTTACCCCCAGATAAACCCCAAACCCCGCCGCCACCCC
>DASYUA010000248.1:0-8921 GCA_036001665.1 Tepidisphaeraceae bacterium
GGCGCAAGCTGGAGCGCTGCCCGAAATGCATTTTCCGCATCCGGCAATTTTCCCATCATGCGCAGCAGTTCGCCCATGTTGCCGTGATAGACCGGAGAAGTGGGCTGAAGCGCCACCGCCCGCGCCATCAATTTCAGGCCGTTCATCTGGAGCCCCTTGCAGGCCAGGCAGATGCCCAGATTGCTGACCGCCTCGGCATTGTTCGCATCGAGGCTGAGGATGTGAGTGTAAATTTCCCGCGCTTCATCATATTTGTCCTGCTTCAACCGCGCGGATGCCATCTCGAGATATTCGCCAACCGTCTTGTCTTTCGGCAGCGCTGCCGCGTGGCGCTCGACCGCCTTTTGAATCACATCTTCGACGGCCGCCTGGCCATTGCGGCTGAAAGCGCCGGCCAGGATCTTGTAGTGATTGCTCAACTGGTAACCCGATGAGTTGTGCCAGATGTTGTCGGCGATCTGGAGCCGCGCCGTCTCGATTTCGCTGTCCAGCTTTCGCCGGTGCGCCTCTTCCTGCGGGTTCATCTTCACCATTTCATAGCTGACGCGCTTGGGGACGAAGATGATCTGTGCGAAGGGCTCTCCCTTGCGAAAAATATGGCGCCGGCCGGGCGGCGGAGCCTTGAACACGACGAACAATTTTCTCGCCCACCATTCCGTCTGCAAATGGCCGATGATCGCCAGCGGAACGGTTCCGGTGTCGTCGGTGAAGAAGCGCGGGTGCGGCTCGGTGCGGATCACGTGGCCGTGGGGGGCCTGCACGTCGATCCGCGTGGTGAAAAGATAATACTTTGATGCTTCCTTGGGGAAGAATGCCGCGAATTCGCCCCCGGTCACTTCTCCCCCGGGCTCCTTGGCGAAATCCCAGTCAAATCGGATCAAACCGTTGTCGTTGACAACCTGGCACTCCGTCTCGAATTGATAAACCAGCTCCAGGCCGTAAGTGGATGCCTCGACGAACGGCAGGCAATGCCATGGCTGGCCGGCCGATCCATCCTCCATCTTGTCGGGGATGCCGGCCCAGCCCGGCGTTTTAATCCGGATCGGCTGCGGCGGCATCGCCTTCGAATAGGTTGCGTATTTGACTTCCAGTTTGTCCATGAAGAGATCTCTCGCGCGGCCGCCGCAATGTGACGCACTTTAGCCGTGGGCCAACTTGCTCTCAACACCCATGTCCGCCAGGACGCGCACGGCCGCGTTGTGGCCGGCCGAGCCGATGACCGAGCCTGCGGGATGGCAGCCAGCGCTGCATGAATACAGGCCTGCGATCGGTGTCGCGTACGGCATGCGCTGATCGAAGCCGAAGGTGTTGTCGACGTGGTGAATATGGCCGAAGGTGATGCCGAAGTGCTGCTCGATTTTTTTGGGAGTGAGGGCGAAGACATCGACAACACTGCTCTTAAACCCGGGCGCGAATCGTTCGGCGATGTTCAAAAGATGATCGACATATCGTGGCTCCTCTGTTTCCCAGCTCTTGCCGCCGGATAATTCGTAAGGCGCCCATTGGATAAAAAACGCCGAATTGTGCCGCCCCCGATCATCCTGAAGCGTCGGGTCGGCCTGCGTGTGAATGTACCATTCGATCGTCGGAAACTCCGCCAGTTCCCCTGCCCTCACTTTCTCAAACGCCCGACGCACATGCCCGATCACATCGCTCTCCTGCGGCAGCAGATGAATCGTCGCATTGTGCTGGCCTCGATTCTCCGCCAGACACGTAAACGTCGGCAGCCCCTCCAGCGCAAGATTGATCTTCATCGTCGTCCCGGTGCGCTTGAAGTTGTCGAGTTTGGCATTGAACTCCGACGAAAAATTCTTGGCGCCCGCCAGCGCCCGCGTGCGGAACGGGTCTGCATTGCTCACAACGACTTTTGCAATGATCTCCCGGCCATCCTTTAACGTGAGGCCAGTGACACCGCCGGCTTGCACATTGATACGCTCAACCCGGGCACCCGTGATCATTTCCGCGCCAGCTTCGGTGGCCAGGCGCGCCAATTCCTTGGTCACGCTGCCCATGCCACCCCCAACGATCATCCAGGTGCCATCGGAGCCGGGAAGGCGACACATATTGTGCACGAGGAAATTCATGCCCGTGCCCGAAGTGCCAAATCCGCCACTCAGGCCGGAAAATCCGTCGGTGACGGCGTACATGGCCAGGAGCAATTCACTTTTAAAGCCGAAGCGGGCGAGATAATCCTCAACCGGCCGCACAACCAGGTCGAGAAATGCCTTGCGAAGCGCAGGCCTGATATAGCGCTCGGCGGTGGCTTCGATCGACAGCGGCTCCGCGAGCCATGCCGGTGCCAGGTCATCGCGAATTTGCCCGATCTCTTCATTCATCGATTGATTGGCGCGCCAATCCTGCTCCGAAAAGAATTCAATGAACTGGCTCCGCATTGCCGCTTGGTCCGAGCCAAAAAGCAGATAGCGCCGGTCAAGTGTCGGCAGGAAATAATGCGGATCGCGCCGAATGAGTTTGAATTTCGCGCCCAACCTGGCGATCAGCTCGGGCTGCATCACGCCCAGCAGATAGGCGCCGGTGGATGTGCCGAGTTTGGGTGCCTTTGGAAACGGAAATTCGGTTTTGGCCGCCCCGCCAACGGTGGGTTTTTCCTCGACTACCAACACCTTCACGCCCGCGCGGGCGAGGAATGTTGCCGCAACCAGACCATTGTGCCCCGCGCCCACAATCGCGATGTCCGTGGTGATTTTTGTCACGGGCAGAGCCACCCGCCGCCAACGTTCCCGATAGGAGTCGAACCTATAACCTTCGGCTCCGGAGGCCGACGCTCTGTCCAATTGAGCTACGGGAACTCAAAACTGCAAGCTGATTCTATCGGCCCCTCCTGCTCTGTCCACCCACCTCCCGCCCTCGGTCGACCCGGGGAGTGCGCACGAAAAAACCGGGCGAGGCACTTTTAGGGCTGGTCGGGGGAATAGCCCTTAGCTGCCACCGCCCGGTAAGATCCAAAATCCCGGGTTGCACGCCGCGCTGCATCGCCAAATCCATTCGGCTCCGCAGCCCGTGTAGTCAGTCGTAGCAAGGCCCGTGCCCAAGGCAAAATGCCACGATTCTCCCTAAATAGATGCCCTCGCCGCCTCCCCACCTTGCAAAGAATTCATCGTGCCCATATAGAAACTGCACGCAGTTCCGGCCTCTCGGCCCGCATTTGATGTGAAAAACCAGATGTGAAGCTGGTCTAATTTTTGCTTTTTTGGCGGCCGTGGTCCTGTCTGCTCCCATCGAGATTTCGCTCCCTATGTTGTCGCGCCGACTCAGCCTTCTGGTGGTCGAAGACGAACGCCCGTTGGCGCGATTGTGGGCCTCCGAACTCGAACGCCTCGTCGATGCCACACTGGCCCATTCGCTCGATGAAGCACGGGCGAAATTGCGCGGGCGGTCCTTCGATGTCATCCTGCTGGATCTCAATCTCCCCGACGGCAGCGGCCTCGATTTGCTCGCCGAAATCTCCTCGCGCGATGATGAAACCGCCGTCATCATCCTCACCGCCAACGCCGAGCTCAACTCCGCCATCCAGGCCCTGCGCCATGGCGCCTATGACTATCTCACCAAACCCTGCCGGATCACCGAGCTCGAGCAACATCTCCTCCACCTCGCCCAGCACCAAAGGCTCCGCGATGAAAACCGCGCCCTCCGCCAACAGGTCCAAAGCCAGCGCGCCGGAGTCGATCTCATCGGAACCAGTCCCGCCCTCGCCGAAGTAAAGCGGCTCATCGGAAAAGTCGCCCCCAGCAACGCCTCGGTCCTGATTTCCGGCGAAACCGGCACCGGCAAGGAAGTCGCAGCCCGGCTCATTCACTCCCAAAGCACCCGCCGCGAGGCCGCGTTCGTCCCCATCAACTGCGCTGCTCTCCCCCGTGAATTGGCCGAAAGCGAGCTGTTCGGCCATCGCAAAGGGGCATTTACCGGCGCGGATCGCGATCACCGCGGCCTCATCCTCGCGGCCACCGGCGGCACGCTCTTCCTCGATGAGGTGGGCGACCTCCCCTTGGAGATGCAGGCGAAATTCCTCCGCCTGCTCGAAAGCAACGAGGGCCGCCGGGTCGGCGATACCGAATCCTATCGCACCGATGTGCGCATCATCGCCGCCACCAACCGCGATCTCCGCCATGATGTGGCCGCCAAAAGATTCCGCCAGGATCTGTTCTATCGCCTCGCCACCTTCGAACTCACCCTCCCCAGCCTGCGCCAGCTCACCGCCGACCTCCCCGCCATCGCCGAACATCTGCTGAAGACAATTGCCGTGCCCGGCGCATCGGCGCGGCGTTTTTCACCCTCGGCCCTCGCCGCCCTCAAGGAATATTCCTGGCCCGGAAATGTCCGCGAGTTGCGCAACATCATCGAGCGGGCCAAAATTCTCTGCGATCAGGAGGAAGTGCACCCCGAACAACTAAACTTCCCCGTCGGCGCCGAATCCGGCGATGGAGCTCCGGCCGCGCCGGGGGGAACGATAGCCGATGTAGAATGGCGAATGATCCAGGATGCCCTTCGCCGCCATGGCCGAAACAAAACCGCCGCCGCCCGCGCCCTGGGTATCAGCCTCCGAACTCTCTACAACAAACTGGAAGCGCACGGACAGGATGACCGCGCCTCAGGCGAGGGCGGTCAATCCATCTCCACACCAACCTGAAATCAGGAACCTCGGTGTGCCCTGGCACACCCCGCTATTTGGATTTGGGCTTAACCTGAACCATCAGGTTCTGAAGCCCGAATTCCATCACGGTGCCATTGCCAAATTCCGACCCATGCAGCGCATAAAACACCTGCTTGCCGTGGCGGCGGTTGCCCACCACGTTGTTCATGCGCAATAGGCCCAGGTGATGGCTCACGGTTGGCTGAGGAAGGGCCAATTCCTCGCAGAGCGTCGTAACATTCCGTTCGCCATCCGACAGGCGCATGAGAATACTCAGGCGAGTCTTGTCGGACAGGAGGCGGAACAGAGACGAGAGTTGATCCAGGTCCTGTTCACTAACCCCCTGGTCCCGCTTCACCATATGTCTGCTCCAATGTTGCTGGTGGGCCGTACGGCTTGTGGTTGAAACTATAGGTGTACATTCCAGCAACGGTCAAAATCGACCCGGATTTTGCACGCCGCTGGCGAGTCAGTCTACGGCATCTGCACAGCACAATGTCGGTCCGCTATACCATTGGCTGTCTTAGCCATTGCTTTGGCCGGCAGCCATCGCCGGCCCGATGATGAGCCAAAATTGACGTGCAGCCCGTGCTTCCCTGCCGCTTCGCTGTCCCCTGCGGAGGCGGCTGGCCCGCTCGTCCTCCCGCAGTATAGCAAAGAACATCAGGAAAGTCGCAAGGCGCGCACTTCCAACTTCCCCCCTCTCCTTGAACCAACGCCCGCCGGCCACTAATATTCCCCCATAATAATCCCGGGGCCATGGTCTAACGGGATGACGGCTGAATCGCATTCAGCAAATCGGGGTTCGATTCCCCGTGGCTCCAATAACTGCGGGGAATTTCACTTATTCTTCATATTCGGATGGACGATGAACCAGTGGTTCTACCGCGCCCCCGATGCCCCTGATCAGCCTCATCATTCCCACCCTCAACGAGGCCGACAATCTACCCCCGCTCTTTGCTCGAATCTCGTCCGCCTTAAATGGCCGGGATTGGGAAGCAATCGTCGTCGATGATGCCAGCGTCGATCAGACTCAGGCAATTTGCCTGGAATTATCCAAAAAATATCCCCTGAAACTGCTCACCCGCCCCTACGCCTCCAACGGCCTGAGCGGCGCTGTCCTCCATGGCATCGCCCAGGCCCAGGGCGAGTTTCTGGTCGTCATGGATGCCGATTTGCAGCACCCCCCGGAGCGAATCCTCGCGCTGCTGGAGCCCCTGCAAAAAAACCAAGCCGATTTTGTCGTCGGCTCCCGCTATGTCGAGGGCGGAAGCATGGCCGAACGCTTCGGCCCAGGCCGGCGATTCCTCTCTCGCTTCGCCACCCTCCTCGCATCCCCCTTCGCCGGTCGGGTCCGCGACCCCATGTCCGGCTTCTTCGCCCTCCGTCGCCAAACCTGCCAAAGCGCCAAGCGCCTCACCCCCATCGGATATAAAATCGGGCTCGAGCTGATGTGCAAGTGCCAGGTAACTTCCGTCCGCGAAGTGCCCATCCAATTCGCCGCCCGCACCCACGGCGAATCGAAACTCACCTTCAAAGAACAGTATCGCTACCTCGCCCACCTCAGCCGACTCTATGACTATCAATTCCCCAGAACCTCGCCCATTCTCAAGTTCCTCATCGTCCTGGCCATCTCCTGGCTCTGGGCCGCGCCCCTCTACCTGATCCTCAGCAAAGCCGGCTTCCGCACCTTCCAGAGTGCCGTGGCAGCCTATCCCCTGGCCGCGCTGATCACATCGCTCTTCCACTATCGCTACACGCGCACCCAGAGAGCCTTCCTCACCACCAAAACCCCCTGGCGCGATTTCTTCTTCGTTTCCCTCTTCGAATGGTGCGCCTGTGCCCTCGGCGCCCTTTGGACCGCCGGCCGCATCCATAACGCTTCCCGGCTGGATGTTTTCATCATCAGCTTCAGCGCTGCCGCCGCCGCCCGCTATCTCCTCCGCAAAGAGCTCCTCCTGGATGTGCGTGGCATTCGCAAGGAAATCCACCGCGATGAACTGGCGGCCTAGGCGCCCGCCGCTCATTTCGGAGGCTCGCCCGAGACCACCGGGAACCCAACTGCCGCCTGCGGCGTCTGCCCCGCCTGCCGCGTCCGCCGCTTCTCCTGCAACAAATGCACCACCTGGTCCAGGATCACCGCAATCAGGATCACCGCCCCCATCACGATGAAATACCAGTTGTCATCCGGCCGCCAGATCCGCCGCACCCCTTCGCTGTCCGTATAGCGAATCTGAAACACCGCAAACCCATTCTCAATCAATTTCAAAATCGCCGACCCAATGACCACTCCGAAAATCGTCCCCTCCCCCCCGCGCAGCGAGACGCCGCCCAGAACAACCGCTGCAATGGCAAACAGCTCATAAGCCACACCCACCCCATGGTTCATCTGCCCGATGTACGCCGCATAGCAGATGCCCGAAAGGCTGGCCAACCCCGCCGCGATCACATAGGTGATGGTCTCCACCCGCCGCACCGGAATCCCCGAATACTCGGCAGCAGCGCGATTGCCTCCGATGGCATAAAGGTAGCGCCCGAAAACGGTGAAATGCAGTACGAAAGCGGCAACGGCCACGACAACCAGAAAGATGATCAGCACCCACGGCACCAGAGCTGTGTCGCCATATTTGAACGGCCCGCTTTCCGACAGCTTGCGAAACACCGAATCCCCCAGGCTCAACGATCCTCCTTTGGCGATGGACTGCGACACGCCTCTGAACATGAGCATCGATCCAAGCGTGACAATGAAAGGTTGCAGCCCCAGCCGCGTGATCAGGCTTCCTTGTGAGACGCCAATTGTCACCACCACCAAAAACGCCACCACAATCCCCATCCAGATCGGCTGTCCCATCTCAAGGAACTTGGCGATGATTATCCCGGTCAGCCCGACAAACGAGCCCAGCGAAAGGTCGATCCCACCCGCCACGATCACAAAAGTAATTCCAACCGCCAGAATCCCCAGCATCGAAATCTGCCGCGTCAGATTGAACAGGTTGTAGTGGCTGAGGAAATCCGGATTGGAAAGCCACAGCCCAAACCCCAGAACGAACAGCGCTACCAGCATTCCCAGCTCTCGCCTCATGCGGCATCGCCCCTTCCGGTCATCATGAAGGCGATCCGCTCCTGCGTAAGCTGGGCCCGCGGCAGGATTCCCGTGATCTTCCGCTCATGCATCACCACCACCCGATCGCTCATCCCCATGACTTCTTCCAGGTCCGAGCTGACCATCAAAATCGCGATCCCATTCGCCGCCAGATCGGCGATGTGCCGATAAATCTCCGCCTTCGCCCCCACGTCGATCCCGCGCGTCGGCTCATCCAATATCAACACTTTCGGCCGCATCGCCAGCCATTTTCCCAGCACCACCTTCTGCTGATTCCCCCCCGACAGATTCACCACTTTCCTCCTGATCGTCGGCGTCTTTATGCTCATCCGCGCCACCTCCGCCACCGCCACCCGCTCCTCCGCCCGCCGGTCCAGAATTCCTCCAGCGCGATAATTCCCGATATCTGGCAGCGAAATATTTTCCACCACCGCCATCGGCAAAACCAGCCCGTGCTTCTTGCGATCCTCGGGCGCGAGGTAGACTCCTTCATGGATCGCGTCTTTCGGCCGCCGCGGCGCAAAGCGCTTCCCCTCCAGCAACATGCTCCCCCCCAGCGCCGGCTTCACGCCAAAGATCACCTCCATCAGCTCCGTCCGCCCCGCTCCCACAAGCCCGGCAAATCCAAGGATTTCACCCCCATGAGCCGCGAAGCTGACCGGATACGACGAACCCGGCACCAGCACCCCCTTCGCCTCAAAAACCACCCGCTCCGCAACCTTCGCCTGCTTCTGCGGAAACCACGCGCTCAGCGCCCTCCCCACCATCATCGAGACAACCTTGTCGTGCGTCGCCTCCGCCCTGCTCAGATCCCCCACGCGCTTCCCATCGCGCAGCACCGTGATCCGATCCGCCAGTTGCAGCACCTCTTCCATCCGGTGGGAAATATAAATGATCCCAATCCCCTCCTGCCGCAGCGAGCGGATGATCTCAAAAAGCTGTTTCGACTCCCCAAGCGTCAACGAGCTCGTCGGCTCATCCATGATGATCAGCCGCGCCTTCAGCGCCAGCGCCTTGCTGATTTCCACCATCTGCATCTGCCCCGCCGTCAGCTCACTCACCAGCCTGGTCGGCGGTAATCTCAACCCCACCCGCGCCAGCAGCACTGTGGCCTCCAGATTCATCTCCGCCCGGTCCAGCCGATTCAAAATCCCCCCCCCCCCCCGC
>DASYUA010000249.1:0-14405 GCA_036001665.1 Tepidisphaeraceae bacterium
CTCAAAGTAAAACCGGCACGCATCCAGAATATCCGGCAGCGCAAAATGATCCGCCCACGGAATCAATTCTCTCCGCAACGGTTCATTCGGCGCATGCAGCGACAACGCCAGATTCAGCGGCAACTGCTCCTCCGCCAGATCGCGAATCCGCGAGGGAATTCCCACGGTCGAAATCGTGATCTTCCGCGCGCCAATATTAAATCCACTCGGCTCGTGCAGCACCCGCACCGCGGTTATTACCTGCGAATAATTCGCCAGCGGCTCCCCCATCCCCATGAAAACCACATTGCTGATCCGTTCCCCTTGCGGAAACAAGATCCGATTCAGCGCATAAACCTGCTCCACAATCTGCGCGGCCGACAGATTGCCCTTTACCCCCTCGATCCCGCTCGCACAAAACTTACACCCCACCGCACACCCCACCTGCGAGCTGACACAAGCCGTCCGCCGCGGACCATCGGGGATCAGTACAGTCTCGGCGTTCTTCCCATCCGGCCAGGTCAGCAGCAGCTTCGTCGTGCCATCAGTGCTGTCTTGCCGCCGGGTGATCGTCCCGCTCGCAAATTCCAGCCGCTCCCGCAGCATCGCCCGATCCGCCTTGGCGAAGTTGGTCATCTGATCCGGGTCGCTGACCAGTTTCTGATAGACCCAGTCGTACAGTTGAGTTACGCGGAATGCCGGCCATCCCCACGCTCGCACCTCAGCCGCCGCGGCGTCCGCGCCCAGCCCTAAAAAGGCCAGTTTGCAAGGAGAGGGGGGGTCGGATGGCATACAATTTGTACGAAGGTCAGCGCCCCGTGATCGGTACAACCTTACAATTGCCCTCCGGGGAGCAGATTTAAGACCGAATTTTCGTTGACCTGGCCGACAATAGCTGCTTTGCTGGAGCGGTGCAAATGAGCGTCACTCCCGCTAATGCCCGACCAGGCACCGACAAGAGCACACAGGAGAAACCGCTGCGCGCTTCCGATCCCCATGCTCCGCACAAAGGCGCCGACGCCGCCAAGGGAGGTGGCAATGGTAAGGGTCCGTCCACGGGCGAGCCCATCAGCGACGAGAAGCTTCTCGAATCCTATCGACATGGCGACAAGGCCGGATTTTCGCAGCTCGTCGAGCGCTATCAACGCGAGCTGTTTCACTTCCTCGTTCGCTTCCTGGGTGATCGGGCCGCCGCCGAAGATGTCTTCCAGGAAACCTTCCTCCAGGTGCATCAGTCGGCCGCACAGTTCGATCCCTCGCGACGTTTCCGTCCATGGCTCTTCACAATCGCCGCCAATAAGGCCCGCGACCTCATGCGCTCCCAGGCGCGCCGCCCGACCAATCCTCTCCAGGCTTCCATCAGTCCCGGCGATGACGAAAGCGGCCAGTTTATCGACCTGATGGAATCCACCAACCAGGCGCCCGGCCAGCGCATGGAAAAGGAAGAATTGCAGAAGCTGGTGCACAGCACGGTGATGAGCATGCCCGATCACCTGCGGGAAATTCTGCTGCTCTCCTATTTTCACCAGTTCCCCTACAAGCAAATCAGCGATATTTTGGCGATCCCGCTGGGCACCGTTAAGTCCCGGCTCCACGCGGCAGTTGCGCACTTTGCGGACCGCTGGCGGGCAATTGAGGAGAACAAATCCGTTTCGCACTAGTAGTATCTATTGGCGGTTGTGACGATGCACATTGAGTGAAGGGGCAGGGACAAGTGTTGTAGTGGCCGGCGAAATCGCCGGCCGGGTTCAGGACGGGTAGGAACACATCTGATGTGAGCGACGATGGTGTCGCCCAATATCGAGTTGAGGAAGACATGTTCAAACTAAGCGACGATGATGGTCGGGCTGTCGACATGCTTCTAGACACATCTGCAACCTCCAATGGCAACGGCGGGCACGCCTTTAGCGCTGCCCCGGCTCCGTTCCGCCAGCGGCTGGAAACCGTCGAATCAATTCTGAACCTCCTCAAAGAAATGCCCCAGATCGATCCGCCCAAAACCCTCGTCGCCAGGACGTTGCAGGCCGTCGAGCGCCGCCGCGGAAAGCGCGCTGCCAAATTCGCCCCTGCCCAAAGCGATCAATCGCAGCACCGCAGACCCACGGCTTGATCGTAGCATGGGCGTCTCGCCCATGTCCGATTTCATATTCCTCGCAGCGCCTTGATTAATCGGTCAATCTCTTCATCACTATGATCACACGATAGCGTAATCCGCAATCGGCTCGTCTCGCGCGCCACCGTCGGCGGCCTGATTGCGATCGCCAAAATTTGTTTCTCGCGCAGACTATTCGCCGCCTCCATCGCACGTTTCTCCGATCCAAGAATCACCGGAATGATCGGCGAATCCCCCTCACTAATTTTCTGCCCCCCACTCTTCAATTCTTCACGCACCCGCCGCGCCAACTCGCGCACTCGCTCCTGCCTCTGCGGCTCCGCTTTCATCACCCCAATCGCCGCCTCGATCGCACTCGCCACCGCCGCCGGAATTGCAGTGGAATAGACATACGCACGTCCCCAATTCACTACTCCATCGCAGAAAATTCTCGTCCCGCAAACTGCCCCACCCGCCACGCCCGCTGCTTTGGAAAGTGTAACCAAGCTCACATCCGCCAGATCCGCAAAACCTTTTTCCGCCGCATATCCGGCCCCATCGCGTCCATAAACCCCGCTCCCATGCGCCTCATCCAGCACCAGCAAAAACGGATACCGCTGCTTCAGCTTCCCAATCCCCTCCAGATCCGCCGCTTCCCCATCCATGCTGAAAATCGATTCGGTGACGACTATCTGGAGCTGTCCTTCCAGCGCATCTCCCAGCAACCGTTCCAGCTTTTCGAGATTGTTGTGCGGGAACACCCGAAATACCCGCCCCGATCCCCTCACCGCATCCACCAGCGATGCGTGGCACAGCTTATCCAACAAAAACCTCACCCCGCCCTGGTGCAATTCGTCCGTCGCCGCGATCGTCTGCACAATCGCATGCGCGGCCTGATACCCACTGGGCAACAACACCGCCGCCTCGCTCCCCTTCCATCGCGCAATCGCCTCCTCCGCCGATCGATGCGCCTCTGTAAACCCGCTCACCAACGCTGATGCCCCACTCCCCGCTCCATATTTCGCCAGCGCCTCCTGCACGGCCCGAATCACCGCGGGATGGTGCGACAAGCCCAGATAATCATTCGATGCAAAATTGACGTATCGCCTCCCGTCGATCTCGACATGCACCGAATCGATTGTCGTAAGTGGAATTCTTTTGCGAAGCTGATGCTCCGCGCCCCGGCGAGATAGCTCCTGCTCGAACAAATCGTTAAGCCACTCGCCGCCCGTCCATTTTCCGCTCTGGCTCATTCCGCGTTCGAGTCGGCGGTTTCCTCATCCGGCCCCTCGGGCATTTCCGCCACATCCCCGGCCTCATCCTCGATCGCCGCCCCCGTCAAATCGCTGAGCTTCTGCTTCATCAGCCGCCCCACCTTGAACTTAACTGTCCGTTTCTCCGGAACCTCCACCGGCTGCAATGTCTTGGGGTTCTGAGCACGACGTGCCTTACGCAGCTTGGTTTCGAAAACGCCGAAGTCCCGAAATTCTAGGCGGTTACCTTTGCCCAGCTCGCTGATAACCTCATCGAGAAATTGCTGAACCACCCGCTTGACCTGCACCCGCCGATGACCCGTCGAATCGGCAATGCGATCAATGAGTTCCTTCTTGGTTATGGTCGCCATATCGTTCCTCGCGAGGCTGGTAAAATGCGACGTGATCCGGAGTTAAGTTATATGATCCCATCGTAAAACAGGTGCGTCAAGCACGAAGTGCCTCATATCGCAAATCGCCCGGCCAGCCCCGTTTTACGCATTAAACCCCAGACGTGAGGCGGTCACTCCCAAACACAATCAAGTTGCCGCGCTCGTTCACCTGAAAATGTCCCTTTTTGGTGCCCCAAGACAGGTCAGCCCCATGCGCCATGTCTCAATGGCATCAGCCATTGCTGAGCATGGCCCAGTTCCCCCGGTTTGTCAACGATAACTAACCCCTATCTTCTCCACGATGGCCCGCCGGACATAATGGTCGGTCCCGTCATTGGTCATTCGGTCATCCGTCCGGATATAGAAATAGCTGGCCGTAACATCCTCAAAACCGATGAACACGCCCGGCTGCCTCTGGTCCCGCGGCAGCATGACGGCCGGCTCCCCCTGGGCAATGGGCGGGGAAAAGGCCAGCGATGTTGCCGTGGCCTCCTGATACAAATGAGGGGTGTGGAGCGTCTGAGGCAAATGTTTGCTCGCGCAGCCGCCGACGAGACTTAAGGCGAGGATCATCACCAGTTTTCGCATCACAGTGCCAACAATTTCAAAAATGATGCCATCAGGCAGCACCCACGCCGGCCACTCTGATAATGGGCTTGAAAATTGGCAGCCCCCACGACAACGGCAAGTCCGTTTATGCCGGATGGTGATTCCCCGCATCAAGCCCGCGGCGTTTGATGAAATCAGACCACTTCACCGCTTTCCCGGGCCTTCCCCTTTCTCGTCCGCATCGTCAGCTTCGCCGGCTCGTTACTGACAATGGTAAACGGCGGAATGCTGTTGGTCAGGAACACATTGCCGTTGATCGTCGCCCCTCGCCCGATCACCGTATCACCGCCCAGGATCGTCGCTCCTGCATAAATCGTCACATCATCCTCAATCGTCGGGTGCCGTTTCTGGCCGCGCAAAAGTTGTCCAAATGCCGGCGCCAGCGCCCCCAGCGTCACCCCCTGATACACCTTCACGTTGTTTCCGATCTCCGTAGTCTCACCGATCACCACGCCCGTGCCGTGATCGATGAAAAAACTCTTTCCAAGTTTTGCCCCCGGATGAATATCGATCCCCGTCTCGCTGTGCGCGTGTTCGGTCATGATCCGAGGAAGCAGCGGCACCTCGAGTTTGTGAAACTCATGCGCCAGTCGCTGCACCGTGATGGCAAACAATCCCGGATAGCAGAAGATCGTCTCATCCGCGCTCTGCGCGGCCGGATCGCCTTCAAAAGCTGCCCCCACATCGCCCGCCAGCATCTGCCGAACCGCCGGAATCCGCTGCAAAAAAGTGTGCACGATCTCCGCCGCCTTGTTGTCGCATTCCTTGCACGCCTCGCCGTTCCCATTGGCCCCGGGAATCTGCTGGCTGTAGCGCAGGCAGCATCGCACCTGCTGATAAAGCATCTCCGAGACTTCCAGCACCAATTCGCCGATGCGATAAGAGATGTTCGCCGCCGTCAGCCCCTGCTCGCCGAAATATCCGGGAAAAATGAGCTGGCGCAGGCGTTTGATCGCCTCAACGATCACATCCTTGCTCGGCAGATAAACGCGATTGAGGTGCTGAATCGCCGGCTCTCCGCCCAAGCTGCCGACGATCTGCTCAATGATGGCGGGAAGCTCTTCGTTAAGCTGCTGGTGAGTCATAAATCAACGCGGCTGATCCAAGCCGGGCTCCGAAAAATTTTGTGGTTCGGTAGGGTCCGCTTCAGCGGACGAAGGAAATGGGGCGGCGCATTACACGCCGCACATACAGACGCACCGGGCTGGGGGAAGAAGCATCATTAAGTCGATCATATCCCTTGCGGCCGGCCCCGGCAATTCCATAATTCCCAATGGCGGCGATATACGGTGGGGCGGACATTCCTGTCCGTCTCTCGGTTCGGTGGGCGGACATTCTTGTCCGCCGTCAGCGGGTGACTCAGTGGACCCCTTAATGATCGGCATCTCCGGCCTCCGCGGCACCATCGGCGGCTCCCTCACGCCCACGGTGGTCACCAACATGGCCATGGCCTTCTCCACCTGGCTCCGCCAAAACCAGACACCGATCAACAACCGCTTCTTCCGCCTCGTTTTCGGCCGCGATTCCCGCCCCAGCGGCCACTGGGTCCGCGATGCCGCCGCATCCGCTCTCATCGCCTCCGGCGTCGAGCTCATCGATCTCGACATCGTCACCACCCCCGGCGTCGCCATGATGGTCAGGCACCTCCAGGCCGACGGTGGCCTCATCGCCACCGCCTCGCACAATCCCATCCAGTGGAACGGCCTGAAACTTCTCAACTCCCAAGCCGTCGCCCCCCCACCGGAAGACGCCGCACAAATCATTCAACTCTACCAGCAGGCCGCCTCCTATTACGCCCCCGTCGAAAATCTTCTCCCACCCAGAAAGAACAGCGAGACCCACGCCCTTCACGTCAAGTGCGTCACCGAGCACGTGGACGTCCTGGGCATCTCCACCAAACGTTTCAAAGTCGTTCTCGACAGCGTCAACGGCGCAGGCTGCGTCGCCACCGCGACCCTTCTCTCCAAACTCGGCTGTCAGTTCATTCACATCAACAACGTCCCCAACGGCCTCTTCCCCCACGAGCCCGAACCCACCGCGCAAAACCTCGTCGGCCTCACCGAAGAAGTCCGCCGCCAAAAAGCCCACATCGGCTTCGCCCAGGACCCCGACGCCGATCGCCTGGCCATCGTCGATGAAACCGGCCGATACATCGGCGAAGAATATTCACTCGTCCTCGCCGCCAGATTAATCCTTGCCAAAAAACCCGGCGTCGCCGTCGCCAATCTCTCCTCCAGCCGAATGCTCGACGACGTCGCCGCCGCACACGGCGGCCAGGTCATCCGCACCCCCGTCGGCGAGGCCAACGTCGTCAAAGCCATGCTGCAAAACCACTCTGCCATCGGCGGCGAAGGCAACGGCGGCGTCATCGACACCCGCATCGTCCCCGGCCGCGATTCTCTCGTCGGCATCGTCTACGTGTTGCAACTCATGGCCGAGCGCAACAAAACCATCAGCCAGTTGGTTGCCGAAATCCCCCGCTACGAGATCCTCAAAACCAAATTCGAGTGCAAACGCGAAGACGCCAACCGCGCCGTCGAAGCCCTCAAGGAAGAATTCGCCAACGAGCGAATCGACACCCAGGACGGAATCCGCATCGACTGGGACCGCTCCTGGGTCCACGCCCGCCCCAGCAACACCGAACCCATCATGCGCATCATCGCCGAAGCCCCGACGCTCCAGGAAGCCCAGGCCAGAGTTGAGCAGATGCAAGCAGTTGTGAACCGAGTGCTCAAATAAATCGTGGCATGGGCGCCTCGCCCATGATTCCTTCATCACGGGCGAGGCGCCCGTGCCACGTGGGAGCTATGCTTTGCCGATTCTCTTCACAAACTCCTCCTCCCCAATCACCTCCACCCCCAATTCCTTCGCCTTATCCAATTTGCTTCCCGCCGACTCCCCCGCCACCACGAAACTCGTCTTCTTACTCACCGACCCCGCCGCCTTCCCCCCAAGTTTCACAATCAAATCCTCAATCTCCTTCCGCTCAAATTTCGCCAATGTCCCCGTCACCACCACCGTCTTCCCCGCCAACGGCAATCCACCCTTGCGCTCCGGCTCCTTCTCCATCACCGGATTCACCCCCACCGCCTGAAGCTGCTTGATGGCCGCAACCCCGGCCGGGTTATGGAAAAAATCATGCACCGACTGCGCAATCACCGGCCCAATCTCTTGCGCCCCCGAAAGTTCCTCCTCACTCGCTCCCGCAATCTTCTCCAACGATCCAAAATGCCGCGCCACCACATACGCCACCCGATTCCCCACGTGCGGAATCCCCAACCCCGCCAGCAGTCGGTCCAATCCTCTCGTGCGGCTGTTCTCAATATTCGCAACGACTTTATGCGCCACCTTCTCCCCCACCGTCCGCGTCACGATCTTCCCCTCCTGCTCCACCTCCGAATTAATGCTCGCAATGTCCTCCGTCTTCAGCTTGTACAAATCCGCAAACGTCTTCACCAACCCGCGTTCCACCAACTGATCCACCAGCACATCCCCAATCCCCTCGATATCCATCTGCGTCCGTCCGCAAAACCATCGCAGCCGCTCCTTAACCTGCGCCGGGCACGCCGGATTCGGACAATAAATATCAATCCCCCCATCCAGTATTTCCACCTTCTTCTCACACACCGGACACTTCTCCGGCAGATTCCCGCGCTTCACCTTCTTGCGCTCATAAAACGCATCACACTCCGTATTCACACACCGATACCCCCCCATCTCCTCCGGCAGCGCCTCCTTCTCCACCTTCGTCCCGCATTCCGGACACTTCGTCGGCGCTGTAATCGGCTTGGCGCCCTTCTGCCGTTTTTCCTTCACCACCTCCACCACATACGGAATCACCTCCCCCGCCCGCTCCACCACCACCGTATCCCCATAATGCACCCCCAGCCGCTGAATCTGATCGATATTGTGCAGCGTCACGTGCGTCACCGTCACCCCGCTGATAAACACCGGCTCCAAATCTCCCACCGGCGTCAATTTTCCCCCCTTCCCCACCTGCCAGCGCACATCCTTCAACACCGTCGGCTGCTGCTCCGTCTCATACTTGTACGCGATCACCCAGCGCGGCGCTTTGCTCGTCGCCCCCAGCCGCTCCCGCTGCTCAAATGAATCCACCTTCAGCACCACCCCATCGGTCATATACGGCAGCCGCGGCCGAATCTTCTCAAACTCGTGAATGCATTTGATCGCCTCATCAACGCTCCCCACCCGCCACACTTCCTTCGGCAGCGTCAACCCCCACTTGCGCAGCAACTGCGTCATCTCCCAATAACCTTTCGTCGGCGTCGGCTCCACCTGCCCCAGCCCATGCACCAGAAATCTCAGCCGCCGCTTGGCCACGATCTTCGGATCCAACCGCCGCAACGTCCCCGATGTCAGATTCCGCGCATTCGCATACGCCTCCTCCCCCACCTCCACAAGCTCCTTGTTTACCCGCTGAAAATCCTCGTTGTCCATGTACACTTCCCCCCGCACCTCCAGAATCCCCGGCGGCGCAACCGAATCATCCTTGCGCAGCAAAAGCGGAATCGACCGAATCGTCCGCGCATTGACCGTAATATCATCCCCCACATTCCCCCGCCCCCGCGTCGCCGCCAGCACCAACTTCCCTTTCTCATACCGCAGAGTCACCGATGCCCCGTCGATTTTCGGCTCAATCACATAATGCACGTCCGCCCCACTAAACAGCCCTCCAGCACTCTTCTCCATCCCCAACCCCTTCTTCACCCGCTCATCAAACGCCCGCACCTCTTCCTCGCTATACGTATTATCGATCGACATCATCGGCACCGCGTGCCGCACCGGCCGCAACTGCTCCTGCACCTCGCCCCCCACCCGCTGGCTCGGTGAATCCGGCGTAGTCAGCTCCGGATGCGCCTTCTCCAGCTCGATCAACTCGGCCAGCAAACGATCAAACTCCCGGTCGCTGATCTGCGGCCGGCTTTCGCTGTAATACAGGTAATTGTGGTGATTGATCTCTTCGCGGAGCTTGGCGATCCGCTGCTCAGCCGATTGACCCATGTCCCAATTTTACGCACGGATGATCGGTCTTGCGACCTATGTGACCCGTAGGTCCGGCTCCGCCGGACATCTTTCGCCCGGTGTTTCGGGCACTCTTGCCCGACAATTCTTGCTACCGCTCAATGCCGAAACCAATGCGCCACCACCGGCAACGCCGCCCCCAGCAGCAACGCGCAACAAACTATGAACCCCGCCACGCTATCGCCGCAGTTCTTCCGCATCGTCCGCATCGCCTTGTATCCCGCGAATGCCCCCAGCGGCAGCAGCTCGATCACCGCGCACGTCAGCAGCGTCGACTCCGTCCGTGCCCCCAGAAACAATCCCACTGCGGAAATGGCCGAGACCGGCAGCGCTGCGCTGCTGTAGCCATAAAGCCAGGGCCGAAGGATGCTTTCTTTTTTGGCAGGAGTCTCTTGCGTTGCGGGTTGGTTGTTCATCATTTCACCGTTATAAGCTCTCCGCTTCGCCCATCTTGGCAGGACATGGTTCTTATCGACGCGGCCACACACCCACTTGAGCCTCTCAATTGTGTTTTCAGAATGATTATCGGCCACCAATCCGCCGCCTCGCCCCCTCTTCTGTGCCACTGGAAGCCACGTAGGGCATGCTTCAGCATGCCGCCTCTTTCGTCCCACTTGCACCTTCTCTTGCAGTCCTCACCGCCCCTTCGCCATCCCCATCCCCTGCCCCCACAGCCAATCCACCTGCCCGCTCAGCCCTTCCATGGCCGCAGCCGTCAGGCTCGAATTATGGTCTCCCCCGCGGCTGATAATCACCCGCTTCGGCCCCGCATACGCATCCACCACCTTCTGCTGATATTTCAGCGGAACCACGTCGTCCGTATCGATCTGAATAAACACCGCCGGCACCCCAGCCTTCTTCGCGTTGGCCACCGAATCGATCTCCGACGGCACCCCCATCGCCACGGGCGTCGCCAGCAGCCATAGATTCCACCACCCGTGCCTCTGCAAAATTAACTGCCGCAGCGGCGGCGGCGTCCGCAAAATCATCCCCGCCACCGGCCGCTGACCCGCCACGTGCAGCGCCATCGCCGTCCCCAGACTCGTCGCCGAAACAAAAATCGGTTTCCCCCCCGCCTCCTTCGCCAGCGCATCAAACGCCGCAATCGCCGCCGGCCCCAGCCTGCTCAATCGTGCCTTCCCCGTCGATCCCCCAAATCCCGGATGATTCACCGACCACATCTCAATCGGCTTCTCCCCCCACATAGAGAACCGCACTGCATTCCACTCCGCCCGCTCCGCATTCCCGCAAAACCGCAGCACATACGCCTCCGGCTCCCTCACCGTCGCGGCCGGCGATCGCGCTGTCAGGATCTCCAGCTTCCCCCCATCAAAATCAATCTCCCGCCGCTGCGCCCCCGGCGCATCGATCCGCTCCGTGGTCGGAAACAGGACGAACAAATCCGCGCAACCGCCGATCATCCAGAAGATGATATAGATCCCCAGGCAGACTATCAGCCTGCGATGCTTGCGAAAAAAAACGCCCATCAACCAATCCTATCGACCAGTCTTAGTCGCCCCTGATTCCCGATTAATGCAACTGCGCGTGCCACTGGCGGCTTGCCCGCCAGTGCTTTTCCGCCAACCCTTCTCGCTGGCGATTATTCCGGCTGCCCCTTGCTCATATCATAAATCCACCCCTGCCCGGCCGGCGTCCAGTCGATCAGGTCCTCCGCCTTGAAAAACAACCCCAACTCCCGCGCTGCCGACTCCGGCGAATCCGACCCATGAATCAAATTAAACGAATTGGACACCCCCAGGTCTCCCCGAATCGTCCCCGGCGCGGCCTTCGACCCAAACGTCGCCCCCATCATGTTCCGCGCAATCCCAATCACATCCTTCCCCGCCAGCGCCATCACGATCACCGGCGACGAAGTCATGAACTTCACCAGCCCCGCATAAAATCCCTTCCCCCTGTGCGATTCATAGTGCGTCTCGGCCAGTTGCATCGGAATCTTCATCATCTTCATCCCCACAATTTGCAGGCCCTTCCTCTCAAACCGCGAAACAATCTCCCCACAAAGATTCCTCTGCACCGCATCGGGCTTCAAAATAATCAGCGTGCGTTCCATCGGTCGTCTCCTTTATGACGCTTGATGTAGGGGCGGCTTCAGCCGCCGTCGAACTTTGACGGCTAATGCCGCCCCACCCGGGTTGCTATAAATTCGCCGAATCCAGCGAATTAATCCCGCACTCCAGCTTTCCCGACCCCGCCCACCTGCCTGATCTCGGATCCTCCCCAATCTGCACCGGCTTCGTGCATGAGAGCGGATTGCACCCAATGCTCAAATACCCCTTCTCCACCAGCGGGTGATACGGCAGATCGTGCTCCTTCATATACTGTCCGACATCCTTGTTGGCCCAGTTCAGCAGCGGCGAAATCGCATAGCACCCATACCGCGGCGCCCATTCAATAAACTCCGCATTCTCTCGCGTCTTCGCCTGCTGCCGGCGAATCCCCCGCAAATACGCTTTGGCCCCGATGGTTTTGAACGCCCGTTCGATGGGCTCATTCTTATTGGCCGCGCAGCACGCAGGAATGTCGTTCCGCCAGGTCGGCTCATTCTCCCCGGCCGTTTTCAGCCACTGAATCGGATCGTTCTTCGTCCGATACGTCCACACATTCAAACTAAACCGCTGCCGCACCTGCTCCATGAACAAGTGCGTCTCCGGAAACAAATACCCCGTATCCACAAAAATAATCTTGATATCCGGCTTCACCTGCGTCGCCAGGTGAATCAGCACCACCGCCTGGTCCCCAAAGCTCGAGGTCATCACCAGGTCCTCGCCAAACTGGCGATAACTCCAGTCGATGATCTTCTGCGCCTGCATCTTCTCAAAAGCCGGATTCAGCACATCCAGATCAAGTTGGTCCGCAACAGCCTGCATTATTCCCTCACCGCCTTCGCCACGCCCCCACTCCGCAGCCGCTCAAACAGCCCATCCAAAAACTCCCGCGGCACGCGCTGCCCGCGCGCATATCCCAACTCAATATCTTTCTTGTTCCCCCCATGAAAATCGCTCCCCCCGCTCTTCAGCAACCCCAACCGATCCGCCATCGCCGTGTATTTGCTCACCAACTCCGACGTGTGATCGCTGTGCATCACCTCCATGCCCGCCAATCCCATCTCCATCAACTCCCGCACCACCGCCTCCAACTTCTCATCACTCTCGCACCGCAACTGCACCGGGTGCGCCAAAACCGGAATCCCCCCCGATTCCACAATCATTTCCAGCGCCCTCCGCGGCGACAGCCTCTCCTTGTCAAAATACGCCGCTCCCCCCGGCGCCAGATACTTATTGAACGCCTCCTTGATCGACGACACATAACCCTTCCGCTGCAAAATCGCCGCAATGTGCGGCCGCCCCACCACCACCCCCCCCGCCTCTTTCTCCACCTCCTCCATCGAAATCACCACGCCCAACTCCTGAAGTCGCTTCACGATCTTCGGATTCCGATTGTCCCTCCCCTCAATCAACTGCCTGGTCAAATCCGAAAGTGTCGCATTCTGTGGATCCACCCCATACCCCAGAATGTGCATCGTCCCCGGATGCGGATACTCCGCCGAAATCTCAATCCCCGCCAAAAAATCGATCCCCAGCCTCACCGACTCCTCCCCCGCCTCCGCCACGCCGCCAATCGTGTCATGATCCGTCAACGCCCACCCCGCCAACCCCGCGCGCACCGCCACCCTCGCCACCTCGGCCGGCGCTAAAGTGCCGTCGGAAGCCGTCGAATGAGAATGGAGATCAACAAATGAATCAGACATCAGTTTCCTTCGATTCCTGGTCCGTTGGCACCACTGGGAATCCGCGACTCTCTTTTTTCCTTCGCGAGATCATTACGATCAACCAAACTGAAATTAACACACCCAGCAGAGTCAGGATTAACCAGGCATGGGCATTAAACTGCGCTCGCTTCAACTGTGGAGGCGTCAGCGGCGTCGCCGTGACCCAACCCCAAAACACATAGGAGTAGCACGAAAAAAGCGTGAACAGCACGCCGAGCACCAAGCCGGCTATTTGAATCGCTCTTTTCACGCTTCTCCGTCATCGTACTCCTAACGGCCCATTCGCCGGCATCTTCTTCAACTCCTCCGCGATCTTCTCATACAGGTCTCCGGTCCATCGGGGCGATTGCGCCGGCACGACCCCATTCCGCACCCGAAAATCGCACGGCGCCAAAATCACCTTCCACTTCCCGACATTTCCTTCAGCGGCCAGCACAAATAAATCCTCGGCCGCCTCGTCTCCCATCGCCAGGCATCCGACGGAAGCATCGCTCCCATGGATCATGATGTCGCCCCCCAGTTCCAAAACATTCCTCCCATCCACGTTCGCCTTCTCGCGATCGAACGCACTGGGATAATCCGCAATGCCAGATGAAACCGGCTGTTGGGATTCAAGGCCTCTATCCGATACAAACCCTCCGGCACCTGCCGATCTCCCCGCTGCAACTTCGGCCCCGGCCCGCCGCTGGCGGCCAGGATCGGATACGACCGAATGAAAACCCATTTCCGATCTGAATCGTACGCATACACTTCAAGTCTCTTCTCCTCCTTCAACCCAACCAGCGTCACCGACATTCGCGTCGGATAACTCATTCCCGCCTTCTCAAAAAACGGCCGCCAACGCTCCCTCGCCGCCGGCCCATACTGCGCAACCCTCTGCGCAATGGTCTTCTTTCCCTCAAAAACATTTCCAACCACCGACGAATAGTGCGTCACCTTCAACACGACTCCGCCAATCACGAACAACGTCAACACGCCACCGCCCACGATCCAAAAACGCTTTCCCATCGCCGACTCCTTTCGGCCAGGCACCACGGGCATCCTGCCCGTCTCTTCTGTATTCACGCCGCGAGATATCCACCTTTCTCCAGGTACGCCAAAATCTCCTGCGCCGCCTCCCCCGCATTCACCTTCTCCGTATCAATCACCAACTCCGCCTTCTCCGGCGCTTCATAAGGATCGTCGATTCCCGTAAATCCCTTGATCTCCCCTGCCCGGGCCTTCTTATAAAGCCCCTTCGGGTCCCG
>DASYUA010000250.1:0-28584 GCA_036001665.1 Tepidisphaeraceae bacterium
TGAAGATGAGGGTGAGCGCGGGGCGGAAGTTTGGATCGGAGTTTTCGCGGGAATCGAGGCGATCAGCGCCGCCAAAAATGTCCTCATTGCCGATGAGGATCCAGCCAAAATTGGTGGCGGGGGAATTGCGCCACTGCTGAACGTCGGCGGCCATATTCATCGAAGAGAGCTCGAAGGTCATCGCGGCGGCGGTGCCGCTGGCGCTTTCGGTGGAGACAAAATCGCCACCGGGCGTGTTCCAAGGCTGAGGGTTGAGAATGGAGTAATGATGGAACTCCCAGGTGGCATCGCCATCAGCGGCGGGGGCGCCCGCGCCGCCGGGATCACCGGAGTCGGAAGAACCTTCACCCCAGTCCTGAAGGAGACGGTGGAGTGTGATGGTCTGGCTTCCGTGACCGCGGGAGACGTTGAAGCTGAGGAGGGCGCTGTCGATGTTCGAACCCTCGGGGACGGCGGAGGCGATATCGAAGGCGATGAGAGCGCGGCGGGCGCCAGCAAACGAAGTCTGGCCAACATACAGGTGAGGGCCGGCGCCGTCGCTGGTCAGGCTGCCGCTGGAAAAGATGGTGTTGTCTTTGCTGGCTTGAAGAATTACTTCGTCGGCCAGCGCGCGGCCAGTCCAGAGAGCGCCCAGCGCCAGCGGAAGTGCGATCCGTGCCCTGATCATCTTGAGATTTTCTCCACTCTCGTGCTGCCCGGAGAAGCACCATCATACAACGAGACCGTCGGCGATTGAAATCTAAATCAGCGAGCGCGCCGACGGCGGCCGAGGATGCCGAGAGCTGCGAGGCCCAGCAGAGCCATTGTGGTTGGCTCGGGGACCACGGCTTCGAATTTGTAAATGATTCCGCCGTGGGCGGGCAAGCCCGATCCGGCGGGGGGAGTTCCATCAGCGGTGGTGTTGGTGACCATTGCATAGATCTCGCCGCTGGCATCCTCGCCAAAGCCATGCACGGTCAGGCCATTGGGGATCTTGTCGCCGGCGAACTGAGGAAGGAGGAACTCATTGATGGTCCCCTGATCGAGGTCGGCGTAGAAGAGCCGGCCATCGACGCGAACCGGGTTGGTCCGCAGAGCCAGGTCGCCAAAGATGTACTTGCCAACAAGCTCGGGAATGGCGCTGCCGCGGTAGACGAAGCCGCCGGTGATGGAGATGCCGTCGCCGTGGTCATATTCGAGATAGCCGTTGGTGCCATGGATTGGGTCGATCAGCCCGGCGGGGCTGCCGGGGCTGTCAGCGCCGACGGTGCCGGCGTTGCCGCCGGGGCCGGTGACGCGATTGAACAGGAAGGTGCCCTCTTTGACGGCCCAGCCGTAATTGCCGCCCTTCACGATGCGGTCGATCTCTTCGATGGTATTCTGGCCGACGTCGGCGAGGATGAGATCATGCGTACCGCCGCGATCGAAGGCGTAGCGGTAAGGATTGCGCAGGCCCATTGCATAGATCTCCGGCACAGCACCAGCGACGAATGGGTTGTCGGCGGGGATGCGGTATTGGCCATTGGTGCTGATGGGATCGGGGCTGAGGGGTTTGAGAGCAGGGTTTATCGGATCGATGCGGATCATCTTGCCCAATGGGGTGGTCAAGTTCTGGGCGTTGCCGCCGGGTTCGATATGGCTGGCGCCGACGTCGTTGGCGTTGCCGCCGTCGCCGAGGGCGAGATAAAGATAGCCATCGGGGCCGAAGGCGACGGTGCCGCCGTTGTGGTTGCCGGCGTTTTTGCCGAAGGAGATGAGCTCGCGGCGAGAATCGGGGTCGATGATGTTGGCATCGGCGGTGGAAATCTTCCATTCGGAGATGAGGTTCTTGTAGTTTTGAGTCGCGGCGTTGGGAGCGATGTAGGTGGGATTGGTGCCGATGGGGATGGGCTCGCTGGTATAGGTGTAGAGAGTTTTGAAGCCGGGGCTGGAGGGATCGTTGAAGCCGGGATGGAAGGCGATGCCGAGGAGGCCGCGCTCGTCATTGGCGTTGGTGGGAACAAGCGGCGGTGAGACGCGGGTGCGCAAGTCGAGGGCTGGAGTAGCGAGCAGATTGCCATTCTGGACGATCTTGACCAGGCCATTTTGCTCGAGAACGAACAGTCGGGGGTCGGAAGGGGGGCTGAAGCCGTAGAGGGGCGCGTCGAGGCCGGTGACGATGGGATTGAGGTGGACGGAGATATTGCCCTTCTGGATGTCGGGCAGTTGGGCGAAGGCCTGTGAGCCAAACGCCAGAACGATCAATGCGGCCGATAGCGAAAGCCGGCATCGCAGCATAGTAGCCTCCAAATTCGGATGTGAAATCGACAAGCCCTCGCGCCGCTCCAGCCATCAGAAATCTTGACCGAGCCACTCCACAATGCGGTCCGCGGAAGCGGACTCTGCTTCTGATGACCTACTCCGGATATCCACCGGCGCCCATAAGAGCACTCAAGAGGGTAATGTCAGGGGCTCGGGGTGGCATTGCGGGTTTTTAATCAAGCCCCGCATGTGCAACCGGATTCCACATTTATGGAAGCGCGGGAACTGTGCCTACTGTGTCGTTTTTGCCCTCATTACCGCCACGATTCCCATCCAGAATCTCGCGTAGATTGTAATGCGTGTAACGGGTTTTGCTCGCCACATTTTGGGAATCTGCATTGGCTACCCAGAAATCGAGCGTCTCCGGGGCAAACAGCACCGAATGTATGTTGCTGTTCATGCAGACTGGGGGATCCATGAGGGCTCGGGCGGATTCAACGGTGAACTTGCCGTAGCCGGCCTGGACGCGGTTGACGAGATTTTCGTAGCGATCGCCGGCGGAGAGGAGAACGGTGTCTTTGACGGGGCGCTGGAGCTGGGGATGGGATGCACCCATCTCGACGGTTTCGAAGACTTTGGGGGTGGCCTTGATGCCAATGGCTTTGCGGCCTTTGCCATCCGAGATGACGTAATAATATTCGCAGGTGCGCGGGCTGTTGCGCATGATCTCCACAGCTTGTTCGAGCGTGTCGGCATTCTCCATCACTTCACGCACGAGCTGGGCCATGGGTTTGCCATCCCAGTTGCCCTCGCCGCGGCCGCCCATTTCACCAATGGCGACGTGCCTGGAGTTCATTGCAGTGACCGACCCGACGAAGCCGGCGTAGCCGATGTTGACCCAGGCGTTGCCCTTCTCGGGTTGGAAGATCATCACGGTCGCGTTCTGCTCGAGGCCGACGCCTTTCATGTAGTCGAGAATTCGGCCGTGATAGAGCCGGCCGCCGACGGTGGCATCGTTGGCGATGGCGAAGCCGGAGCAGTGGAAAAGCTCGGGGAAGAAATTGGCCAGCCGCGATTCCTGGCGATTGGCACCGATGGCATCGGCCATGGCGTCGATCTCGCGATAGTAGCGCTGCGAGATGAAGGGCGTGAGGCGGGCATGGGCGGCTTCGATCTCGCCGAAGAACCATTTTCCTTTTGCAAAAGAACTGCCGACGCCGACGCCGTAGAGGATGTGGTCGGTGCAGTCGCGGATTTCCTTCTTGAGCAGGATGCCATGCTGGCGGCCCATTTCTTCGGGCGTGCCTTTCATGACCAGGACGCGGGTGCTATCGTGAATTTCGAGCCGGCCAGCGCCTTCGCGGGCGACGATTTTGATGTCGCCGGTGGCGGGGCCGAGGGTGGGGACTTTTTTGCCGATGCTGCTGAGGGCGACGTGCGCGAAGCGAATGATATGGGAGACGGCGGTCTTTTCGATCTTGTCGTCGGCGGCCGCCTTGAGCTGCCATTTTTCCGCGGGCCAGGGAGCGGAGAATTTTGTCTGGAGCAGTTGCAGTTCGAGATGGACCTTCTGATCGTTGTAGCGGATGCGGGCGGGGAGGGAGTCGGTCTGGCGGATGGCCAGTTCAATCTCGCCGGCGGGAAGGCCGAGGGTTTGGACGAGCTGCTCGCGTGGAATGATCCTGACAACGTCGCAGTCGAAGCCGTCAATCGATTCGGCGGGCGCGAGTTCGAGAGCAGCCATGAAGGGCAGGGCCACGAGCTGCTCAGCGGAGATGGGCAGGGAGAAGGGTTTGAGCTGAGTATGGTCGATGGAGGCAGGGTCGGCCGAGAAGCGAGGCACGTTGGGAGTGCCAACGACGCCGAAATGCTTGGCGGGGGTGTAAATCCAGAGTTGCTGGCCGTCGCGGGCGAGTTGATAGGTGTCGTTGTTGACCTTGGCGCTGAGGAGGAGATGGTCGGGAGCCTGGAAGGAGAGGTCGATCGTGGCATCCTTGAGTTCCTTGGGGAGGCCGTCGGAGCGGGTGAGTCTGAGCTGGGTGGTCAAGGTCTGAGGGGCGGCGTCCGTGGCGGGTTCGATGATGGAGGAGAGGCGCGTGAGGGCGAGCTTCAAAACATCATCGGCGGTTTTCGCCGGCTGCGCGGCGGGCGCGAGAGTGGAGATGATCAGGAGGAAAAGGAACGAGCAATAGCGCAGTCTTGGCATTGGCGGCCTCGTGAGAAATTTCGTGCCCGAAGTGACGCGGGAAATCCGCGACGTGTGAATATCAATAACATGCCGGGGGCGGGGAAGCCATAGAAATTGGGGGTATACTACGGATGATGGCAGATGATCGCCTACAAGTTACCCTCGATAAGTCTTCGAGCTGGGATGACCAGGTTGACGAGGAAATGGATTGGCTGCAAATTGATTGGCTCCTGGCAATGACTCCAACCCAGCGACTGCAGGCGCACGGCGACTGGTGGGCATGGTGTGATGCGGTACGGTCAGGCCAAGTCAGGCTGTACGGGCCGCGAGATATCCAAGCACCCTCAATGGACTGACGGTTGTGTTGATTCCCGAATTGCAGAGTTTGGAGGGGAGCCCGTTATGGCTGCCGCCCCGTGGCCGTTTGATCAGCCACCGAATTGCGCAGTGGTTACTCTGCGTTCGATCGTTTTTGCAGGGGAGCCGATTCTGCTGGTTTGTCATGACAGAGATGATCACGGTTGGCAGTTTCTCGACGGACGCCCAGTCGATTCGGCCAACGCGGCATTGGTATCGCTCAAAACAATCGTAAATGTAGATCCAACCGTCGTGGAAGTAGCCGACTTGCCGCCGGGGTGGGAGGCCCAGCGTGATACGAGGTCATCGCCGTGGAAGCGCATGCCGCAAGATAAGTCGAATCAAGTATGACGGGGGACGTTTGAGATCGGTTTGGGCATCGAGGCGGAGTCGGTGAGCATTTTGGTAACTTCGTCGATAATGTTCTGGGGATCGGCGAGTCGGCCGGAGCCTACGTTGCGGCAGGCCAGCCAGCCGGAGTCGGGGCCGAGGAAGGTGTAGCCGAGTTGCTGGAGCTTTTGGACGTTTTCCTGGTTGATGGGGTTTTCCCACATGCGGTTGTTCATGCTGGGGCAGAAAACGACGGGACAGGCGGCGGCGGAGATCATGAGGCTGATCAGGTCGTCGCAGAGGCCGTGGGCGACTTTGGCAAGCATGTTGGCGGTGGCGGGGGCGATGAGCATCAGGTCGGCGCGTTCGGTGAGGGAGATGTGCTGGGGGTCGGAACTGTCGAGGAGAGTGAAGGTGTCGGTGTGGACGGGGCGGGCGGAGAGGGCCTGGAAAGTGAGAGGGGTAATGAACTTTTCGGCATCTTTGGTCATGGCGACAGTGACGCCAGCGCCGCGCTGGACGAGCTTGGAGCAGATCTCCGCGCTCTTGTAGGCGGCGATGCCGCCGCAGATGCCAAGGATCAGTTCGCGGCCTTTGAGGATGGGGGGGGGGTCGGGCATGTCCGAAATTCTTACGCCCCTCCGGGGCTCTGTTCCATATCACGATGCAACCCATGGCTTGCGCCCATGGGCTATCGTCTTTCGCCCCTCCAGGGCTCTGGTGGGCGGCGCCCACCCTACTTTTCTTCGGGGCGGCGGATGCCGCTCTCTTCGTAATCCAACGCAATTTTGTCCTGGAGGATTTCCTGGATCACAACCTCGAGGTCGGTGAGGTTGTCCCGGTCAACCAGGGGACGAGCGCCGTCCATCAGCTCGAGCATGCGACGCTGGATGAGTGCGGTCAGCTTGAAGCGGCCGCCGACCTTGTTGACGATTTCGTCTGACTTGAGAGCTTCGATCACTTAGAGGCCTCCTGATTTCTTCTGTTTGATGTATTGGGCTATCTGGTCCACTGCTTGTTCAATGGTGTCGTTGATCACGATATGGTCGAATGCGCGGCTGCCGCGGACCATATAGATTTCGCCCTTGGCCAGGCGAAAACGGCGGGCGATGTCTTCATCGCTGTCCCGGCCGCGCTCTTTGAGCCGCTTGATGAGTGTAGGCTCATCGGGGGGCAAGATAAAGAAGAGCAGCGAATCGGGATAGTGATGGCGGACCTGCAAGGCCCCCTGCACGTCGATTTCCAGCAGCACATCATGGCCCCTGGCCAAGTCCATCAGGACAGGCGCTTTGGGGGTGCCGTAGTATTCGCCGTAGACCTCGGCATACTCCAGAAACTCATCACGATCGAGGCGGCGGAAAAACTCATCCTTGGTAACGAATTCATACTTCTTCCCGGCCTCATCGCCCGGCCGCTTGGGGCGGGTGGTGGCGGAAATCGTGTAAGTGATGTCGAGAAGCTCGGACAGCCTGCGCGAGATGGTGCTCTTGCCCACTCCACTGGGGCCGCAAAGGACGACGAGTTGGCCTTGCTTGTTGGCCATAAGATGGCGGGACGAGCCCACTCTACACAATTATTCGACGTTCTGGACCTGTTCCTTCAATCGATCGATGGAGCCTTTGATCTCGACGATTTGACGGGCGATGTCGGCGTCGTTGGCCTTGCTGGCGATGGTATTGGCCTCGCGGAGCATCTCCTGGGTAATAAAATCGAGCTTCCGGCCGGCATGCTCGCCGCCGCGGCAGGATTGTTCAAACGAATCGAGATGCGTTGTAAGACGCTGGATTTCCTCGCTGATGTCGGCCCGCTCGGCAAACACCGCCACTTCCCGCAGCAGGTCCTGCTGGCTGACCTGTAGCTCGGCCTTGCTCATCAACTGATTTACGCGCTGCAAAAGGCGCTTGTGATAGTCCTCAATCACAAAGGGTGCGCGCTTGGTGATTTCTTTCAGGCTGCGCTGGATCACTTCAGCGTGTTTCATCAGATCGGTGAAGAGGGCCTGGCCTTCGCGCTGGCGCATGGCCTCGAGCTTGACAATCGCCCTGGCCGCGAGCTCGCGGATCTTGGGGCCGTGCTTGGCGATTTCGTCGGTCTCATCGCGAGGTTCCTGGCAGACGCCGGGCAATTGCAGAAGCATGGCCAGATCGATGTGGGCGATCTTGTCGAGCTCGCGAACGGCCTGGAGTTGCTGCAAATAAAACTTGAGCGCGGGGGCGTTGATGTGATAGGCGGCCTCCGCGCTGTCGGAGCGCATTTTCAGGATGAAGGTGATGGAGCCGCGGCCGAGTTTCTCGCGGAGCATGGTTTCCAGCTCGGGTTCCAGTCCGGAGACGTTGTCGGGGAGCTTGATGGTGGATTTGAAATAGCGGTTGTTGAGGGAACGGATTTCGACCGAGTAATGCGTGCCGTTAAGCTCGCCGGTCGCGTCGCCAAAGCCGGTCATGCTGACAATCATGCAGTGTTGGTCCCGAGAAACGCTGGTTGCTCGTGCGATGATAGTGCAAATCAGGGGTTGGGCGAAGTGGGGGAGGTGGTTGGGGGAGTCGATGTGGGAACATTCCCACCGGGGCTGCCCGGAGTATTGACGATGGTGACCGGCGGCGGGCCCATGCGCTGGTTGTGATAGTAGTTGGCCAGCAGGTTCAGGGTGATGGCCAGAACCAGGAAAATGCCGAAGACGACCGAGGTGGCCCAGGTGAGGACGTCGCCGGTTTTGGAGCCGAAGGCGGTATTCCCACCCGCGCCGCCGAATGCGGAGGCCAGGCCGCCGCCGCGGCCCTTTTGGATGAGCACGAGAAGGACCATGAAGAGGCAGACGATGATGAAGATCGTCATCGAGAAGTAAAGGAAGAAAGTGAGCATTGGGGTCTCCGTTCGAACAGACTACGCCTGTGCCGCCGCGGTAACGATGGCCAGGAAGCTCTCGGCTTTCAAGGATGCGCCGCCGATGAGGCCGCCATCGACGTCGGGTTGCGACAAGAGGCTCTTCGCGTTTTCGGGTTTCATGCTGCCGCCGTATTGTATGCGTACGCGAGAGGCGAAATCGGAGTTCCACATCTTAGCAAGGGTCTGGCGGATGAAGGCGTGGACTTCCTGGGCCTGCTGGTCGGTGGCATTTCGGCCGGTGCCGATGGCCCATACGGGCTCGTAGGCGATGACCAGGCGATTGGGGTCGTCGATTTTGCGGCTGATCTCACCAATTTGGTAGCGGACGACGTCGAGGGTATGGTTGGCATCGCGCTGCTCGAGGGTTTCGCCGACGCAGTGAATGGGGATCAGGCCGCCGGCGTAAATCGATTCTGTTTTTTGGGCGACCAGGTCGGAGGGCTCTTTGAGGATGTGGCGGCGCTCGGAGTGGCCGGAAAGGCAGAAGCGCACGCCCAGGTCTTTGAGCATGGGGACGCAAATTTCGCCGGTGTATGCACCGCCCGCTTCGCAGTGGACATCCTGTGCGCCGAGCATCATCTTTGAGCCGGCCAGTGCGCCACCGACGGCATCGAGATAGACGAAAGGGGGGGCAACGCCGACATCGACGTTGTTGGGAATGTTTCGGGCAATGCTTCGGGCCAGCTCGACGGAGCTGGTCTTGGTCAGGTTCATCTTCCAGTTGCCGGCTACGAATTTGGTTCGCATGAGCAAGTTGATCGTTAAGAGTTCATGGTTGACGGGTCAGGCGGGAATTGATTCGGGGGCTTCGGCGAATTCCTTTTTGAAGATCACGGCGATTTGACGGAGCTGATCCATTAGCTCGGCGAATTTTTCGGGGAGAAGGGCCTGGGGGCCGTCGCATTGGGCCTCGGAGGGGCAGTAATGGACTTCGACGATAATGCCATGAGCGCCGGCGGCCATTCCGGCGGCCGCGACGGCCGGGACCCAGTCGCGCTTGCCGCAGCAGTGGCTGGGATCGACGATGATCGGCAGGTGCGACCACTGATGGGCGACGGGGATGGAGGTGATGTCGAGGGTGTAGCGGGCGCTGTCTTCGAAGGTTTTGATGCCGCGCTCACAAAGGATCACAGCGCGGTTGCCCTGGGAGAGGATGTATTCGGCCGAGAGCAGCCAGTCTTTGACGGTGGCGGCCAGGCCGCGCTTGAGGAGAACGGGCTTGCGGGTTTTGCCTACCTCTCTCAGTAGATCGAAGTTCTGCATGTTGCGGGCGCCGATCTGGAAGGCATCGGTGTAGCGCTCGATCAGCTCGACCTGGCGCGTGTCCATGATTTCGGTGCAAATCGGCATACCCAGCTCATCGCCGCAGTCGCGCATCCATTTCAAGGCCTGTTCGCCATGGCCCTGGAAGGAGTAGGGAGAGGTGCGGGGTTTGAATGCTCCGCCGCGGAGAATGGTTGCGCCGCCAGCGCGAACTTCTTTGGCGATGCGGTTGAGCATCTGCTGATTTTCAACGGCGCAGGGGCCGGCGATGCAGGCCGCATACTTTCCGCCGATTTTGACTTTGGGGGTGGAGCCGCCGCCGACTTCGATGACGGAATCATCTTCGTGGAACTCGCGGGAGGCGAGTTTGTAGGGCTTCATGACCTGGACGACTTTTTCGACGCCGTCGAGGGACATGAGATGGTTTTGGTCGAGGTTGGCTTCTTCGCCGACTGCGCCGATGACGGTGCGAAACTGGCCTCGGGAGAGGTGGGGCCGTGCCCCCATGCGTTCGATTTCCTGGGTGACGCGGTCGATGCACGCCTGCGAGGCGTTTTGTTGCATGACGATGATCAAGGCATAACTCCGAAAATTGCGGACCGCTGAAGCAGGCTTGCGAGCGCAAAATTGGCCGCCACAGCCCCGGTGACGAAAGTCCGGCAGTTTAGTGTAAAGGATGGCCGCAAACAAGCTTCTGTTGAGCGAGGCCGCGAAATCACCTATAGTCCGCCACGCGCCCTAAGTCGCGGCGGAATGCCTTGTAGGTCGGGCTGTGCCGGACCTACAGGTGAGCGAGGTCGCAGAGCACGTAGCTCAGTTGGTAGAGCAACGGACTTTTAATCCGTAGGTCCTGGGTTCGAGTCCCAGCGTGCTCATTACACCGGATAGGACTCTGCTTGAGCCTCCCGTTAACGACCATGATCGTGCTGCTGGTGATCGGGCTGGGAATCGGCATGATCAGCGGCATGGTGGGGATCGGCGGGGGGGTGCTGGTGATTCCCCTTCTGATGTTCTTTTTCGGATTTTCGCAGGCAAAGGCAAATGGGACGAGCCTGGCGATGCTGTTGCCGCCGATTGGCATCTTCGCCGTCCTTTCCTATTCGAGGGCCGGCAATATCGATTGGCGATTCGCGGGGTTACTGGCGCTGGGGTTTGCGATTGGGGCTTACGTGGGGGCGACGATGGTCAACCGGGGGTGGATTAATCCGACAACACTGCGGGTGACGTTTGCGTTGCTGCTCGTCTATTGCGCGGGACGCATTCTGTTTCGGCCGGGCGGGCGGGCGCGGGCGGCCCTGGAGACATCGCTGCTGGTGGCGGGGTTCGCGATCGCTTATGCGATCATGCGACTGCTGGGACAGCGTTGGACGAAGGCGCCGGATTGGGGAAGGATGTACCGTCAGAAGCAGACGAAGCACGTTGATCATGATTATGAGATTTAGTTTTTCGGCGAGCGGAATTGCTGTGTCTGTCCGGCTGCTAAACCTTTTTAGTAGATAAAAACTTCCGCCCCTTTCATGCGGTCGTGAGCGCTCTAGAATGCCTGCTTCCATGAAAAAGATAACGATCTTTCTTATCGTGCTGCTGCTCGGTTGTCCGGTTTTGGCGGCGGATGCGCCTGCTTCGACGAGTGCGAGTCCGACGACGCAGCCCGCGCCGCCCCTGCCGTTCTTTTTCATTGGGGTGTGGATGCAGCCAGCGAAGGATCTGAAAAAGTGGAAGGATCGGGGGATCAATGTGGCCGTTACGGACAAGCCCAAGCCGGATAACACGCCGCGGGCCAGTTATTTCGCGGCGGCGGCCGCCGCTGGAGTTAAGGTGGTGATTTATCCCGATCCGGCGGGGGCGGCCAATGATCTGAAGCAGCCGGCTTTTCTGGCGTGGATGCAGGGAGATGAGCCGGAGAATTGGGGGCACTTGCAGAAAAATTCGGATGGGACATTTGATCTGCCGGGGACGACGCAGACGTATTGCTCGATCTTCAACACGCTCAAGCAGGTGAGTCCGAGCACGCCGGTTTATGGGAATTTTAACGGGATGCAGTTGACGTCCACACGCGACAGGCGGGATGCGCGCAAAGGAATCATTCGGGATGACTATCGCAACTTTTTCTGCGGCTCCGATTGGATCAGCGGGGACTGGTACGTGAGATCCAACGGCCGCGGACCGGAGAAGATCGCGGAGTTACAGGGGAAAATGATCGATTACCTGCTGGAGTTGTCGGGCGGGCAGAAGCCGGCGTTTGCGTACATTGAGTCATGCAATATTCGAATCACCAGCGCCAAGAACGGCGCTGCGCCGAGTGCGTCGGAGATGAAGGCGCAGGCGTGGGTGTCGGTGATTCATGGAGCCAAGGGGATCGTCTATTTTCCGCTGAAGATCGGCGGTGGGTTTCAGTGGGATGGGACGCCGCCGGAATTGGCGACGGCGATGACCGAGTTGAATTCGGAACTGAAGAAGTATGAGCCGTATATCCTGAAGGGGCAAAGGAAGAAGGACCCGAAGGCCGAGGCGGCGACGTGGGCGCTGGGGGATGGGCAGCTTTCGGCGAGCATGAAGTTCAATGGGACGGAGTGGGAGATCAAGGTGGAGGAGAAGAAGGGGATTGCGGCGACGCGGTGATTGAGAGAGCCATCCGGTGTTCATCACCAGGGTTCAAAGTGATGGCGTTGTCGGCAGCGTTGGCGGTTTCGATGCACAGCATCGATTTCCATTCTTCGGCGGCGAGATCCGTCATTTTTCTGGCCGTTTCGATCCACGGGTTCCACACGACGGTGGTGGACGAGTTGGACTTGCGCAGCGTGATGCGGCGCTCCCAGTCCGAGTCATAAATTCGACACCACGCGGTGGTGTTGACATAGACGCGATCGGTTTCGGATTCCAGGCGCAGGGGGTGGGGCGGGGAAGTTTTTCGGTTCATTGAATCGGTCTTGTCGATGAATTCGCTGCTCTCAAGGCCGGTAATGGAGACATTTCGCACATCGGAGACGGCCAGATAGTTATGAAGGGCTTCTTCGAATGTGAAGGGATGTTCGGAGCGGTTGTGCACGGCTAATTCGACGCGCAGTCCTGATGCGATCATCACAGAGTAGCGCAGATGGATTTGGTTGGCGGCGTCGAGAGAGAAATCGATACTTACCACCGTGTCCTCGAAAAGACTGGTGTTGTCGATTTTCCATTGCGCGGTGCGGGCGAAGCCGTGCATGGGAGCGGAGGGATCGCCAGCTTTTGCGCCGAACCAAGGGAAGATAATGGGGATGCCGCCGCGGATGGCTTTGCCGCGGGTGAAGTTGGATTTGGAGCTGAGGAAAAGGAGTGGACGGTGGCCGGCCGGGGTGAATTCGGTGATGTGGGCGCCGTTCAAATAGATTTTGGCCTGTACGTCCGCAGTCTCAATGACGGCGCGGTCCATACCATGTTCATCCAGTTCAAAGCTGAGCTTATCGCCGATTCCAAAGCGCTCCTTTAGCTCTTTCACCATAAGCAGCAATGCTATACAACAATTCCATGCAACGCACACGCGAGCAGATTCTGAACACGATTACCGAGGGCGGAGTGGTGGCGATCATGCGGGCGCCCGCGGCCGAGATGTTGCAGCATATCAGCGAGGCGCTTTTCGCGGGGGGCGTGACCAATATCGAAGTGACCATGACCACGCCCAGGGCGATTTCGGCCATTGAAGCGCTTGCCGATCGCTTCGGAGACAAAGCGCTGATCGGTGTGGGCTCGGTCATCGATGCCGCTACGTGCCGGGATGCGATTGCGGCAGGGGCGCAGTTTGTGGTGTCGCCGGTTTTCAGCCGCGAGGTGGTGGAGACGACGCGAAGCTATGGAAAAGTTTCGATCCCGGCGGGATTGACGCCGACGGAAATTCTCACCGCCTGGAAAGCGGGCGGAGACCTGGTGAAGGTATTTCCCTCGACACAACTCGGGCCGGGATATTTCCGGGAGATTCTCGCGCCGTTGCCGCAGTTGCGATTGGTGCCGACGGGCGGTGTGGATCTCAAGAGCGTGGGGGAATGGATCAAGGCCGGCGCTGCCTGTGTGGGAGTTGGCTCCGCTCTGGTGACAAAAGATGCGATGGCCAGGGGTGACTGGGCCTCGATTACGGCCAACGCCAGGGCGTTTGTCGAAGCGATCCGAAGCGCGCGTGCAAGCAAGTGACGGGCAAGCGGGCAGATTGAGCATTCCAACATTCGACATCCCGACATTAGTTTTAGTGGATGTCCATTCCATCAATGGTTGAGCCCGTCCGGCAAGTCGACCCGCGACTCGTGCCTCTCGAGCGTACCTCTGCGCACATTCCCGCGCTCGACGGCCTGCGCGGGCTGGCGATTATTCTCGTCCTGCTCTTCCATTTCACCCCCGAAGGTGGCGGCAGCACATTGATCGGCGTGCTGACGCGATGGGTCTCGCGATTGGGTTGGTGCGGCGTCGATTTGTTCTTTGTCCTCAGCGGTTTCCTGATCACCGGAATTCTTTTCGACGCCAAAGGCTCAGCACACTATTTCCGCAATTTCTACATGCGGCGGGTGCTGCGGATTTTTCCGCTGTATTACGGCGCGCTTTTGGTCATCTTCGTCATCATCCCGCTCTGGCGGCCGATGAGCGGCCCCGAAGATCAGCGGTTGATGCAGAACCAGCATTGGCTGTGGGTGTATGCCGCCAACATTCCGCAGGCCATCACCGGCGACTGGCCGCTCGAAACGAGCTGGGTGAAGCTGAATCACTTCTGGTCGCTGGCGATTGAGGAACATTTCTATCTGGTCTGGCCGACGATTGTGTTCGCATTCGGCCGCAAAACACTGATGCGAATCTGTACGGGATGCATGGTGGTGGCGCTGGTGCTGCGGATTCTGGCGTATTTTTTATGGAACGATACGGCCGCTTATGTGCTGACGCCGTGCCGGATGGACGAGTTGGCGATGGGGGGCCTGGTGGCGCTGGCGGCACGCGGACCAGGCGGCATAGCGGCGATGCTTCGGCCGGCGCGGTGGGTGGCGGCAATCCTGTTCGTGCTGTTATTCGGGATTTGGCTACAGAGAATGGAGGATCTGAATTACACGGTGGCGCTGACGGTGCTGGCGGCATTTTTTGGGGCGCTGCTGGTAGTTGCCGTCGCGGGAGGGACCGCTTCGGCCATCTTCAGCAACCCTGTTCTTCGCTTCTTCGGCAAATACAGCTACGGCATCTATGTCTTTCACTGGATCCTTGCGCCCCTGTTCGAGAAGCACTTCTCAAGCGAGAAACTGGGGACGGCGATGGGATCGAATTTCATCGGCGTGGCGCTGTCGATGGGTGTTGCGATTGGCATTTCAACGCTGGTTGCGGTGCTGAGTTGGCACCTGTATGAGAAGCATTTCCTGAAGCTCAAAAAGTTCTTCGAATACGGCGAGAAAAAGGCAGCGCCCGCCGAAGCGGAGGCGGTGACTGGCCGCACCTGGGCTGTAGAAATGCAGGCGCCGTGAATGCCCGGCCGAGCCAAACCTACTTTTTCTTGGGCGGTTCTTCGGTCAGGAAGGTGATCAGGTCTTTGAGTTTTTCGGGGCCAAGCTGGTCTTTATAGCCGTCGGGCATGATGGAAATGTCGCTTGGACTCAGCGCGCTGACATCGCCGCGCTTGACGAGCGTGGTTTTGCCGACGCCTTCAGTGATGGTGAGCCGGTCGTCGCCTTCAGCGCCGACGAGGCCGGCCAGGACGTCGCCGTTTTTGAGTTTGACACGATAATTGATGAAATCGGGATTGATGGCGGTGCTGGGGGCGATGATGTCGCGCATCACCGAGTCGGGGTCTTTGTGGGTCAGGTTGGAGAGGTTGGGGCCAAGGTTGCCACCCTGGTTGCCGAGGGTATGGCAGGTGGAACATTGGGCTTCACCGAAGAAAAGGGATTTACCGCGGGCCCAGTCGCCGCCGGTGGGTTTGGGGGCGAGGCCGTTCCTGGGTGCGAGTGGGAGTGCCGCGGCCCACGGAAGGACCAGGCGCTCGGTGGGGATGGGGCGTTCGATGGCGTCGATGTCGGTGTGATAGGAAACGTTGAGCTCGAGGGGTTGTTCGGCGGCTTTCGTAAACGCAAGCTCGATCGGCACCGGTGCGCCGGCCATGCCAACCGTGAAGAGGGCGGCAAAAGTTTTGCCATCGGTCCGGGACTTTTCCTGTTGTGTGCCGGCCGAGACATTGAAGGCCTGATTGGATTCGATTTTCAGGGTGGCTTCTTTTCCGGGGAGATCAAGGGCGGTGCGCAGCGAAAGAATCCCGGCCTTCTGATTCAGTTCCTGATACCAGCGCTCGTGCTCGGAGGAATTTCTGGTCCAGCGCTGATTGACGTTCGAGTCCAGATGCGGGAGCCAGATGGCTGGCGCTTCAGGTTGGGCGCCGGTGGTCTGAAAGCGCGCTTCGACACCGGTGGGCATGAAATCGAGATCGACGGTGGAACTGAGGATCTTCTCGCCAACTTTGCGAACGCCGGGGACGGCCAGCGAATAATACGAGCGCCAGGGCATTGGATCGGTTGAGAGGCTGAGCATACGCCGATCTTTCGAAAGCGACTGGGCGCTGACGCGAATGTTGGCGATGGGGGTGTGCCGCTGCTCAGTGACGACGACGTATGGCGGCGTCATGCTTTCCTGGCGATCGGCCGCGCGGACGTATTCGCCGCCGATGAGCGTTTTGGACTCGCTGAGAATGGCTTCATCGACCGGCTTGTCGAAAGCAACGCGAATTTCTCCCGGCCCGGCTGGCCAGACCGCGACCGGTTGCGGAGCAGCACGGTCAGCGTAGCTAATTTTGAAAATCCGCCCCGGGCCTTTTGGGCCGGTGCCCCAATCGGGTGGGCCGCTGTGACAGCAGATGAGCAGATCGCCCTTGGGGGAAATCGCGCAGTCGATGGTGAGCATGTCCTGCGTCGCGATCACAACGGGTTTGCCGATGTAGCCGGCCGAGGTCTTCACCAGCGGACATCGCCAGATTTTGCCGCGCGACTCGCCGACCACCAGGGCATCGCCTTCCCAGAAAGCGGGCCCGAATGATTTGCGGTCTTTGGTCTCCTCGTTGAACTTCATGCCGCAGGTAGACTGGTGCTGCGGACCAAAGCTGACGACGTTGGGCTCATCATTCACACCCGGAAGCTTGTGGAGATACTGCGGCGGAAAGCCGTAATGCCGGCCGGGGACAATTTGAAGCAATTCGTCAACCGGATTGCCATTGGGGCACCAGGTTGCGCCCTCCTGATCGGTGCAGAACAGGTCGCCATCGCGATTGAATTGAAGTCCGACTGAGAAGCGGATGCCGGTGCAGACAATCTCGCGGGTCTTTCGATCGGGGGAAACCTTCATGATCGTGCCGGTTTCCTGCTGGCGGTTCCAGCCGGCGACGCCGGTCTTCTTGTCGATCTGCATGGGGTTGGTGAAATCGAAACAGCCCCGGCCATAATAAAGACTGCCATCCTTATCGACGGCCACTCCGAGCGAATCGACGGCGACGAACAGCTCCTTCCATCCGCCAACGACCATTTCGCATTCATCGGCCACGCCGTCGTGGTTGGTGTCTTTGACGAGAGAGATCCGGCCTTTGGAAGCGATGTAGATGCCCTCCGGCCGGATGCATATGCCCACCGGTGCGCGAATCTCCCCGGGTTTTCCGCCCCAATAAACCTTTGCCGTCTCTTCAAGGCCGTCGCCATCGGTGTCGGTGAGAACATGAACCCGGCCGTCGTAGCCGACCGCAAAGAGCCGGCCATCGGGGGCGTATTCGAGGTTGTTGAGGTTGGTGATCTGAACCGGCAACTCTCGCACGACGAAGCCGGGAACGAGCAAGTGGACGGGAAGCGGTTGAGTGGTGGGAGGAGCGGCGGTTGCTGAAAGTACGAACAGAAGCGATGTGATCCAACCCGAAGCGCGCCAACCCATTGCTAACCTCCTGCCAAAGTTGGCAGGAAGTATAAGCTAACGCGGAGGCGAAGACACGGGCGAGGCGCAGTGGCCACGCTAGAGCCAGAGCCTTGAGATGTCCTGATAAGTCACAAGCACGAAGACACTGAGAATGATCGCCATGCCCACAAGTTGGGCCACGGTTTGCATTCGCGGCGAAAGTGGTTTGCCGGCGATCTTTTCAATGATAAGGAACGTGAACAGTCCTCCATCCACGATGGGAATGGGCAGGAAATTCACCACGGCGAGGTTGGCGCTGATCATGGCCAAAAACCAGATGAGCCAGTCATTGCCCTTCATGGCGAATTTGGAGCCGGCGTGAACGATTCCCAGGGGACCCATGAGGTTGCCGGCTGAGACGGAGCCCTGGGCAAGGCGCTGAAGCGTGAGATAAAACTGGAGGAGCAGGTCGCGCGTCTCGGTAACGCCCCAGCCGGCGGCGATGAAGGGGTTGGACGTTTTGCGCGGCTCAATCCGGTCGCGCAACAGAAGCTCATGCGCATAGCGAATATTCTTCAATCCCTCAATCTCCGCTGATGCCAGGACGATTCCATAATCGATGGCCTCGGAGACCGGTTTTCCCGTCCTCGGATCGAGCCGGGCCGCGGTAATCACGACATTTCCATCCGTCGCCTTCAACGCCTCATTCACTTCCATCCAACTGATCACCGGCTTGCCATTGATCTTTTGAATCAGCGAATCGCGCGGAACGCCAGCGCGAGCGGCAGGAGAGTCGGCGATCACATTGGCAATCACCGGTTGTGCTTCCTCGCCGAGGCGCACACCGACGCCGCGCCTGTTCTGGCCGGTGCGGAACGTGGGAACCACGCCGGCCACCTGGGTGAGGTCATCAGCGCCTTTCCGCTTCACGACGAAATCGACCTTTCGATTCTCCCTGGCGGCGGCCTGCACCTGCGCCTTAAAGCTGCCGATGGTCGGACTCCGCTGTTGCTCTCCATTGACGACGATGGCCTCAACCACGTCGCCGGGCATCAACTTGCCGGCCACGGGGGAGGCTTGCTCGATCATCTCGATGGTCGGGCGCGGCTCCATGCCGGCAATATTGAAGGGGGTATCACCGAAGAATTGCTCGAAAGAAACCTTGGCCTCGACGGTTCGCGTCTTGCCATTGCTGTCACGGACGGAGAGATTGACAGGCTTGCCCCCGGAGGCCTGAAGCGCCCGATCGAAGATCGCGTAATCCTGCGGCTGCACGGCCTTGTCACTGACGGCGGTAATCACGTCGCCCGGAAGGATTTGGCTGCTCTCATCAATCTTCGGGAATTCGCCATTGTCGGTGCGCACCCACTCTTTGGGATTCAGTCCGGCCAGGTCGGGCATCGGACGCACGCCCATCACCAGAAAATCGCCTTCCTCGGGCGCTGGCCGCCGGGGCCGCACGTTTAGATTGATGAACTTGCCATCGCGCTCGACGAGCACCGGAATCGGATGATCCGGCTTGACGAGGGCCGTGTTGAGCTGAAGCTTGGTAAAGTCGTGCTGATAATCACCATCGAGATAGCGGACACGGTCGCCGACCTGAAGCCCTGCCTGCTGGGCCGGGGAATTCGTGGTCACGCCGCCAACCATCGAAGGGGGGACGTTGAAACCCATCAGGAAGACGGCCATGAAGAAGATCGCGGCAAGGATCACATTCATGATCACGCCGGCCGAAACCACGAACATGCGGGCACCGACCGATTTGCGGTTGTAGGCGCGGGGATCATCGGATTGGGCGGCGGGATTGAGATCGTCCTGGCCGAGCATCTTCACATAACCGCCCAGGGGCATCCAATTGAGGCGATATTCGGTTTCGCCCAGGCCGAGCTCGGCGGCGGTGGCGGAAAATTCCGCGGACGTGAGATCGCCCTTGCGCTCGCCCTTCTGCAAGAAGTGCTCTTTTACGCGGCGTTCGTATTCCTTGGTGGTGCTGCCAACGCGCAGGCCCAGCCCTTTGCGGAAGGCGAGAATGGCGTGGCCGAATCCGACGGCGAATTGCTCAACCTTGATCCCCACCCATTTGGCCGCGAGAAAATGGCCCAGCTCATGGAAGAAGACGACGAATCCGAAGCCAAAGACCAGTCCGGCGATGGCGAGAACGTTGCCGATAGTCATAGAGCGGTTCCAATCCAGCTCGAAAGCAAAGACATCCGTGAGGGCCCGCACAGAAGGTGCGGATTTTTAGCAATACGGCAGAACACGCGTGGCAGCTTCATTTTTCCCCATCTCGATGACAGGGAATGCCGGGTGAGCGGCCAGCTTTGGCCACTTATTACCCGGCTTTTATCGACGTTCCTACCGCACTTCGGGCCCATTTATCCGCCTCCAGAAGATCGTCCAAGCTCGGTGACTCCTGAAGTTGGTGAGCTTCAATTGTACCTGCGACCAGCTTTGAAATCTCCACGAAGCGGATTTTCCCGGACGTGAACGCCGTGACGGCGGCTTCATTGGCGGCATTTAGCACGGCTCCCAGCGTCCCGCCTTTTCGGGCCACCTCATATCCGAGCCGCAGCGCGGGGAAACGCTCCAGGTCCGGCTTTTCAAAGTTCAGCGAGAACGGTTTGCCCAGGTCAAGCTTTCGCGAGATGCCGGGCAGCCGCTTCGGGTAGGTGAGGGCATATTGGATCGGCGTGCGCATGTCGGGCGGCGAAAGTTGCGCGATGACCGAGCCGTCGATGAACTCGACCATCGAATGAACCACTGATTCGGGGTGTATAACCACTTCGACTTTTTCCGGGGATAACCCGAAAAGCCAGCAAGCTTCGATAATTTCCAGGGCCTTGTTGAACATGGTTGCCGAATCGATGGTGATTTTACTGCCCATCCGCCAGGTAGGGTGATTGAGGGCATCGGCGAGGGTGGCATTTTCAATTTCTTCGGCCGAAGCGCGACGGAAAGGCCCGCCGCTGGCGGTGAGTATCACTCTTTTTATCTCCTCCAGACGGCCGGACTGGGCCGCCTGGAAAACGGCCGAGTGTTCCGAATCCACAGGAAGGAGTTGGACCTTGTTTTTTCTAGCCAGTGGGATGAGGAGCGACCCGGCGACAACCAGGGCTTCCTTGTTGGCCAGCGCCACCGTCTTTCCCGCCTCAACCGCCGCCAGAACCGCCGGAAGCCCGGCCGCTCCGACGATTGCCGCGAGAACCAGATCAATATCATCGCGACCGACCATCTCAACCAGGCCGGCCGGTCCTTCGTAGATCTTGATGCCGAGGCGCGAGAGTTCGGATGAGGCGGTAGGCGGGCTATGGCTCAGTGCGATCGCGGCGGGGCGGTGCTTGCGGGCTTGTTCGAGGAGCTTTTCGGTCTGAGTATGCCCTGAAAGTGCGGCCACGCGGTAGGGGGGTCCGAGATGTTCAATCACCTCAAGCGCGCCACAGCCGATGGAACCGGTTGCGCCAAGAATCGCGATGCGTTTGTTCAATCAAACCCGCTTTCCCTTTCCATCCTGTTCATCCCGGTAGCGCTGCTCCAGGTCCTTGAGTATCTTTCGATTGGCCATTTTCGCAACCGGGCCCATTCGGTCCAGCAGGAGAGTGCCGTTGAGATGATCCACCTCGTGTTGCCAGATGCGGGCGATGTAGCCGGATTCCAGTTGCGAAATCGGATCGCCCTCCACGTCCCGCGCCTTCATCTGAATGCTCAGGCTGCGGAGGATTTCGGCGGTGATCTGGGGCAGGCTCAAACAGCCTTCCTCACCCTCCTCCTCGCTGAGCGGCTCGCTGAGCTCCGGATTCACATAAATTCGATCATCCTCCGGCTTGCCGGTGGAGTTCATGACGAACATTCGGATATTCAGCCCCACCTGTGGCGCGGCCAGTCCCACCCCTCGATTCTCCCGCATCAGCACAAACATCCGCGCGGCCAGATCCTTGAGGCTCTGATCGAACTTCTCCACCGGCTTGCTCATCTTCGTGAGCCGCGGGTCGGGGTAGAGGATGATTTTCAGGTCTTCGTGCATATGTCAGTATGCGACATTAGGAGATTGTAATGGGAGGTTCAAATCCCCGTCCAAATCATTATCTTGACAGTTTTCGTCGGACCCCTTTAGATTCGACTGTCCGGCTGTCGTCCTGTACGATTGGCATGGAATCGTACTGCTTCACATTCTGAAGGAACGAATTGTGGCCGAACCCCCCAAAGGCTATCGCGACATCCCGGAAGCCGATCAGAAGAAGGCACAGGTCTTCTTCGATTACGCAAGGACCGCGGAGGGCACGGGCAACTATGAATACGCCATCGACATGATGCTCCAGGGACTGGGCGTCGATCCGGATGCCCGGGCCGCGCACCAGGCACTGCGGGACATCGCACTGAAACGCAAGGCCAGCGGCGGTGGCAAAGACCTCGGCATGATGGAAAAGATGAAGCTGAAACGTCCGCAGAAGGACGACAAGCAGAACATGCTCAATGCCGAGAAGCTTCTGGCTTATGACCCGGGCGAGCCGAGTTACATGCAGATGCTGCTCCAGAACGCACACAAGGCCGGCTTTTATGACACGGTGATGTGGGTCGGGCCGATCCTGCTGCGGGCGAATGCCGACTGCAAAAACCCGGACATCAACAAGTTCCTGGTGCTCAAGGATGTGTACAAGGACCTTCGGCAGTGGAAGCTGGCCACCGAAGCTTGTCATTACGCGCTGCGGATGGATGAGTTTAACATGGACCTCCAGACCGAGCTGAAGAACCTGGGCGCGCAGGACACGATGGATGAGGGGAATTATCTCAAGGGCGGCAGCTTCCGCGAGAGCCTCACCAAGCAGGAGGAACAGGACCGGCTCATCCAGGAGGGGAAGGATGTGCAGAGCAACGAAAACCTCTTTAAGTCGATCGCCGACGCCGAGGCCGGCTACAACGCCGATCCGGTCGATGGAAAACTGCTGCGGCTGGTGGAACTGCTCGAAAAAACCGAGGATGTGGAACACGAAAATAAGGCGATGGAGCTGTTGGAGGATGCGCACAAGCGCACCAAACAGTTCCGCTTCCGCCAACGGGTGGGCAAGATCCAGATGGCCCAGATGCAGCGGCAGGAACGGACTCTCAAGAAGATGGCGGCCGACAATCCTGGAAACGCCGAGGCGAAGCAGGATTACCAACAGTTTAAAAAGGTACAGCTCGAGTTTGAGCTCGAGGAGTTCACGCTCTGGGCCGAAAATTACCCCACTGATCTTTCACTGCGATACTCGATGGCCCGGCGGCTTTTCGACCTGGGCCGACATGATGAGGCCATTCCCGTCTTCCAGCAGGCCCGGCAGGATCCCAAGGTGAAGGTGGACGCGTCAATCGCACTGGGCCAGTCATTCCTTCAGGCCGGCTATGTGGATGAGGCGATCGAGACTCTACAGGTCGTCATCGACGAGTATCAGCTCAAGGGCGATGACAAATCCAAGCTGATGTATTACTGGCAGGCCCGGGCCCTGGAGCAGAAGGGCAACATCGATCTGGCCATCAAGCGCTACAGCCAGGTGGCGCAGTGGGAATTCACGTACAAAGACGTGCAGACGCGAATCAAACAACTCCGAAACCGTACGCCCGGGAGCGTCTAACCGCCCCCGGGCTTTTTTTTTAACACTCCTTTAGCTGCTGGACAGGTTCGACTGCGGAACCACCTGCTTGCTGATCCCCGGCCCGGCCCACTGGAGCCTGGCCAGTGCCATCCCGAAGCGCTCGAAGTATTCCATATTCAAGCTGTATTTCTGCCCGGCCACCAAGTCGATCGATCCACTCCACTCCGTGGCCGCCTGAGGAACGAGCTTATCGATGATGCGCTGGCCATTGATCGTCAGACGGGCTCCATCGTCGGTGGTGGTATAGAACGTATAGCGGCCGGTGGTGGGGGCGACGATGTATCCCGTCCAACGGACTGAGAAGGTGTCCGGGCCAATGCGGTCGGCATCCGGAGAATTCCCGGCCCAGTTGAAGTCGATCTTCGGGTCGATGCGGGTGAACACTGGCGCGGTGAAATCCATGTTGTTGAAATAAGTGCCGGTCAGGCCGTTGCTGGTTTGGGCGGCGTCAGTGGTAACCGTAATGGTCGTTCTGGGGCCCTGATTGCCGGCGGCATCGAAGGCGTTGATGGTCAGCCGATAAGGTGTGGAGGGCTGGAGATTGCGGTAGGCAAAAGTGCGAACATCCGGGCCGACCACGATTGGATTGGCATCATCTTGGCGAAGCACATAGCCCGCGACACCGACGTCATCGAAAGCTGGTGTCCACTGCACGTCGATCTCGTTTTGGGTGATTCGAGCCGCCTCGAAAGTCGGCACTGGCCCGGGCGCCTGAATGTCCCCGGAGCCGCTGCCGGTGGTGACCTGCGACTGTGGAATCACCTGCTTGTTGATACCCGGCCCGGACCACTGGAGTTTCGCCTGAGCGCTGCCATAGCGTTCGAAGTAATCCATGCGGATGTCGTATATGCCGCCGGCCAACAGATCGATTGAGCCGCTCCATTCCGTGGCGGGCTGCGGCGTGAGGTGATCGATCAGCAGTTGGCCGTTGACCCACAGGCGCACGCCGTCGTCGGTGGTCGTGTAGAAGGTGTAGCGGCCGGTGGTGGGGGCTTTGAGCTGCCCTATCCAGCGGACGGAGAATGTGTCGGGATCCATGGAAGCCCCGGGCGAGCCGGTGCCCCAATTGAAATCGATGGTGGCGTCGGTGCGAGAGAATGCGTAACCATTAAAGTCGAAATTCATGTTGTTGAAATAATCGGCGTGAAAGCCATGCTCGCCTGTCGTGCCGCCGGTTGTGGTGGCCTGAACGGTGCTCGTTGGACCGAAGTTGCGTGCCACATCGAACGCGCGGATGCTGAACGTGTGCGTGGAGCCGGCCTGAAGGTTGCTAAAGGTGTAAGTGCCAATCTGCGGGCCGAGCGTCACGGGCGCGCTGTTGTCGATCCAGAGCTGATAGCCATCCACGCCAACGTTGTCGGTGGCATGATCCCACGCGAGCGCGATTTCGTGATCACTGGTCGTGAAAACTCGGAAATTGGGAACCGCGCTGGGCGCCTGGTTGTCGGAACTGGTATCGCCGACGGGATAGAGCTGTGAAGCAGGAATAACCTGCCTGCCAACGATGCCGGGGCCGGACCATTCCAGTTTCGCCAGTGCGCCCCCGGAGCGTTCGAAATACTCCATGACAATCGGCACTCTCGGAGAATCTGCGCCAGCGATATCTATAGTGGCGCTATACATCGTGGCCGCCTGGGGCGTGAGATGATCGATGATGCGTTGGCCGTTGACGGTGAGGCGGACCCCATCGTCAGTTGTGGTATAGAACGTGTAAGTGCCGGTGGCGGGGAATTTGATTTCGCCGCTCCATCGGACAGAGAACGTATCCGGGTCGATGCGCGGATCAGGCGAGCCGGTCCCCCAGTTGAAATTCACCGTCGGATCGGTGCGCGTGAGAACGGGGGCGGTGAAGTCCATGTTGTTGAAGTATTCGCCTTTGAGCCCGGTGCCGGTTTGGCCGCTGCTGCCTCGGGGCGAAATGTAGAACCAGTTAACGTTGGCCATGCCCCCGGTGTTCGGCGAACTGAGGAATTCCAGGCGAACGGTGTGGACTCCGCCTGCGACAGTCGGAAAGGAGACGTTCTGGGATTGCCAGTTCTGGAACGAACCGGTGTTTTGGAACAGCAAAAGGCTCGCCCTCGACCGCGTCAGCGGTGCCGGCGTCGATCACGAAGCGCATCATCCCGCCAGATTTCGGAGAAGCGAGGCGGAGTTGTGCGAACAGGTCGCTGCCGCCTGCGCCAAGATCGACGCTGTATTCCAACCACTCCCCGGGCATCGTCCAGCCGACGTCGTAGCCGCCGCCGGTGTCGCTGGTGGGTTCGATATCGACACCATCCGCCGGGCGATAGGCTCCGCCGTTGTTAGTGGAGTCGGAATCGTGATACGCGACGCCTTCGCCGCCGCGATCGAAATCTTCGGCCTGTATGGTGTCGTTGAGTTTGAAGGGAGTGCCGTTGTAAGGCGTCTGCGGGAGATCGGCCAGACGGGCCAGCCAGTATGTGTTGCCGCTCGAGCTGCTGGTCGTTCCGCCGACGATCACGCGATTTTGAGCGTCGAGATGCGGGCTCGATGCCGTCGTCGCTGCGCCGGCGAGCACCAGCATGCCTCTGGAATTGCCGGAGAACGATGAATCGGGATTGCCATCGGCCAGAATGCGTGCGACGAAAGCTTTGCCGGGCGAACCATAGTTCCCGTCAATTAACCCGGCCACCAGCGTCTTGCCATCGGCCAGCGGCTTGAGGCCGTTCACCCAACCCGTCGGGTAACCATCGGCGGCCTCCAGCCCCAGCGTATTGGTGGCAAACGTGGTGTCGCGGGTTCCATCGGGCAGATAGCGTTCGACGCGCCCAGCGTTTCCCATCAGGAAACGATCATCGGGAAGAGCTTCAATCGTGCTGATGCCCGCGTAGGGCGCGGATCGTGTGTCGCCGAAGAAGCTGTGGAACGTGCTGTCATCAGTTCCATCCGCGTTGACCCGGAAGGTCCAGTATTCGCGTCCCTCATTGGGACTATAGAGATCCCATGCGCCCGCGATGATTTTGCCGTCGCTTTGCACCGCTCCGTCAAGCAGTCCCCCAAACGGCGCCGGCCCAGGCTGAGCTTCCCACGAGCCATCACCTGAGAAGGAGGTATCCAGCGATCCATCCGAATTGAACCTGACAATATCAAAGACCGGAAGCTCGCTGTCTGGAATGTTGGGATTAGGTACGTAATGTTCCCCGAGGACGACAAGTTTCCCATCGGGAGCGATTTCCAATGACTCTATTCCAGTGGGGACATCGGCCAAGCCATCGCCGCCGCCAAAGGTTGTGTCGAGCGTGCCGTTGAGGTTGTAGCGGGCGAGATGGGACTGCTGGTCGGCGCTGTCATAACCGGCGACGATCAGCTTACCGCCGCTCAGATCCATTCTGCTGGTCGTCAATGGCGTGGTGACGGTGCCACCCCCGAAGCTGGTGTCGATTGAGCCATCAACGTTGAAGCGCCGCATCGCGTGATCACCATTGACGCGTGCGACGACTTTGCTGTCGGGTTGCACAACGATTGTTCCATCGCCGGCGCCGTTGACGATTCCATCACCGTCGAAAGAGGGATCGAGCGTGTAGGCCAGCAGGACGCGGCCTTCGAGCATTTCCACGGCCGCTGTTGCGGCGTTGGACAGTTTTCCATTGGTTGAAATCCGACGAGTTCTTCGAAGAAACATCTGTTTGCTCCTCATGAAGAAAAACACCAAATCCCACCGCGCGCGGTCCGACGCTTGCCGCGCGTGTGCCAGAGTTATTTGTCCAGGTTCCGATCAGGGCCTTGCCTCCCTGGCTCAGGCCGCCCACCTTTTGCGCGCAGACTGCCTGTAGGCGGGTGATGCATATGACGTGCCTTTTTCGCCTGTTTGGCTGGTGTAATCGGGATGTTTAGGATGCAGTGCGCCGCCAGCTCAGATGGGGCCGCCCGCAAAGCGCTCTTCGCCTCAAAGACAAATTCGCGCACGGGCGACAAGCGCATCGCCTGGAGCGTTAATTCGTCCGCCCGCTGGAATTTCCATGACAAGCCGGTATCATTCTCCGCCTTCCCCCTCAGTAGGGGGGTTACGTAGGTCCGGCTCCGCCGGACATTCCTCCCCGGTAGAGGGGGTGAAATCAAGTTGGGTCCGGTTTTGCCGGACGATTCTTCAGGAGACCGTTAAAAGTGGCCCATTCACTGAGTGCAAAGAAGCGCGTCCGTCAGAACGTCAAGCGCAGAGCCCGCAACCGCGCCCGCAAGCATGATATTCGCTCGCAGGTCAAGACTTTCATCACCACCCTCGGCGCGGGAGATATGAAGAAGGCGGAGGAGCAGCTTCGCAAGACCGTGCAGGTGATGGATAAAGTGGCCGTGAAGGGGACGATTCACAGAAACGCCGCCTCGCGCCGCCGCAGCAGGCTGACCAGGCGATTGAACGCCGCCCGCGCCGCCGCCGCCAGCGGCAAGAGTGCCCCGGCCGCCGGCGGCAAGGGTACCGCGGCCGCGAAAGCCTGACGCGGCCAAATCCATAGCCGATCTACTCCGCGGCATCCGGCATCGAACACCCACCCGGTGTTGAATCCCGAATGCCGCTTCTTTTTTGGTTTTGTATTTCTACTGGCTGCTGACTACTGGCTACCGACTACTACCGAGGTTCGCATGGCCGAAGGAAATGTGATGGAGAAGATCGTCTCGCTCTGCAAGCGCCGGGGCTTCGTCTACCCCGCCAGCGAAATCTACGGCGGCATCAACGGCTTCTGGGACTACGGCCCGCTCGGTTCTCTCTTGAAAAACAACATTCGCGACTCCTGGTGGCGCACCATGGTCGAAGCCCCGCCCATCGGCCCGGATGGCCATCCGATCGACATGGTCGGCGTGGATACGGCGATTATTCAGAATCCAAAGACGTGGGTGGCAAGCGGACACGCCTCAACTTTCACTGATCCTATGGTGGATTGCCGCGCATGTAAGGCACGCTTTCGTGGGGATCACATTAAGGCAATGGAACTCATCTTTGTGGAGAACGATTATCATGCATTGATCTCGGGCATAGGAGAACCCGATGAGATAAAGGCAGCGAATCAGAAGAAGATTTCCAAGCTTCAGAAGGCTCAAGGCGTTGCCTTCACCGTTAGTGGCTTCATTCCTTACACGAAGCTCAACGAAGAGGGTCGCAAGAGGGTACCTTGCCCGGAATGCGGAGAGGTCGGGACACTTACAGAACCTCGTCAATTCAACCTCATGTTCGAGACGCATGTGGGTGCTGTGCAAGACGAAGAAACGAAGGCTTGGTTGCGCCCTGAGACCGCCCAGGGTATCTTCCTCAATTTCAAAAACATCATCGACACCACCCGCGTCAAAATCCCCTTCGGCGTCGCCCAAATCGGAAAATCCTTCCGCAACGAGGTGACCCCCCGCAACTTCATCTTCCGCTCCCGCGAATTCGAGCAGATGGAGATGGAATTCTTCTGCCATCCCGACGAAAGCCGGATGTGGTATGAGTTCTGGACGGCCGAGCGCATGCGCTGGTGGCAGTCGATCGGAATCAAAAAGGAAAACCTCCGCCTCCGCGAGCACGAAAAAGATGAACTGTCCCACTATTCCAAGATGACCGTCGACATTGAATACAAATACCCCTTCACCGCCCCCGATTTCGGCGAGCTCGAAGGCATCGCCCATCGCGGCGATTACGACCTCACCCAGCACCAGACCCATTCAGGCAACCGGCTCGACTATTTCGACCAGGAGCTCCAGTTGAAGCTCAAGGCCGAAGGCAAGAGCGATGAAGAAGTGAAATCCAAATCCCGCTACATCCCCAACGTCATCGAGCCCGCCTCCGGCCTCACCCGCGCCGTCCTTCTGCTCCTCTGCGAAGCCTACGCCGAAGACGCAACCCGTCCCAGCCCC
>DASYUA010000251.1:0-5732 GCA_036001665.1 Tepidisphaeraceae bacterium
ACTCCTCGCGAATCCCACACCCCAGCGCGCTGATGATCGTCCGAATTTCTTCATGGTTCAGCATCTTCACCAGATTGGCCTTCTCCACGTTCAAAATCTTTCCCTTCAACGCCAATATCGCTTGAACATTGGAGTCTCTTCCCTGCTTGGCGCTCCCGCCGGCCGAATCACCTTCCACCAGGAACAATTCCGTCTCTTCATTCGACTTCGAGCGGCAATCGGCCAATTTTCCCGGCAATCCGCCGCCTTCGAGTGAGTTTTTTCTTCGCGTCAGCTCCCGCGCTTTCCGCGCTGCCTCCCGCGCCTCCGCCGCCAGCAATCCCTTCTCCACGATGATCTTCGCCTCGCGCGGATTCTCCTCCAGGTACCTCCCCAGCTTCTCGTTCACCGCCGAGCTCACGAATCCTTCCACTTCGCTGTTCCCCAGCTTCGTCTTGGTCTGCCCCTCAAACTGCGGCTCGACCACTTTCACGCTGATGATCGCCGTCAACCCTTCGCGCAGGTCATCCCCGCTCGGCCGCGCCTCCTTGATCAAATTCGAAGACTCCCCATACCGATTCACCGTCCCCGTCAGCGCTGTCTTGAACCCCGACAGGTGCGTCCCACCCTCGTGCGTGTTGATCGCGTTCGCAAACGACAGGATCGACTCGCTGTACCCATCGTTGTACTGCATCGCGACCTCGAGCATCAGCCGCGTCTGGGGATCCTCCTTCTTGAAATAAATCACATTCGGATGCAGCGCGCCCTTCCCCTCATTCAGGTGCTTCACAAACTCAATAAGCCCCTGCGTGAATTGAAACTCATCGCGCTTCCCCGTCCTCTCATCCTCCACCGCGATTTGCAGACCTTCATTCAAATACGCCAGCTCGCGCATCCGCCCCGCGATCACGTCATAGCTGAACTCGATGTTGGGAAATATCTGCGTGTCCGGCTTGAAAGTCACCTTCGTCCCCGTCTGGCTTCTCGACCCGATCACTTTCAAATCCGATGACTTGTGCCCCCGCTCAAATTCCATGTGATGCACCTTCCCCTCGCGGCTCACCTCCACCTCCAACCACTCCGACAGCGCATTCACCACCGACGCCCCCACCCCGTGCAACCCGCCGCTCACCTTGTACGCCGACCCGGCCGTGTGCTCAAACTTTCCCCCCGCCCCCAGTTTCGCAAACACCACCTCCACCGTCGGTATCCCCTCCTTCGGATGAATCCCCACGGGAATCCCCCGCCCATCATCGACCACCGAGCAGCTCCCATCCGCATTGATCTTGATCAAAATGCTATGACAAAACCCCGCCCCCGCCTCGTCAATCGAATTATCGACAATTTCATAAACCAGGTGATGCAAACCGCGCGCGGTGGTGTCCCCGATATACATCCCCGGCCGCTTGCGCACGTGCTCCACCCCCTCCAGCACCTGGATCATGCTCTCGTTGTAATCGCCTTCTTTGAATGCTTCTTTTTGCTCTGTGGACTTCTCTTCTGCCATGAAAACACTCCGTGTCTTGGGGTCCCGGCCGGCTCCTCAATCGCCCGCCTGCCCGTCCAGATCCATCCGTTTCTAAATCCTAAAAACCCGTTTTAAAACCATCCCGTCCGATAGGAATTTCAGCCCCGCATTATCTCACAATTCACCCCCAAATACCATGCGCCACACCTCAAAAATGGCCCTCTCCAACCCACATTTTTCTCCCATTTTTCCGGCCATTTTTGCGCTTTTTCTCATTGCGCTATTTTAGGCGCCTTGCCCATTTCTTTCTCCCCGTGCGAAGTTCCTTCTCACGCTATAATCCCCCCCATGTATCGCCTCACCCGCGAGGTCCGTTTCGCAGTGAATTCGACCCCCCAGGACCCTCCCCAGCCTCATCCCACCAACACCTACGCCGGCTACCCCTCCCTCTCCTCTCTCGGCCATTTTTTCACCATCCAGCTCACCCTCTCCGGCCAACTCGACCCCGCCACCAACTTCCTCCAAAACATCAAAATGATGGACTCTCTCGTCCGCCAAAAATGCATCCCCCTCGCCGAGCGCGCCATCCGCGAAAAACAAAACCATCCCACCCAACTCCTCCTCTCCATGCACCACGAGCTGAAAAATCCCGACCCCGGCGCAACCTTCGACGCACTCAATCTCTCCCTCAGCCCCTTTCTCTCACTTTCCGCAATTTCTTCGGAGCTCCCCATGACCAGACTCAACCAGAAATTCGAATTCTCCGCCTCCCACCGCCTCTTCAACCCCAATTTCACCGACGACCTGAACCTCAAAACCTTCGGCAAGTGCTCCAACCCCCACGGCCATGGCCACAACTACGAACTGCAAGTGACCCTCCGCGGCCGCCCCAACGAAAAGGGCCTCCTCATCGACATCCCCACCTTCGAAAAAATCGTCGCCGAAAACGTCATCTCCCGCTTCGACCACAAAAACCTCAACCTCGAAGTCCCCGAATTCAAATCCTCCATCCCCACCGTCGAAAACATCGCCGCCACCATCTACAAAATCCTCCAACCCAAACTCCAAACCGACACCTCCTCCCTCGCCTCCGTCACCGTCTGGGAAACCGCCAAAACGTGGTGTGAATATTCAGAATGACTGCGTATCGTGTGTCATATTGCTTGCTGCGGCTATAATGGAGTTGCGATGGATTACTCAAAGTACATTGTCCGTGATCCCAAAATCTGCGGAGGAGCACCTGTGGTCCGCGGAACCCGGGTGACTCTTCGCACGCTTCTCGCAAGTCTCGCTGAAGGCGCAACTCTCGAAGAAATTCGTCGTGATTTCCCCACGGTTACCGAGGAAGCCCTTCGTGGTGTCATCGCTTTCGCCGCCGCATCCGCCGAAGAAGACCTTCCCGCCCCTCTCGTTCCCACCATTCCATGAAGCTTAAGATTCGATGGGGCGGACATTCTTGTCCGCCATGCGATCTACTCATCACATTTCTCTTCCGCGTACAATGTAAAACAGATGGATCAAGACAAGCACGCTCTCATCCCCGGCTGGAACGACGTCTTATCATGGTTTGAAGGCCACTCCTCGTTTCATGACGCTGAGATCCTCGAATTGCATCTCGACCGGATGGGCAAATCCTACATTCGCATCCATTGGTGGATCATCCGCCCCGAGCTGGACGCACGAGGCTATTACATCATGGACAAGCATGCCATTGTCACCCTCCATCTCAGTGGCATCTCCGATCTGGATCTCCTTGCCTTCAACTTTCAAAATGTGATCTTTGGTCTCCAGATACAGCCGACCGATGAAGGACTCAAGCTCTCCCTTGACCCCTGTCACGGACTTGCAGGCACAATCACAGCCAAAGAAATCACCGCTGAAGTCGCTCCTGGAAAACCGACACCGCCAGTTATGCCATAATCGTCTCCCTCAACCACCCCGGCGCAATCCCCTTCCCCTTCACTCCCTTCGCCCCCTCCCCGCTCACCGTCCTCAAAATCGCCTGCGTAAACGCCGGTAGATCATCCGGACACCGGCTCGTGATAATCGGCCCATCCACCACGCACTCCTCATCCACCCATTGCCCTCCCGCATTCACCACATCATGCGCAATCGCAAAAAACGAAGTACACCGCCTCCCCTTCAGCGCATCCGTCGAACACAACATCCACGGCCCATGGCAAATCGCCGCCATCGGAATCTTCAACGAAGCCGCCTCCCTCACCAGCCTCACCAACCCCTCATCCCTCCTCATAAAATCCGGTGACGTCCCCCCCGGAATCACAATCAACTCATAATCCCTCGCCCGAGCCTCTTTCGACGTCTTATCCGCCCCCTGCGGATACCCCCACTTCCCCAGATATTTCTCCCCAACTTTCGGCGCAATCACCTCCACCTGATGCCCCGCCTCAATCAACCTCAGTCTCGGATACTGCAACTCCAGATCCTCATACTTCTGCTCCAGCAGTATTGCTATCTTTGCCATACACGTACCTCTCTTCTGAATTCGATGATTCGATGATTCAATGATTAAATTCCCTCAAACACACTCCTCCAAATCACATTATAAACCTCCCTCCCCTCAATCGTGCTCGGTCCAATCACTCGCTTCTCGCTCGAAATAATCACCGCCCCCTCCTCAGGCGTCGCCGGTTCCACCCCATGCGATCCCTTCACCATTCCCCCATCCGTCGGAATCACCTCCAAAAGCGACCTCATCCCCATCTTCCTCTTCAACAACGTCCACGCAACTTTCATCTTCGGGCTCAAAATATTCGAATCTAAAAACAACTCCGCCGGGTCATACCCCGGCTTGCGATGAATATCCACCGTCCTCGCAAAATCCGGCCTCCGCGCCTCATCCAGCCAATAGTAATACGTAAACCACGCATCCCTCTCCGCCAGCGCTACCAACTCCCCACTCCTCTCATGATCCAGGTGCATCTCCTCCTTTCCTCGCTCATCCAAAACCCGCGCCACCCCCTTCACACTCGCCGCCAAGTCCCTCACCTCCCCCACGCGCGATTTATCATTCACATAAACATGCGCCACCTGATGATCCGCCACCGCAAACGCCACGCTCGCCCCCGCATCCAAGAGTTCCCTCCCCATTTCCTCCCTCACCGCCAAAAGTCCCGCCTCCCGCAACACCCGATTCAAATGAATCTGCCGCGAAACCCCCTGAATCCCATACTCCGACAAAATCAAAACCCGCGCCCCTCGCGACCTAAAATGATCCACCAGTTTCCCCACCACCCCATCCAGATCTCTCAACTCCCCCGCGATGCGCGCATCATCCGGCCCCCATCTCTGCAACCCATAATCCAGATGCGGCAAATAAATCAGCGACAACGTTGGATCAAATTTCCGATCCACCCGAATCGCCGCCTCCGCGATCCACTCGGTCGACCGAATCGACGTCATCGGCCCCCAAAACTCAAACAGCGGAAACTGCCCGAGATCCCCCTGCAACTCCTCGCGCAGCCCCGCCGGTGACGAATACACGTCCGGAATCTTCCTCCCATCCGCCGGATACATCGGCCGCGGCGTCACCGACCAATCCGCCCCGCAGTACATGTTGTACCACCAGAACAAATTCGCGCAACTGAACTTCGCGTCTCTCTCCCTCGCCCTCTCCCAAATCTTGCCCCCCTGCACCAGCTTATTCGACTGCCTCCAAAACTTGACCTCACACTGATCCCGAAAATACCACCCATTCCCCACAATCCCATGCTCCGACGGCCACGTCCCCGTCAGATACGTCGATTGCACCGTAGTAGTCACCGCCGGCCAAACCGTCCCCACACAAGCCATCTCCCCCCCGCGCACAATCTCCCCAATCCGCGGCGTATTTCCCCCCACCAGCCTCGCCGTCAACCCCACCGCATTGATCACCACAGTCTTATGCATGAACCGCGCGCAATCGCCCCACCCCAATCAGATCTGCCCCGCTCCAGCTATCGAATCCAATCCTTCCTTCTCTGATCTGCGCAAATCTGCGTTATCTGCGCCATCTGCGTTCCACTCTGTTTTCTCCTGCGAATTCTGACTTCTGAATTCTGACTTCCTACTCCAGTCCATCCCACCTCTCCAACTCCTCCACCTCATCCTCAACCCACCCCACCCGCTCGCTCCTCACCTCTCCCCCCAAACTCAATCCGCCTCCCTCTCCCTCAACCCGCTCACCGACCAGTTGGCCTTCGTGTTTTCGTGCCTTCGTGTTTAACAATTCTCCGCCATCCATCTCCCGCTTCACCATAAAACCTCCCGAAGTTGGCATCCCAAG
>DASYUA010000252.1:0-4353 GCA_036001665.1 Tepidisphaeraceae bacterium
GAATGATAATGTGGCCACAGATGTGGAGATCGTGAGTACGGGCAGCGGCAATGATGTTATCACGGGAAGCGACAGCGTCTTTGGCGATTCGGGTGACGACAGCCTGTACGGCGGCGATGGAAGTGACACCATCAACGGCGGTAGCGGCGCGGATTATATCGCCGGGGAGGGCGACAGCGACCTGTTGCAGGGCCAGGATGGGAATGACACGATGGATGGAGGTGCGGGCGGGGACACGATGTCAGGTGGAAATGGAGATGATTCGATGGCCGGCGGTGCTGGTGCGGATTCGATTTGGGGGGATGCGAACGCCGACAAGTTATACAATGGGACTTTTGCAGCGGAGGCCGATGGTTCCCAAGACACTTTGAATGGAGGCACCGGCACCGATACGTCTTATGGCGCTGATGCTAACGATGTGCTGTCAAATATAGAGACGCTGCTGTGAGCGGTGGAGAGGAATGTTAAGGACCAAAAAGAATGATTCATTCATTATTTTGGCGCCCCGGTAATGGCCGGGGCTTTCTTTCGCGCTGAGTTGGTAATGGCAGCCCAGCGGCTTTTTTTGAGACAATTACGCCGTGCCAGGGAGTTATCCAATCGCCGCACTAGCGCGCCTCCGTCAGTGACCCCCTTATTTCGGGAAAACATTGAAATGCCTTTCACCAGGTCAGATGGTTGTTGGTAAGGATGTTCTGGGCAGTGACGTTGCCGAGGCGGGCGGCTTTTTGGAACCAGAGGACGGCTTTGGGGTCGCTTTGGGCGGTGCCCTGGCCGCGGGCGTACATCAGGCCGAGATTGAGCATGCCGATGTCGCTGCCGGCGGCGGCGGATTTCTTTTGCCAGGAGAGGGCGAGCTTGAAGTCTTTGGGGACACCAAAGCCGTTGAGGTACATGGCGCCGACGTTGGACATGGCGACGGCGATGCCAGCGCTGGCGGCCTTGCGATACCAGCTCAGGGCCAGCTTGTAATTCCGGCGTGTACCCTGGCCGTTTTGATAGAGCGTGCCCAGATCGTTCATCGCCATGGCGTAACCGCCCAAAGCGGATTTGCGATACCAGTTGAAAGCGGCTGTGTAATCCTGGGCCAAACCAGTGCCGAATCGATAAAGCGTGCCCAGGCGGTTCATGCCGTCGGTGTTTCCCAGTTGCGCGGCCTTGAGATACCACTGCGCGGCGGCGGCCAGATCGAGCGACACGCCGGTGCCAGCCTGATATTTGTAGCCGAGGGCGACCATGGCCTGGGAATTGCCCGCTTCGGCAGCGCGGCGATACCAGTTGGCGGCCTCGGTGGGATTTACAGGGACACCCTTGCCGGCGTCGTGGAGGTTGGCAATCCGCATCATGGCATCGGTGGAGCCGAGGTCAACGGCCTTGTTGTAATAGCTCATGGCCTGGGCGTAGTCGGTGGGGAGGCCGGAGCCTTCCTCATATCGAGCGCCCAGCACGACGGCGGCGGAGGCGTCGCCGGCATCGATCGCCTTTTGGAGCCAGGAAATTCCCTCGCTCGGGTTGGATATGACGCCCAGACCTTCGAAATACATGCGGGACAGGTCAATCATTGCGCCGGTGAGGCCCTGCTGCGAAGCCTGCAATCGCCAGTTGAAGGATGTTGGCAAATCTTTGGTAACGCCCTCGCCATTCATGTAGGCGATTCCGAGATTGAGCATTCCGAAGGCGCTGCCGCGGTCGGCGGCGAGTCGATACCAGCGGACGGCTTCGACGAAATTCCTTTTTACGCCCCGGCCCTGGTGGTAGAGATTGCCGAGGCTGTTCATGGCGTCGGACTCGCCGGCCTTGGCGGCACGAAGATAGAGGAAGATGGCGCGGTTGATGTCCTGATAGATCCCGCGGCCGTCGCGGTGCATCTTGGCCAGGTCGGTGGTTGCCTTGGGGTTGCCGCGTGCAGCGCCTTTGCGATACCAGCGGACGGCTTCGATGTCGTTGCGGGAGATGCCAAAGGCGAAGTCGAGGGCTTCGCCGGTCATCAGCATGCCGTCGGAGTGGCCGGCTTCGGCGGCTTTGCGATACCAGGTATAGGCGGCGGAGAGGTCTTTGGCGATGCCGCGGCCATCTCTGTAGGAATTGCCCAGCTCGTCCATCGCCTCCGGCCGGCCGGCGTCCGCGGCTTTTTTGAGCCAATCGTTGGCGGCGACGAGGTTGATGGCGGTGCCGTTGCCGTGGATGTATGCGATGGCAACGTCGTACATCGCCATCGCATGCCCGCCCTGGGCTGCGCGGAGGAAGTAATCGAATATTTTGGTCGGCTCAGCGCCGGCGGCGTCGTAGATCAGGCCGAGATGAAAGAGCGTGTCGGCACTGGGATTGACCTCGGCTTCGTAGACGGCCAGAGTCCTCCAGGCATCCTCGGGGCCGATGTAGTTGTCGAGCTCATCGTCAGCGTCGCGATCATCGAGGGGATCGGTGTCGAGCGCATCATCGTTGCCGGCATCGCCGCTGAGCACATCGCTGCCCGGCCCGCCGTCCAGATCATCATCGCCGATGTCGCCAAAGCAGACATCGTTGCCGTTGTCGCCGTAAATGAAATCGTTGCCTTCTTCGCCGGCCACGCCATCGTCGCCGTTGCCCCCGTGGAGCGTGTCATCGCCGGAGCCGCCGAAGACGGTGTCAATCCCGCCAGCGCCATCGATGAGATCAGCGCCAGCGCCGCCATCGAGCAGGTCCGCGCCGCCGCCGCCGACCAGTGTGTCATCGCCGGCGCCGCCAATAATCAGACCAGGCATTTTGCCCGTCAGGCTGATCCAGTCATCGCCAGCGCCGCCGTCGATGCGGGTGTAATGAATGCCGGCGGCGTTGAAGGTTTGGGTGGTCTTGTTGATCAGCACGTAGATTTTGGTGCGGGTGGAAGAGATGGAGATGTCATCGCCACCGCCGGCACCGGTGACGCGGAGCACGCCGCGGCGGATGCCGGCGGCCATGAGCAGGCGCGCCTCGAGCTGCTCGCAGAGCGGCCGCGCAGCACTGTCGAGACAATCGGCGCGATCTGAGACATCTCCCCGCTGAAACAACATCAATACCTCTGATTTATGTATGACCCTGCCCGGCGGGCGGCATTATAACGCATGTTGATGCTTCGCAAGCACGGAAATGATCCTGGGGCGGACTTGGTTTCCCAAGGACTGGTCAATCCCGGGAGGCTGGTTTCCTGAGCCGAATGCGCTTGAAAAAGACGTGGTTTTCCGGACTTTTTGGTGCGTTTTGCAACATTTTCGGAGATATGGTGTATATTTTAAGAGACGGGGAAAGGCTTGGAAGGGCGGCATGGAAAGGCCGCAGGGACACCGGGGCGGAGAAGATGGCGCTGCCGGAAGGCGGCGCGAGCGGAGGCCGGCTTCGGCCGGGTTTTCGCTCAAGTTGGTGGTGGACAATCCAACGAAGATGCCGCCGGGCGATTCGCTCGGCGGCATTTGTATTTACGGCCTGTTTTTGACCTTGGCGATTCACCTCACCCGGTAATCCACCTCATTTGGCGGCGTCGAGGGCCTCCTTGAAATCCTTCTCCTGCCGCAGGCCGACGAATTTCTGGGCCACCTGGCCATTTTTGAAGAGGATGACGGTGGGGATAGCGTTAATGCCGTATTTGATCGAGACATCGCGATTGGAATCGGTATCGACCTTGCCAACTTTTACCTTGCCGGCGTAGTCCCTGGCGATTTTGTCGATGGTGGGGGCCAGCATGCGGCAGGGCATGCACCATTCGGCCCAGAAATCGACGAGGACGGGGGTATCGGATTTGAGGACTTCGGTTTCAAAGTTCTGATCGTTGAATTCTTTAACGTTCTCTGCGGCCATGGGATAGGCTCCTTTGAGCTAGTTCGAGTTGCCGGTTGATCTTAGGCGGGTGGAAGGAAGGGTGTCAACGGAGGGAATGGGGCCACTAAGGGCACAAAGGATTGTCCACTAAGGGCACTAAGGACACGAAGGTTGGGGAGGGAATGTATGCTGGTTTGGGAAGGGTCAGGGGGACCGACCGGAGGTCTGGAATGGGAAGATTCATTTTGGGTTTTTTGCTGGCGGTGATGGGATTGGGGGCGGTGGCGATGGGGGAGGAGCAGAAGGCGTGTCGGTCGGTGCATCTTTGGTATAAGGCGCCGGTGGGGGTGGGGTTTTATAATGAGGTTGTTGTCGAGCAGTCGGCGGGGGGGGACTTACTTTTGTGTTTGTGGGTGGGATAAGGGGTATTACGGAATTCAGGAGCTGGGGAATGGGAAGAAGGTTTTGATTTTTTCGGTTTGGGATTCGGAACAGAATGATCCGAAGGCGGTGGGGGAGGAGAAGCGGGTGAAGCTGCTGCATAAGGATGAGAAGGTGAGGATTGGGAGATTCGGCGGC